>CACIXF010000001.1 GCA_902590535.1 uncultured Pelagibacteraceae bacterium
ACAATTCAACAAATTTAAATAATAATAAATTTTTTATTTTGAGTAAAAATTTTTTTCTTCAGCCAGAGGAAATAGTTTTTCGGTCTCTTACAGAAGTGTTAAAAAGTGTTGGTAAAAAATACTATCCAGTAAGAGGAAAAAAAATTGATAAATTAATTTATCAAATTATAAATAATAACTCGTTTACTACTACTTTAGGAAACTGTGTAATAAAGAAGATAAATAACTCAGTTATAGTATCAAAAGAGCGTTAAATTTGGTGAAATAACTGATATTTTGTCACTTGTTAATTTAATAATAATTCTTATTTTAAACTAATGAATTTAAAAAATCTAGCAATGTGGGGAATTATAGTTTTTTTAACTATAGGTCTTTATAATATGTTTAAAAATCCTCAATCCAACATACGAGGAGGAAATCAAATAATATTTTCAGATTTTTTAAATTCAGTTGAAAATGGAGAAGTTTTAAAAGTTGAGATTCAAGGTAATAACATCAAAGGCACTTATTCAAATGGAAATTCTTTTTCTACCTATGCACCCAATGATCCAAATCTTATCGAAAAATTATCAGAGAAAGGTGTAAGCATTTCGGCAGCACCTTTAGAAGAGAAAATGCCTTCTTTATTCGGGGTTCTACTTTCTTGGTTCCCAATGTTATTGCTTATTGCAGTTTGGATTTTCTTTATGAGACAAATGCAGGGTGGAAAAGGTGGAGCTATGGGTTTTGGGAAATCAAAAGCAAAAATGATGAACGAACTTAAAGGCAAAGTTACTTTTAATGATGTCGCTGGTGTAGAGGAAGCTAAGGAAGAGGTTGAGGAAATTGTAGAATTTTTAAAAGATCCAAAAAAATTTAGTAGATTGGGTGGAAAAATTCCAAGAGGGGCTTTACTTGTTGGTCCCCCAGGAACAGGTAAAACTTTATTAGCTAGGGCAATTGCAGGTGAAGCAGGAGTTCCGTTCTTCACTATTTCAGGATCTGATTTTGTTGAGATGTTCGTTGGAGTAGGAGCATCTAGAGTTAGAGATATGTTTGAACAAGGTAAAAAAAATTCACCATGTATAATTTTTATCGATGAGATTGATGCTGTTGGAAGAAGTAGAGGGGCAGGTTTAGGAGGTGGAAATGATGAAAGAGAACAAACCTTAAATCAGTTGTTAGTTGAAATGGATGGTTTTGATACAAACGAAGGTGTCATAATTATAGCTGCAACAAACAGACCAGATGTGCTTGATCCAGCTTTATTAAGACCAGGAAGATTTGATAGACAGGTAGTAGTTTCAAATCCAGATATTATAGGAAGAGAAAAAATTTTAAAAGTCCATGTGAAAAAAATAAAAATGGCGCCAGATGTTAATTTAAGAACAATTGCAAGAGGCACGCCAGGATTCTCAGGAGCTGATCTTGCAAATATAGTTAATGAAGCAGCTTTGTTAGCGGCGAGAAAAAATAAAAGGATAGTCACATTACTAGAATTTGAAGAAGCAAAAGATAAAGTTATGATGGGTGCTGAAAGACGTTCAATGGTAATGACAGAAGATGAGAAAAAACTAACGGCATACCATGAAGGTGGACATGCTCTAGTGTCTTTTAATATGCCAAGTTATGATCCAATTCATAAAGCTACAATTATTCCAAGAGGAAGAGCTCTTGGAATGGTTATGAACTTACCGGAAAAAGACAAACATGGTTATTCAATAAAATATCTTAAAGCGAGATTAGCTGTTTGTTTTGGAGGAAGGGTGGCTGAAGAATTAATTTTTGGAAAAGATAATATATCTACAGGTGCAGGTGGAGGAAATGGATCTGATATTAACCAGGCTACGCAGTTAGCAAGAGCAATGGTAACAAAATATGGAATGAGTGAAGAAATGGGTCCAGTTGAATATGGGGAAAATCAAGAGGAAGTGTTTTTGGGAAGATCAGTTACTCAAACTCAATCGGTGTCAGAGGAAGTTGCTCAGAAAATTGATAAAGAAATAAGAAAGCTCGTAGATGAAGGATATAATAAAGCAAAGGAAATTTTAACAGAAAAAATAGACGATCTTCATAAAATTGCAAAAGCTCTAATAACTTATGAGACTTTAACTGGTGAAGAAATAGAGAATATAATTAATAAAAATTTATATCCTAAAGATAAAATTTTAGATAATCCAGAGTCGAAAGATGATCAAGATTCAGCTTTGGGCGCGATGGGTTTGAAACCAAAAATTGTTCATTAATAAATAATGCCGAGATATTACACAAGAGCGTGTAATTTCTATTTCGGCAAACAATCAAAAATTTTAGTAAATAAAAAACAATCTATCCCTTTACATCAGATTAAAGAAATATCTTTTGACCATATTGAGATAATTACAAGAAAAAAAATTAGAAAAATTTCAATAAATAAAATTAGAAATTTATCAAAAGAATTAAAAACAAAAATAAATTCAGATTTAAAAAAAATTAGGTCAAAAAAAACAAATTTTTCAAATTTAAATTTTAAAAAAATTCCAAATATTTTGGGAGTATTAAATCTTACACCTGACAGTTTTTCGGATGGAGGAAAATTTAATAAAAAAAATAAGGGTATTACTCATGCCATTAATTTATACAAAAGTGGTGCATCTATAATAGATGTTGGTGGGGAATCTACAAGACCTGGGTCTAAGCCTGTAAATGAAAATAGAGAATGGAATAGAATTAAAAAGATATTAAAATTAATTGTAAAAAAAATACCAATATCTTTAGACACAAGAAAGTCCATCATTATGGAAAATGGTATTAGAATGGGAGTTAAACTTATCAATGATGTTTCAGGATTAAGTTATGATCCCAAAACAATAAATATTTTAAAAAAGTATAAAATTCCATTTGTAATACAGCATTCAGTTGGGACACCAGAAAATATGCAAAAGAAAGCGAAATATAAGAATGAATTATTAGATATTTATGATTATTTTGAAGATAAGATTAAGTTAATAAGATCTAAGGGTATTAAACATAATAATATAATTTTAGATCCTGGAATTGGATTTGGAAAAAATTTGAAACATAATATGAATCTTCTAAGAGGTATTTCTATTTTTCATTCATTAGGTTTTCCTGTACTAGTAGGAAATTCAAGAAAAAGATTTATTAAAGATATATCAAAAAAAAATGATAGCAAAACAAGGATCGGTGGAACCATGGCTTCTTCAATATATCTTTTAATGCAAGGAATTCAGATTTTAAGAATTCATGATGTTAATGAAGTTAAGCAAGGTATTAAAGTTTTTAACGAGATAGTCAAAAATTAATGACAAAAAAATATTTTGGGACAGATGGAATAAGAGGAGCAGTTAATAGCAAATATATAAATGGAGATATGTTCTTTAAATTTGGACTTGCTAGCGGAACATACTTTAAATCTCAAAAAAAAAGAAAACAAACAGCAATAATTGCAAAAGATACGAGATTGTCAGGATATACACTTGAGCCAGCTCTTGTTTCAGGTTTGGCTTCAGCTGGTATGCATGTTTATACCCTTGGACCCTTACCAACTAATGGGTTGGCTATGTTAACAAAAGAAATGAAGGCTAATATGGGTATAATGATTACCGCCTCTCACAATCCACATTTTGATAATGGTTTAAAATTGTTTGGTCCTAATGGAATGAAATTATCAGATAAAATAGAAAAAAAAATTGAGGGACTTATAGATAAGAAAATCTCAAAAAACCTCTCGCATTCTGAAAAATTAGGAAGAGTTAAAAGATTAGAAACGGGTACAAAACAATATATTAAAATATTAAAAAAAAATTTCACAAAAGAATTCAATTTAAGAGGGCTAAGAATAGTAATCGATTGTGCAAACGGTGCTGGTTATAAGGCAGGTCCTGAATTATTTAAATCATTAGGAGCTAAAGTCATAGCAATAGGAGTTAAACCAAATGGTTTAAACATTAATAAAAAATGTGGATCAACTTATCCAAGAAAAATTAGATCTGCTGTAAAAAAATATAAAGCACATATCGGTATATCTTTAGATGGAGATGCTGACAGAATTATAATGTGTGATGAAAAAAGCAATATAATAGACGGGGATCAAATTATAGCTGCTCTAGCAACAAGATGGAAAAATAAAAAAATGTTAAAAGGTGGGGTTGTTGGAACATTAATGTCAAATTATGGCTTAGAAAAATATTTTAAATCAAAAAGAATAAAATTTTTAAGGGCAAATGTAGGAGATAGATATGTTAAAGAAAAAATGCAGAAATATAATTTTAATTTAGGTGGTGAACAATCGGGACATATTATTCTAGGTAAATTTGCAACTACAGGAGATGGTTTGCTAGTAGCTTTAGAAGCTCTTTTTGCATTAAGAAAAGGAAAAAAGGCAAGTGAATTTTTTGATCAATTTAAGAAAACACCTCAGCTTTTAGAAAATATTGAAGTTAAAGATAAAAATATAATTAATAAACCAGAGATAAAAAAAATTATAAAAAATGCAGATAAATTAATTAAAGGTAATGGAAGAATTTTAGTAAGAAAATCAGGAACAGAATCTAAAATAAGAGTAATGGGAGAAAGTGAAAATAAAACTCTTTTATACGAATGTGTAAATATGATTATAAAAAAAATTAAATAAATTGAAACCAAAGTCCAAAATTTTAATTATTGCAGGATCTGATTCATCTGGTGGAGCAGGTATTCAAGCTGATATAAAAACTGTTACTGCTCTAGGTTCTTATGCAATGACAGCAATAACAGCAGTGACTTCTCAAAATACAACAGGTGTAAAATCAATTGTTGGAATTAATCCAAAAGAAATTTTTAATCAAATTATTTATAGTTGCAAAGATATAAGACCTGATGCAATAAAAATTGGTATGCTACATTCTTCAGAGGTCATTAGGATAGCACTGAAAGCTCTGGATGTAATTAAAGTTAAAAAAATCGTATTAGATCCAGTTATGGTTGCTAAAGGTGGTGCTAAATTGATAGATGATAAAGCAATCAAATTATTAAAATTAAAATTAATTAAAAAAGTATCACTTATTACTCCAAATATTCCTGAGACAGAAATTTTGACTAACACAAAAATTATTACAAGAGAAGACATGATTAATGCTGCTAATAAACTTTTAGGTTTAGGAGCTAAAAATGTATTAATAAAAGGAGGCCATTTAAAACATAAAAATGTGATAGATATTTTAATAAACTCAAAAGATACTAAAATTTTTAAAAGCAAGCGTTACAAAACTAAGAATACTCATGGCACAGGTTGTACTTTATCTAGCGCGGTTACAACTTTTATATCATGTGGAAAAACAGTAAAGAAATCTTGTGAGCTTGGAATTAAGTATGTAAATTCAGCAATTAAATCAAACCCGAAATATGGAAAAGGTCATGGCCCAATTAACCATCTCACTTCTTTAAAAATAAATAGAAAATTTAAATAATGAAAAATATAGTTGTTGTTGGATCTCAATGGGGTGACGAAGGTAAAGGTAAAATTGTCGATTGGCTGTCTGAACAGGCAGATGTGGTAATAAGATTTCAAGGAGGTCATAATGCTGGCCATACTTTAGTTATTGATGGTGTCACATATAAATTGAGGCTGCTTCCCTCTGGAATAGTTAGAAATGGCAAAATATCAATTATTGGCAACGGAGTTGTCGTAGATCCGTGGGCTTTATTAGAGGAAATAGAAGAAATAAAATCTAAAGGCGTAGAAGTAAATGTAAATAATTTTATTATTTCAGAATCTGCAAATTTAATTTTGCCTTTTCATAGAGAAATGGATGAGATTAGAGAAGATGCAGCAGGAAAAAGCAAAATAGGAACAACAAGACGTGGAATTGGACCAGCATATGAAGATAAAGTTGGAAGAAGATCTATAAGAGTTATGGATCTTAGGTCTGAAAAAAATTTAGATCAAAGACTCGACTCTGTATTAGTTCATCATAATGCGATTAGAAAAGGTCTAGGAAAAAAAATTTTTGAAAAAGATCAGCTTAAATCTGATTTGCTTAAAATAGCACCTAAAATATTAGAATTCTCCCAACCAGTTTGGTTAAAAATTGACCAATTTAAAAAACAAAAAAAGAAAATTTTATTTGAAGGTGCCCAAGGTATTTTACTTGATGTAGATCATGGAACTTATCCTTTTGTAACTTCATCTAATACTGTTGCTTCGAGCGCAGCGACAGGAACCGGTTGTGGCCCTAATTCTATAAATTATGTTCTTGGTATTACAAAAGCTTATACAACAAGAGTTGGTGAGGGTCCTTTTCCTACTGAGTTAATAGATGATATTGGTGAACTTTTAGGAACACGTGGAAAAGAATTTGGAACTGTTACAAGTAGAAAAAGAAGATGTGGGTGGTTTGATGGTGTTTTAGTGAGGCAAACTATTAAAGTTTCAGGGATTGATGGCATCGCTTTAACAAAATTAGATGTACTTGATGAATTAGATGAAATTAAAATGTGTGTTGCTTATGAGCTTGATGGTGAAAGATTAGATTATTTACCTGCCGCTGTTGAAGACCAGATTAAAATAAAACCAATTTATGAAACTTTTCCAGGTTGGAAAGTTTCTACAAGTGGAGTCAAAAATATGGACTCTTTACCAGAAAATGCAAAAAAATATATTTTTGCTGTTGAAGATTTTATTGGTGCAAAAGTATCAAGTATCTCAACTAGTCCAGAAAGAGATGATACTATTTTAATTGAAAACCCTTTTGAAGTTTAGTTTGCGGGTAAAAGATTCTTTGATTTAGCTAAAAGAAGCATATGCTTTTGGAGTTTTTCAAATGCTTTGTTTTCTATTTGTCTAACTCTTTCTCTGCTAATTTTATATTTTTTACTTAAATCCTCTAGTGTAGTTGGGTCATCGTTTAGTCTTCTTGAATATAAAATTTCTCTTTCTCTATCGTTAAGAACTTTAATAGAGTCTTTTAATAAATCTTTTCTTTGTTCCATTTCCTCGTGGTGAGCAAATTTTAAGTCATGATCAAGTTCTTTATCAACCAACCAGTCTTGCCATTCATCGCCATCTTCCCCAACTTGGGCATTTAGGGAGAACTCCTTTCCAGAAAGTCTTCTATTCATAGAAACGACTTCTTCTTTACTTACATCAAGCTTATTAGCGATATGATTAACGTGCTCATCTCTTAAGTCTCCTTCAGTTTCTGGAGAAATTTGATTTTTAATTTTCTTTAAATTAAAAAATAATTTTTTTTGAGCAGTAGTAGTTCCAATTTTGACAAGACTCCAAGATCTTAAAATATATTCTTGAATAGAAGCCTTAATCCACCACATTGCATAAGTTGCCAATCTAAAACCTTTTTCTGGTTCAAATTTTTTAACAGCTTGCATAAGACCTACATTTCCCTCTGAAATCATTTCATTGATAGGCAAGCCATATCCTTTGTAGCCCATGGCAATCTTTGCAACTAATCTTAAATGACTAGTGACTAGTTTTTCTGCAGCTTTAATGTTACCAGTCGTTTTCCAATTTTTTGCAAGCATATATTCCTCTTCTGCAGCTAACATCGGAAATTTTTTAATCTGCTCTAAATATGCAGATAGCCCACCTTCATTAGAAAGGGTTGGTAGATTATTGCTCATTGTTGTGCTCATAGCAGTGTTTATTTAATTAATTATATCTAATTTTCAATAATTTATTCTTTAGTGTTTCTAAGCATTTTTAGAATATTATTTAGATCTTGTGGCAAAAGTGAGGAAAAAATCACTTCTTTCTTAGTACGTGGATGTATAAATCCTAAAGTTTTTGCATGCAGGAATTGTCTATTTAATTTAGTAATTGAATTTTGGATATCTAAATCAATATTTTTTAATTTTTTATATTTCTTTTTATATTTGTCATCTCCAACTAGACTATTACCTTTAAAGTTCATATGAACTCTAATCTGATGTGTTCTCCCTGTTTCTAATTTACATTCAACTAAACTTAAAGTTGGTGTTTTTTGATTTTCAAAAATTTCAAGTGTTTTATAATTTGTTATAGCTTTCTTACCTTTAGAACTACTAACTTCCATAAGTTGTCTATTTTTTGAACTACGAGTAATAAATGTTTCAATCCTTCCTGAGGAGGGTCTTAATTTTCCCCATATTAAAAGTTGGTACTCTCTTATAATTGTATGATCACTAAATTGTTTTGATAAATTTTCATGAGTTTCATTGTTTTTCGCAATTACAACTAAACCAGATGTGTTTTTATCAATTCTATGAACAATACCAGGTCTTAACTCGTCACCTATATTTGATAAAGAATCTTTATTATGATGCATCAATGCATTAACAATTGTTTTATCATAATTTCCAGCCCCTGGATGCATGATTATTCCGGCAGGTTTATTAATTATTAATAGATCATCATCTTCGTATATTATTTCTAATTTAAATTCGTAAGGTTTAAGGGATGCTATTTCAGGCTCTGGAATCTTAAGATTTATAGCATCACCAATTGAGACTTTTTTTGACGGACTTTTAATTATTTCATTATTTAGTGTTAACTTTTCTTTTAAAATTAAATTTTTAATTCTAGTTCTACTAATTAATTCCTCTCTTTTGTTAATTAAAACATCAACCCTTAAATTCTTCTCATCCTCTTTTACTATAAAATTAATGTTTTTTTCCATAAAATATAATATTAATACTATATGCGCTTGTAGCTCAACTGGATAGAGCGCCTGACTTCGGATCAGGAGGTTCTGGGTTCGACTCCTAGCAGGCGCACCAGTTTATTCACCTATATTTATTAAAGTTCCTTTATCTCTTGCTTTGTCAAAAGAGTAATAAAATACTAATATTGACAAAATTAAATAAAACCCGTTCAGATAGATTGCATTAATAATATTTTCATAATTTACAATTCCATTGACCAAGATATTTCTGGTCTCCTCAAAAATATAAACCAAAGGAAGTGCGAAAGCGATTGATTGGAAGATTTCAGGTAGTATTTCAACTGGATAGTAAATACAGCCAAAAGGTGCTAATAAAAACATTGTAGACCATGCAATATTCTCAAAAGATGGTCCAAATCTTAATAATCCCGCTGAAACAAACAGACCAAGTGTTATTCCGAATAAATACAGACTCAAGAAAAGAAACGCTAAAGGAAGACCAAGTTTTAGCAAAGATATACCAAACAATGGAGAAGTTAATAGTATAGCTGGGATTAAACCAATTAATGCTCTTATTAAAGCAGTAAAAACTAGCGAGACAATTATCTCGCTAATTTTCATCGGTGCAATAAATAGGTTTGTAAAATTTCTACTCCAAATTTCTTCTAAAAATAACATATTAAAGCCAATACTGGTTCTAAATAAAAAATCATAAAGAATTGCACATGAAAGAATAACTCCTACTGCACCACTGTAATAAGAGCTATGAGCTGCAAAAAAATTAGAAATAAATCCCCAAAGAGTAATTTGAATTGAAGGCCAATAAATTAAATCTAATATTCTTGGAAATGACCTAGTTATTAAATAAAAGTGTCTTAAAAAAAGACCGTAAATTCTAATTAAATTCATTTTTATTTTCTCGCAATTTCTAAAAATACTTCCTCTAAATTTCTTCTTCCATATTTTGTTATCAACTCTTCAGGAGTACCTCTATCCACTATTAAACCATCTTTCATCATTAAAACAGAACAGCATAATCTTTTTACTTCTTCCATATTATGAGAGGCAAGCAAAACTGATATTTTTTTTTCCTTTTTGTAATCTTCTAAAAACGATCTTACAAAATCACCAGTTTCAGGATCTAATGAAGCAGTGGGTTCATCTAACAAAAGTACCGTTGGATCATTTATTAAAGCTTTAGCAAGACTTACTCTGTTTTTTTGTCCAGAAGAAAGTTCTCCAGTAATTTTGTTTAAAAGGTCTTTTAATCTAAGTTTGTTTGCAAGGTGATCTATTCGATCGTTTAAATTTTGAACATTATATAATTTTCCATAAACAATTAAATTTTGTTTAACTTTAAGTTTTTTAGGTAATTCAATATATGGTGAAATAAAATTCATTTTATGAAGAAGTGAGATTTTATTTTTTTCAATATTTTCTCCGTTGATTAAGACCTCACCACTACTTGGTTTTAATAACCCTAAAATCATTCCAATAGTTGTGGTTTTTCCACATCCATTAGGTCCCAATAAACCAACCATTTCATTTTCATTAATTTTAAAATTTATATTAGCTACTGCTTCTTTATCTTTATATTTTTTTGATAGATTGATTACTTCAATAGAATTTGTCATTAATATTTAGAGGCTCTCTTTAATCTATCATTAATTGTTTTGCCAAGACCTCGGTTTGGTATCGTCTCGACTGCAATCTTTTTATAACCATCGTTTTTAATTTTTCTTAAAGTTGAATATAAATTCTTTGCAGCTTCATCTATATTTTTCGCTTTGGATAAATAATAATAATTTTTTAATTTTGATTTTCTTTTTTTTATTAATAAGTAAGCCTCATTTTTTTTTGGTCTTTTAACATTGACTCTTAAAGGTATCCCAGGCGAGTAATGTAAGGGAAATAAACCAGGAGCTAATTTTTTTTTTGAATCTGTATTAATTAATAATTTTTTTTTTAAAACATTTTCAATTTTTTTAGTATCTAGGCCTCCATATCTTAAGAGTGAGGGCTTTTCTAAAAGATTTAATATTGTCGATTCAACTCCAATTTTACTTTTTCCTCCATTTAAAATATATTTAATTTTTGAACCAAATTCTTCTTTTACATCAGATGGTTTAACCGAACTTAATCTTGAGGATATATTTGCACTAGGTGCAGCTACTGGATAATCTAAATTTTTTAATAAATTTCTGAACAATTTATGTTTAGGAAAACGTACAGCAATACTTTTTTTATTATTAGTGACAAATTTTGATATTTTTGAGTTATTTTTTAATTTCAAAACATAAGTTATCGGACCTGGAGAAAATTTTTTGTAAAGTTTTACTAAATTATCATTTATATCACAGTCCTCTTTAAGTCTTTGAATATTGTAATAATGGACAATAAGAGGATTGTTTAATGGTCTGTTTTTAAGACTAAATATTTTCTTAACTGCACTATTCGAGTAAGCGTTTGCAGCTAATCCATAAACAGTTTCTGTTGGTACCGCAATACAATGATTATTATCTAAATATTTTTTTGCTTTTTTGATATTTGATTGAATAGATTTCATGTATTAATAATTATTATATGAAAGATAAAATATTACCACTTGATTATGATCAGTATTCAGTTGAGGAGCTTACAGAAAAAGCAAATAAGATTATAGAGTCCCTTGAGAAGGAAAATGATTTAAACAATTCAGTTGACAGTTATCAAGAACTTCTAAAATTAAATAATATTATTGAAAAGAAATTTCATAAAAATTTTAAATCTATTGGGGAAGAGACAAATAAAAAGATTAAAGAGATAACTAAAAAAAATGAAAAAACAGCTTAATAAAATAGCTAAGGATACAAATATATTTCTTAAAAAATATATTAATTCACAGAAATACTCTCAGTTAATGTCACCCATGAAGTATGGTTTGTTTCCAGGTGGAAAAAAAATAAGATCTAAAATCTTAATCGACTTAGGGTCATTATTTTCAATAGATTATAAAACATTGATAATAGTTGGGTCGGCCGTTGAATGTATTCATGCTTACTCTCTTATTCATGATGATCTACCCTGTATGGATGATGATGATATAAGAAGAGGAAAACCTTCAGCTCACATTAAATTTGGTGAGTCTACAGCAGTTCTAGCAGGAAATTCATTACTGACTTTAGCTTTTGAAATTTTATCAAGTCCTAAATTGAAATTAAATGAAAAGATAAAGATCAAGCTAATCAAAAAATTATCAGAATGTTCAGGACATTTAGGAATAGCTGGTGGGCAATATTTAGATTTAAGTTATGAGAGAAAGAAAATATCAAGGAATAAAATATTAGAAATGGAAATAAAAAAAACTGGAATGTTATTTAGTTTTTGTTGTGCAGCTCCAGCAATAATTAAGAAAAAAACAATCCAAGAAATTAAATTTTTTGAAAATATTGGATCAAAAATTGGTCTATTATTCCAAATAGCTGATGATTTAATTGATCTGAAAAGTAATTCTAAGGAAGCTGGGAAAAAAACAGGAAAAGATCAAAAAAAAGGCAAGGCAACACTTATAAATTTAATAGGCTATGATGACTCACTTAAGTATTGTGATAAGATAATAAAAGATATTAATAAGAATTTAAGAAAATATGGTTCAAGATCTGAAAAAATAAATGAAACATTAGGCTATATATTGAATAGAAAAAAATGAAAAAAAATTATCAATTTTTAAATAATATCAACTTTCCATCTGATTTAAGAAAAGTTTCTGAAGATAATTTACAAAAAGTAGCAGATGAGGTGAGGGAGGAAATGATAAGTGCTGTTTCAGAAACAGGAGGTCACCTTGGTGCTGGTTTGGGAGTGGTTGAATTGACAGTCGCACTTCATTATGTTTTTGATACACCAAATGATAAATTAATATGGGATGTAGGTCATCAATCTTACCCTCATAAAATTTTAACTGGAAGAAAAGATAAGATTAGAACTTTACGACAGGGTGATGGTTTATCAGGTTTTACAAAAAGATCTGAAAGTGAGTATGACCCATTTGGAGCAGCCCATAGTTCAACATCTATTTCATCAGCATTGGGAATTGCTGAGGCAAATAAATTAGAAAATAAGTCTTCCAATGTAATAGCTGTCATAGGTGATGGAGCAATTAGTGCAGGTATGGCTTATGAAGCTATGAATAATGCTGGAGCATCTAAGACAAAAATGATTGTTATTTTAAATGATAACGACATGTCAATTGCAAAACCAGTTGGAGCAATGAGAACTTACTTGGCAAAATTATTTACTGGTAAAATATATTTTAGTCTTAGAGAAACTTTAAAATTAATTACATCTGCATTTTCAAAAAGATTTAGCGCCAAAGCAGGAAAAGCAGAGGATTTTTTCCGTTCAGCAGTTACTGGAGGTACATTGTTTAGTTCACTTGGTTTTTATTATGCGGGTCCTATAGATGGTCATGATTTATCGAGCCTAGTTCCAATTTTAAAAAATGCAAAAGAATCAAGACATGAGGGTCCTATAATGATTCATATCAAAACTCAAAAAGGAAAAGGTTATTCATATGCAGAAAAAGCAAATGATCATTATCATGGAGTGTCAAAATTTAATGTTGAGACTGGCGAACAAGTAAAGAGCAAATCAAACCTTCCAGCTTATACAAAAGTATTTGCAAATACTTTAGTTAAACATGCTAAAAAAGATAGCAAAATAGTAGGAATAACAGCAGCTATGCCAGGAGGAACTGGCATGGATATTTTTGGCAAGGAGTTTCCAAATAGAATGTTTGATGTTGGAATAGCGGAACAACATGCTGTAACTTTCGCAGCTGGTCTAGCAACTGAAGGATACAAACCATATGCTGCAATTTATTCTACATTTTTACAGAGAGCATATGATCAAGTTGTCCACGATGTTGCCATCCAAAGCCTACCAGTTAGATTTGCTATAGATAGAGCAGGATTAGTTGGTGCTGATGGATCAACACATGCTGGTTCATTTGATATAACTTACTTATCAACTTTACCTAACTTTGTAGTAATGGCAGCAAGTGATGAAGCTGAACTAGTTAAAATGATTAATACTTCAGTAAATATAAATGACAAACCTTCTGCAATTAGATATCCAAGAGGAACTGGAGTAGGTGTTGATCTCCCATCAATTGATGAAAAAATTGAAATTGGTAAAGGGAGAGTCGTTCAACAAGGGACAAAAGTTTGTATTTTAAACCTCGGTACTCGACTTGAGGAGTGCAAGTTAGCTGTAGAGGAATTAAAAGTAAAAGGAGTTTCAGCAACTTTGATAGACGCTAGATTTGCAAAGCCTTTAGACGAAGAACTTATACTAAAATCTGCCAAGGAACATGAGCTTATGATAACTATTGAAGAGGGATCAATAGGTGGTTTCGGTTCTCATGTTAAAAATTTATTAGCTGAAAGAGGAGTATTTGATAAAGGTTTAAAATTTAGATCAATGACTTTACCAGATGAATTCATTGAACAAGATGATCCAAAAAAAATGTACGATAAAGCTGGATTAAACAGTTCTCAAATTTCTAAGAAAATTGCTGATATTTTGTTTCAAAAGGAGACAATAAGAGTTGTGAAAAATTAATTTAAGCTAACTACATTGAGCTTTATTCATTAAGTAGTGGTCAAGTAAAATACAGTTCATCATAGCTTCACCAATTGGCACAGCTCTAATTCCTACACAAGGATCATGTCTACCTTTAACAGATATTGAAGTATTTTTCCCAAATTTATTTATAGTTTTTCTACTAGTTAAAATTGATGATGTTGGTTTGACAGCAAAAGATGCAATAATTTCTTGGCCCGTAGAAATTCCACCAAGAATTCCACCCGCTTTATTTGAATTGAATTTTAATTTATTTCTTTTTGAAGAAATTTCATCTGAATTTTGTTCTCCACTTAATTGTGCTGAGTTCATTCCTGCACCAATATTTACACCTTTAACAGCATTAATACTCATTAGACCTGAAGCTATGTCAGTATCCAATTTTGAATAAATTGGAGCACCTAAACCAACTGGGATACCTCTTACTCTTATTTCAATCACTGCTCCACATGAGGATCCTGACTTTCTAACACCAAGCAAATATTTTTCCCATAATTTAATCATTGATTTATCTGGACAAAAAAATGGATTTTTTGAAATTACTTTATCGTTCCATTGATTTGTATCACATCCAAGAATTCCTAACTGAGTTACCGCACCAATGACTTTAAATTTTTTACCTAATTTTTTTTGAAGTACAACTTTTGCTATTGCACCGGCCGCAACTCGTGCTGCAGTTTCTCTAGCAGAAGATCTACCACCACCTCTATAGTCTCTAATTCCATATTTTTTAAAATAAGTAAAATCTGCATGACCTGGTCTGAACTTATCTTTAATATTACTATAATCTTTAGATCTCATATCTTTGTTGTAGATTATGAGAGAAATAGGTGTTCCTGTAGTTTTACCCTCAAATACTCCTGACAATATTTGAACTTTATCATCCTCTTTTCTCTGAGTTGTAAATTTAGATTGTCCTGGTTTTCTTTTGTCTAATTCTATTTGAATATCTTGTTCTTTAAGATTTATGTTTGGGGGACAACCATCAACAATACAACCAATTGCAGGTCCATGAGACTCTCCCCAAGTTGTGAAACGAAATAGCTTTCCAAAAGTATTAAATGACATTATTTATATTATATAGATTATTTTGTTTAAATTATGAATCAAAAAAACCTTTTAGGTCTTAATAGTTGCTTTCTTGATATAGATGATCCAATTCATTTATTTCATGAATGGATGGAGGAAGCAAAGAAAACTGAGCCAAATGATCCAAACGCTGTTGCTCTGGCCACATCAGATAAAAACAACATTCCATCAGTTAGAATGGTTTTACTTAAAGATTTCAACAAAGATGGATTTGTATTTTATACAAATTTAAATAGTCAAAAGGGAAATGAATTAAAAGAAAATCCATATGCTGCGATGTGTTTCCATTGGAAAAGTCTCTTAAGACAAATAAGAATTAGTGGAAAGGTGTCATTAGTTTCTGATCAGGTTGCAGATGAATATTATTCATCTAGAGCGTATGAAAGTCGAATAGGAGCATGGGCTTCTAAGCAAAGTGAAGAATTAAATACTCGAGAACAATTGTTAAAATCTATACAAGATTACAAAAAAAAATATAGCAACAAATCAGATGTACCAAGACCAAGTCACTGGTCTGGATGGATTTTGTCTCCAAATAGTATTGAATTTTGGCTGGATGGTGAGAATAGAATCCACGAGAGATTAAAATATAATAAAGATAACTCCGGGAAGTGGATAAAGTCTTTATTAAGTCCTTAAAAATTTCTTGATAAACTAAACGATGTTAATCTTTTAAAAATATTTTTTTCTTCAGAGTCTTTAAATACACTTAGAGAATTTGAGGCTAAATTTATATAGTGCTGTGCTTTTTGATAGCATTCCTGAATTATTTTATACTTATTTATAAGAGCAATAATTTCATTAAAGTCATCTTTTGTTCTTAACCCTTTTTTAAACATATTTGATAAAATTTTCTTTTCATCATTTCCTAATTTTTGAAAAAGTAAAATAATTGGTAAGGTAATTTTACCTTCAAAAAAATCTTGACCAATTTTTTTACCAAATAGTTTTAGCTCAGCATTATAGTCTAGTGTGTCGTCTGCTATTTGAAAAGTTAATCCCAAGTTTCTTCCATAAAATTCTAAAGCATCTTTTTCTTTATTTTCTGCATCAGATAAAATTGCACCAACTTTAGTTGCTGCTGCAAATAATTCAGCAGTTTTAGCTGAGATGATTTTTAAATATGTTTCTTCCAGCATATCAACTTCACCTTTGTGTTGAAGTTGTAGAACTTCTCCTTGAGCAATTTTAGATGAAGTGGACGATAATAATTTTAAAACTTCAAGGTTTCCGTCTTCTACCATCATTTCAAAACATCTACTCAATAGATAATCTCCTATTAAAACTGACGAATGATTATCCCAAACTTTATTTAAAGTTTCTTTACCTCTTCTAACAGTGCCTTCATCAATTACATCATCATGCATTAACGTAGCGCTGTGAATTAATTCAACACACGCAGCTAAGTTTATATCTCTAGAGCCTTTAGAGTAACCGCATAATTTTGCACTACCCAATGTTAATAAAGCTCTTAGTCTTTTTCCTCCAGTTTCTATATGATAATCTGTCATTTTTTGAACCAGCTGTACGTCACTAGATAATTTTGATTTTATTTTTTCTTCCGTTAAAACCAGTTTTTCTTCAACCGCGTCTTTAAGCAGAAAATAAGAATCATTTATCTGATTTTTAAGCTGTACAACAGTTCCCATAACATTTTTAAATTAGTATAATTTGTTTATATATATTACTTATCAATTGACGCACCAGTTTCTTCAATTATAAGTAGTCTTTATATTCAATAAATAATTCTATAAGACTTACCTATGTTCTCTTTTTTTAAAAAGAAAAAAATTGTTGCTCACTTAAAATTAAGCGGGGTTATTGGTAATGCAGGTAAATTTAAACAAGGTATTGATTTTGCAGGGCAAGAAGAACAAATTAAAAAGGCTTTTTCTCTGAAAAAAGCGGCATGTGTCGCTATATCAATCAATTCACCAGGAGGATCACCAGTTCAATCTCATTTAATCTACAGTTTTATTAGACAACAAGCAAAAAAACACAAAAAAAAAGTTATTGTATTCGCTGAAGACGTAGCAGCTTCTGGAGGTTATTTGATTTCTTGTGCTGGGGATGAAATTTATGCAAATTCAAGTTCAATTATTGGATCTATAGGAGTGATATATTCTTCTTTTGGATTTACTGAGTTGATAAAAAAAATTGGGGTTGAAAGAAGAGTTCATACTGCTGGTAAAAACAAAAGCACACTTGATCCATTTTTAGAGGAAAAAAACGAAGATATTGAAAGATTAAAAAATATTCAATTGGATCTTCATAAAGACTTTATAGATGTTGTTGAAAAAAGTAGAGGATCAAAATTAAACAAATCTGATGTAGAACTTTTTTCAGGTGAGTTTTGGTCAGGTAGTAAAGCAAAAAATTTAGGATTGATTGACGGAATAGGTAACGCACATGAAATATTAAAAGATAAATTTGGTGAAGATGTAATTATTAAAAAATTTGAAAAATCAAAAGGATGGTTAAGTCAAAAACTTTCTTCATCCAGCAATCAAGTAGATCAAATAGCAAGTATTTTAGATGAAAGATCAATTTGGCAAAGATATGGTTTCTAAAGCAAAAAAAGAAAAAAAAAAAATTCAAACATTCCAAGATACAATTTTAAATCTTCAGAAATTTTGGAGTAAAAAAGGATGCATTATTCTTCAGCCTTATGATATGGAGGTTGGTGCAGGAACTTTTCATCCAGCTACTACCCTAAGATCACTTGGAAATAAACCGTGGAAAGCAGCTTACGTACAACCATCAAGAAGACCTACAGATGGAAGATATGGAGATAATCCAAACAGGTTGCAACACTATTATCAATTTCAAGTTTTAATTAAACCTTCCCCTGAAAATATAAAAAAACTTTATTTAAATAGTTTATCTACTATAGGAATAAATCATAATGATCATGATATAAGGTTTGTTGAAGATGATTGGGAAAGTCCAACATTAGGTGCTGCAGGATTGGGATGGGAAGTATGGTGTGATGGAATGGAAATTACTCAATTCACTTATTTTCAACAAATGGCTGGATTTGATTGTAAACCTGTATCAGTTGAAATCACTTATGGTTTAGAAAGAATTTGTATGTTCACTCAAAAAGAAAAAAACGTTTATGATTTGTTGTGGAATGATGAAGGTGTAAAATATCACGAAGTATTTCATCAAGCCGAAAAAGAATTTTCAGCATACAATTTTGAACACGCGAATGTAGAAACACTTTTGAAAATGTTTGAAATGCATGAGTCCGAGGCAAAAGATTTAGTAGAAAAAAAAATTTCTTTACCAGCATATGACCAATGTTTAAAAGCCAGTCATGTGTTTAATATTTTAGATGCAAGAGGTGCAATCAGTGTTGCACAAAGAGCAGGTTATATTGCAAGAATAAGAGATATTACAAAATCTGCAGCAGGCGTTTGGTTAGATAGTCAAAAATAATGTCAGAGTTTTTTTTAGAATTATTTAGTGAAGAAATACCCTCAAATCTTCAACAAAATTTAAGGGAAAACTTACTTAAAAGTTTTAATGATTTTTTTTTAGAAAAATCAATTTTATTTAAAAAAAGTTCATCATACTCAACACCAAACAGACTAGTGGTATTGTTTGAAGGAATTCAAAAAAATGTTGTACTAAAATCTGAGGAGATTAAAGGTCCAAATATCAAGTCACCAGAGGTAGCACTAGAGGGTTTTGTTAGGTCAAATAAAATCGTAAAAAAGGATCTCTACCAAAAGAAAACCGACAAAGGAGAATTTTATTTTTTCAAGACAAAATCAAAAAAATTGTACACACATGAATTATTAGAGGAATTTATCCCAATATTGTTAAGTAAAATTCAATGGAAAAAATCAATGTATTGGGGAACTTTTGACCTAAATTGGGGGAGACCGTTAAAATCAATTCTAGCTGTATTTGATAAAAAAAAATTAAATTTTAATTTTCATCACCTAACATCTTCTAACTCAACTTTTATTGATAAAGAATTTGAGGAAAATAAAAAGTCATTCTTAGAATTTAAAAATTATAAAAGTTTTTTTAAAAAAATGGACATTATCGTCGATCACAATGAAAGAAAAAAGTTAATAGAAAAAAAATTCAATAACATATTAAAAAATAAAAATATTAAGATTCAACATAATCCTAGATTACTTAATGAGGTTGTAGATTTAACAGATCAACCAAATATCCTTCTTTGTGAATTTGATAAGAAATTTTTAAATATTCCAAGAGAAATATTAATTATTACCATGCAATACCATCAAAAATATTTCCCTATATTTGATAATAAAGAAAATATTACCAATGAGTTTTTAGTGGTTGCAAACAAAAAAGATAAAAAAGGATTAATTAAATTAGGAAATGAAAGAGTAGTTGAAGCAAGATTAAGTGATGCAGAATTTTTTTGGAAAAAAGATAAATCTCAAAATATGGTCAAAAAAGTTACTGATTTAAAATCAATGAATTATTTTAGAGGATTAGGAAGTTATTTTGATAAAGCTCAAAGAATGAGAAAATTGGGTGGAATGATATCTGATGAACTTTTAATCAGTAAAGAAAAAGTTGAATTATCAGCATCAATTTGCAAAGTTGATTTATTATCAGAGCTAGTGGGTGAATTCCCAGAACTCCAAGGAGTAATGGGAGGTTATTTTGCTATTGCACAAGGTTTTGATAAAGATTTGGCTTTGGCCATAAGTGAACAATATTTACCTACAGGTTCAGGCTCAAGAGTCCCAAAAAAACCATTTAGTATTGCCCTTTCTTTAGCTGATAAGATAGATACTTTGGTTGGTTTTTTTGGTTTAAATCAAAAACCAACAAGTTCTAAAGACCCATATGCTTTAAGAAGATTAGCATTAGGAGTAATAAGAATAATAGTTGAAAATAAAAAAGATTTTAAAATAAAAGATCTAATTAATTATTCTTCAAGCCTTTATCTAGATCAAGGTTTTGAAATTGACAACCGATCTTTACAAAATGAGTTATCAGATTTTTTAATGGATAGATTAAAATATCACATGAAGGAAGAAAATATTAGAAATGATATAATTCAAGCATCAAGTAGTTCTTTTAATTTAGATCAATCCGTTATTATTTTTAATAAAGCTAAACATTTAAATAAAATTATTAACAAACCAGATGGTTTAGATATTATTGCAAGCTATAAAAGAGCCTCAAACATTTTAGACGGTGAATTAAAAAATGATAAAATAGAATTATCAAATACAACTGACCCTGGTATTTTTAAAACTGAGTTAGAAAAAAAACTGTTTAAAAAAATTAGCGAACTAAAGAAATATTTTTCAAGTATAGATAAAGATGAAAATTATGTTCAAACATTGGACAATCTTGCTAGCATTAAAAGAGAGGTTTTTGAATTTTTTGATAATGTAATTGTGAACGAAGATGATCCAGTAATAAAGAAAAATAGGCTGGAACTAATTCAAATGATGTGTAAAACGTTCAACAATTATGTTAATTTTTCTCTAATCGACTCCAATTAATGAAAAAACTTATATTAAACTTTAATTCTAAGGATAGTAAAAAAATAAAAATCCCTAAAAACTTCTTAGGTGGTAAGGGTGCTAATCTTTCTGAAATGGGAAGAATGGGTCTTCCAGTGCCTCCTGGTTTTACAATATCAACAGAAGTTTGCAAAATTTTTTATAATGATAAAAAAAAATTAAATAAAAATTTAATCTCTCAAATTAAAAAAGAATTAAAATCAATTGAAAAAGATGTTTCTAAAAAATTTGGGGACTTGAAAAATCCACTTTTGTTATCTGTACGTTCAGGCGCAAGAGTATCAATGCCAGGCATGATGGATACTATTCTAAATCTAGGTCTGAACGATAAAACAGTGAAAGCTTTAGCAATTAAAACCTCAAATGGAAGATTTGCTAAAGACAGTTATAGAAGATTCATTCAAATGTATGGAAATGTTGTAATGGGTGTTGAAGGTTATCATTTTGAGGAATTAATTGAAAATTATAAGCTTACAAAAGGAGTTTTGCTAGATACAGATCTAGATGAAAGTGATTGGGATGGATTAATTGAAGATTTTAAAAGAACAGTAAGAGAAAAGGCAAAAAAAGATTTTCCTCAAGATGTTCATGAACAATTGCTAGGAGCAATAAGTGCAGTATTTTTATCGTGGGAAAGTAATAGAGCAAAAGTTTATAGAAAACTAAATCAAATCCCGGCTGAATGGGGAACGGCTGTAAATGTTCAATCAATGGTTTTTGGAAATATGGGTGATGATTGTGCAACAGGAGTTGTGTTTACAAGAAACCCATCAGATGGATCAAATGAAATATATGGTGAGTATTTAATTAATGCGCAAGGCGAAGATGTTGTAGCAGGCACAAGGACTCCTCAATACATAACAAAAAAAGCTAGGAGAGATGCTAAAGCAAGAGAATTATCAATGGAAGAATCTATGCCTAAAGTCTTTAAAGAACTTAAAAAAATTTTGAAAAAATTAGAAATGCATTACAAAGATATGCAAGACGTAGAGTTTACAGTTGAAAATAGTAAACTATGGATGCTTCAAACAAGATCAGGAAAAAGAACAGCAAAATCAGCAGTCAAGATAGCAGTTGATATGGTTAAAGAAAAATTAATTTCTAAAAAGGAAGCTGTATTAAGAATTGACCCAAACTCTTTGGACACACTTTTGCACCCTACTTTGGATGAAAAAAGCTCAATAAATGTAATTGCAAATGGATTACCAGCATCACCAGGTGCAGCCAGTGGTAAAGTTGTATTTACATCAGAAGAGGCTGAAAGATTAACTGCAATGATGCAAGATACAATTTTGGTCAGAGTAGAGACCTCTCCAGAAGATATACAAGGAATGCATGCTGCTAAAGGAATTTTGACAGCTAGAGGTGGAATGACGAGTCATGCGGCTGTCGTTGCAAGAGGAATGGGTAGACCATGTGTGTCAGGATCAAGTGAAATTGACATAAACTATGAAAATAAATCTTTTAAAACTTCTTCAATGGAAATTAAAGAAGGAGATGTAATCACTATTGATGGTTCAACTGGAAGAATTATTGCTGGAAGTGTTACAACTGTGAAACCAGAAATATCTGGTGATTTTTCCAAGTTAATGTCTTGGGCTGATAGTTTTAGAAAATTAAAAGTAAGAACAAATTCAGAGACTCCAAAAGATACTAAAACAGCAAAAGATTTTGGTGCAGAAGGTATTGGACTATGTAGAACAGAACACATGTTTTTTGATGAAGAACGAATTTTGTCTGTAAGAGAAATGATATTATCTAAAACAAAAGAAGACAGAGCAATAGCATTACAAAAACTGTTACCGCATCAAAGAAAAGATTTTATAGATATTTTTAAAATCATGAAAGGATTACCAGTCACAGTTAGATTATTGGATCCACCATTACATGAATTTTTACCACGTACACACAAGGAAATTAATGAAGTTGCTAGTATAGTTAATCTCCCAACTAAAGAGGTAGAGTCAAGAATTGAAGAGCTCCATGAGCAAAATCCGATGTTAGGCCATAGAGGATGCCGTCTAGGAATATCTTTTCCTGAAATTTATGAAATGCAATGCAAAGCAATATTTGAGGCTTTAGCACACCTCAAAAAAAGTAAAATTAAATCTGCATTTCCTGAAATAATGATACCTTTAGTATCCACAGAGGCTGAGATTAAAATAATGAAAGAATTAGTAATTAGGACTGCTAGACAAGTTCAACAGGAAAATAAATTGAAAATAGAATTTTTAGTAGGAACGATGATTGAATTACCAAGAGCGGCAATAAAAGCAAAGGAGATTGCTAAGCATGCAGAATTCTTTAGTTTTGGAACAAATGATTTAACTCAGACTACTTTTGGGATCAGTAGAGATGATAGTGGTAAATTTTTAAATGATTATTTAGAAAATAAAATATTTTCTATTGATCCTTTTGTTTCAATAGATGAAGGAGTTTCTGATTTAATTGAAATAGCAGTAGAAAAAGGACGAAAACAAAACAAAAATCTCAAGTTAGGTATTTGTGGAGAGCATGGAGGAGATCCACATAGTATATCTTTTTGTTCTAATGCAGGATTGAATTATGTTTCTTGTTCACCTTATAGAGTTCCTATTGCAAGGTTGGCTGCCGCTCAAGCTGAAATTAAAAAAAAATTAATTTAAGTAAGGGGAGGTCTGTTTCCCTCTATAGTTTAATTTTCATTTTTATATGCAATTGCCCTAATTTCATATTGGTCATAAATTGTTTTTACTGACTCAATGTGAATTTTTTCAAAATTATTATCCATCAATAATTTTTTTAAAGATTCTTTAGAAAATAAAATATGATGACCAATACCAAAAACATCATGAGTAATATTTTTAATATATTGAAAATTTTCACTCGAAGGAACGATAAGATAAATACATCCTCCATTTTTGAGATTAAAATATGCATCTTTTAAAAATTTTTTTGGAAAATCTGTATGTTCAAGTACATCTGATGAAACGATTAAATTAAACTTGATGCTATTAAATGTATTTTTATCATAAAAATCATTTATTATTTGTATCGCTCCACTTTTTCTAGAGGACAAATTTGCAAACAATTCATTAGGCTCAACCCCATAGCACTTTGTATTAGGAAGCATTTCTTTAATTTTTTTAATTAATACTCCACCACCACATCCAATATCGAGAATGTTTATCTCTTCGACTGAGTAGTTTCTTTTTTTATTTTTTAAAAAATAATCAACTTTTTCAAAATTAAGTGATTTATCATTACTGTAATTACTTATTCTGTCAAAATATGCATCTGGTGTCTCTTTGCGAAAAGCAAAACTTCTATAATTTTTTTTATAAAATGTTTCTTGTTCTTTTTCATCTAATTTTGGTGATCTATAAGCAATGTAACAATTTTTACATTGGTACCAAATTCTTTCAATTTCATTTAATTTTGGATTTATAATATTTAAAACTTCACAAATATATTTTTGTATTTGAAGAATTAAAGTTTCTTTAGACTTGCAAATTGGGCATTCATCAACTTTGATCATTTAATAAACTACTTTATTTTTATATTAGATATATTTAATTTGTTGATAATACAATTTTAAACAAAGTTCATAAAAATAGTGAAGTGGCATAACGGATTATGCCACTCCTGAAGCGTTCTGTTGCCAGGTGCCCAGACCCCGTTTGCTTAATTAACTAGGTTAATTAGGCAGCAAGTGCGTAACTTTCGTTAGCAATTATAAAATAGCCCGTTACGGTGGAACAATCCCGAACGAAAGAATAGCCTTTAGTCACCCGTCGAATCTAGTTCACCCCCATAAGTCTTGATGGTGGAGGTGGTGGGTACCGCCCCCACGTCCGCAATGGTTATTCCGAAATTCATTTATCGTCATAGTTGGAAAACCAACATCATTAATATAATAATATTATCCTTAACAAACAATATTTTTATTAAAAAAAACATTTTTAATACTAGAGATTTTTTCTGGTTTATTTGAAATAAATTTACTTAGTTCTTAGTATAAAAGTTTATTAAATAATTACTCATAAGAGGAATTAAATATCAGTTTATCTTTTAGACACCTAACAATGGAGAAAATTGTTTTAATTTTTTTATGGAAAAAGCTAATTATATAGAATGATAGCGTTTAACTATAAAAAATAATTTGTAAAACTTAATTTAAATTCTATTATTTTTGTGTATTAATCATACATGGAAAATTTATTAAATAATTATCAAAATTTAGGAGAGATAAATTATTTAACTACTTTATTAAGTTTTATATTATGTATATTATCTGCATTAGTTCTTAGGCATATCTATAAAATTAAAAGTAATTCTCTTACAGGAAAATACCACATAGGTTCTATAATACCTCTTTTAGCTTTAACAACATTTTTAGTAATTTCTGTAGTTAAATCATCGTTAGCTTTATCTTTAGGTCTGGTTGGCGCCCTATCAGTTATAAGATTTAGAACACCAATTAAGGAACCAGAAGAATTAGTTTATCTTTTTTTATCAATTTCTATAGGGCTTGGTTATGGATCAGGACAATTTTTATTAACATTACTCTGTTTTATCATTATAATTTTCTGTATCTATTTTATTTTTAACAAAGAAAGAAAATCCAAAACAAATGATTTTAATTTATCTTTTGTTTGGAAAGACAAATCAATTAAAAGTACACAAATAATTAATGATCTGAAGGAAGTTATACAGGAAATAGATTTAATTAAGTTTGATCATGAAGAAAATGGGACATACACACTATTTTTAAATATAGTAATAACAGATATAGCACAAATTGAGCAGATCGAAAAAAAGTTTAGCAACTATCCAGATAATTTAAGCTTTAGTTTTTATGAGGCAAAAATTTTATCTTAATTAAATGAAAATTAAGAGAAAAATAGATAGTAAATTATTTTTTTTATTAATTGTAATTTTTTTTTTTTTTACATTCTTTTTTATAAGTTATTCAAATTTTTTAACCAATTCTAAACAAACAATTTTAATTTTTTCCAAAGAACCATTTTTAGATAAAGAAAATTCTTTTGAAGAAATAAAATATATGCCAAATTTAGTTTTCAATAAATTTAATAAAAATAAGAAATTTAATAAATTATTTATCCAAGTAGATTTTGAAGATTTATTAAAATTAAAAAAAGATAGGTCAGAAGCAATAAAAAGAAAAGTTTTGTTAAATAATATACAATATGTTAATGCAAAAATTATTTTTAAAGATGAAGAATATGATGCAAAAATAAAACTTAAAGGAAGTTTATCTACACATTGGGAAAATTCTAAACAGTGGAGTTTTAAAATCACTTTAGAAAATGGTTATACTATTTTAGGTATGAGAGAATTTTCTTTAACCAAACATTCAGAAAGAGCATATCCAGCAAATCAAATTATGTCAGATTTTTTAAGAAAGCTAAAAATATATACTCCAGAATATTTTACTTTTGCAGTAGATTTTAATGGTTTGGATTGGGGTATAATGCTTGCGGAAGAGCAAATTTCAAGCACTTATCATGAAAAGAGAAAATTAAAAGACTCTGTCGTTTTAAGACTACAAACTCAAGACAGATTTTTAAGCGATCAAATTAACTTTTATAATTTAAATATTTCAGAAAAAGAAAATAGGGCTCTCAATTATTTTTTTGATAAGAGAGTGAGATTGTATAATCAAAGAAAATATCTCTTTAACTCATTCAATTCAAATTTTAATCACAATAAAAATCTAGAATCATTATTAAATCAGATAAAATCTGAAAAACCGCTTGAAGACTATATAGATATAAAAAAAATTATAACTACTTTTACGTTATCTCTAGTTTGGCAAGAGTATCATTCGATGCATAGTTTTCAATCAAGATACTATTTAAACCCTTTCACTTCTAAATTGGAAATAATACCTTTAGATTTTGGATATGGTTCAAATAATGAGAACGAAAACTATCTTAACAATTATGAAATTTTTTATAATCATATAAAAGATAATCATTTTTTAAAAGAATCAATATTACATGATGATTTTGAAAAATATTTTTACGAAAATCTTGTTTATATTAAAAATAACTTTGATGAATTTCATTTTCTTTTAAAAAAATATTGCAAAGGCTTTTCGAACCATTGTGGTGAAAAAATTAAACTAAATCATTATTATACACATTTAGATTTTTTAATAAAAAATTATAAAAAAGTTGTTATTCACTTGAAAGAAAATTTATCAAAGGAGGAAATAATAAATTTTGAAGCAATTAATAATGTAAATGAAGATAAATTATTTAAATTTATTAATTTTAATAATTCTTTTATTGATGCAAAAAATTACAATAACGAATATTTAGAAATAATAAATTTATCTCCTTTTGAGTTAAATATTGTGGATCTTGATTTAATAGAAAGGCATGAGGATAAAATAGTTAAATTTAAACTTTCTAAAAATATAAAAATAGAAAGCAGTGATTTAAATGAAGTTAAAAAATTTAAAATTAAAATTAATGAATTTGATAATAACGAAAATTTTAAATTAAATAATTACAAGCAATATCAATTATTAATTAAATATAAAATTAAAAATATTGAAAAAAAATATTTAAAAAATATTTATCCTATATTTAACAAAAATTTTATTGAATTTTCAAATAACCACAATTTTATTAAAAAAAAGGATGAGAATTTTATTATTGAGTCTGGGGAATGGGTCGTTAATTATCCAATTATAATTTCAAATGATAAAAATTTAATTATTGAAAAAAATACAAAACTTAAATTTTCAGATAATAGCTATTTACTTATAGATGGTGGTTCTCTAATTACTAAAGGAGAAAAAAATAATGAGGTTCTTCTTACTTCTAAAAATAAAATTTGGAAGGGTATTTATATTAATAATTATAATAATTCAGATAATTTAACTAAACTTAGCTATACAACAATTCAAAACGCTGGATATTTCGAGAATAACAAAACATCATTAACAGGGTCTGTTAATTTTTATAGATCTAATATTGTAATTGAAAATTCACAATTTATAGAAAATCAGTCAGAAGATGCATTGAATATAACAGAGAGCAATTTAAAAATGACAAATACTGAATTTAAAAATATTTCTTCAGATGCTTTTGACTCTGATTTTTCTAAGGTGGTTATCAACAATGTAAGATTTGCTGGTATTAATGGAGATGCAATTGATACATCAGGATCTAATGTTAAAATAAGAAATGTAATTACATATAATGTAGGTGATAAATCATTATCTGCAGGTGAAGGAAGTATTGTAGAGGCGCAGAAATTAGAATTCACTAATTCTAGAATTGGTATAGCTACCAAAGATAGTAGCGAGGTGATTATAAATGAATGTAAGATATTAAACTCCTCTGTTGCTGATATAATAAGTTATAGAAAAAAACACTTATATTCCTACGGTAAAATTTTTTTAAAAAATTCAGAAATTGATTCTGAGAAAGTTTTTTATGAAAATCAAAATGCAATTAAATTTGAAGATGAAAAATTTATTTTCCAGAAATTAAAAAATTTTAAACTTATTAAAAAAAAAAAATATCCTAATTTTTTTGATAATTATATACAAAGTATGAAAAAAAATGAGATATGAGTTAAAATTTAAGTTTAATGAACTTGATTTGTCCAAATTTAAAATTTGGTCAAGTTCTAAAAAAAATTTAAAAAAAATATATTATAAAAGAATTATTCATAATATTTATTATGATGATGCTAATTTTAATTCAGCTATGGATAATATTATTGGTTTACCCAACAGGGAAAAATATAGATTGAGGTGGTATGAGGATTTTAATCATAATCTTTCTAAGCCTTTATTTGAGATAAAAATTAAAAAAAATCGTCTCAATTTTAAAGAAACATTTTATACAAATGATGACTTTAAATACTCGAATTTTAACGATGTTTTTAGTAAAAAATATTCTTTTAAAGTTAAAAACAATGAAAAAAAATCAATTAATTTAAATAAATTTCACAGAGTATTAAATCCAGTATTAAAAAATAATTATACAAGAGAATATTTTTCGTATAAAAATAAAGTCAGACTTACTTTAGATCAGCCTTGTGTATACACTGAAATTTCAAAAAATAATTTCATTAAGTATTTTTTGAAATTTTATATATTAGAATTAAAATTTGAACCTGAAATGCTAAATTATGCTAAAGAACTAACATGTGATATGCCATTTAATTTTTCTAGATTTAGCAAATATATTCATGGTTTATATATTTTAAAAAAATTAAGTTTCTATTGATTTAAATTATAAATCTTTGAAAAATTACCAAAAATTTTTTCTGATATAATTTTAGAACCCTTTACATTTAAATGAACTTTTTTATTAAATAAATAATAACTATCATCTAAACTAAGATTACTTAAGTCAATAATATGCAAGTATTCATAATTAAATTCATTTAATAATTTTCTCAATTTTTGTTTTTGAAAATTAAAAAGAGAATTTTTATTATCAGGTTGTATTATTACAAAAATTTCAACATCCTCAGAAATTAAAAAGTTTAGTGTTTTTTTAAATTCATTGATATAATATTTATCAAGCTTTGCCTCAAATTTTTCAAAATCAATTTTTTTGTTTTTAATTTTCTTGTCAAAACATGATTTATTATCTTTTGCATTAAGTAATCTTAGATTAATATCGGTGACAGACTCAAATTTATCAATAATATAATCATCTATACTCGGTAAATAATTAAAATATTTAAATAATATACTCTGGCCTCGTTTAGAATGTTTATATTCGTTTAATAGATTGCAATCAGTATAACCACTTGAAATAACTGCAATATCATAATTAAGATACTGATATTTTTTTACATCTGATTTAACTCCATTAATCCCATTTCCTTGTAAAGCTAAGTTCACAACATCGAAATTAAATTTTTTTATTTTTTTTTCAAATAAATATGGGATACTTTCATAATACTTCAATCCCCAACCCATTAGAGCACTACTTCCAAGAAATACTATTCTTCTTTGATTATCTATTTTATTTGTTTTGATTTCACCCCTGTATCCCTTGTGATTCCAACCATTATAAAGCTTGTTCATTTTTTTACCTACCAAGTAATCAGCCAAAAAAAGCAAAATAAGAAAAATAAAGAATGAAATAATTAATTGCTTTAAAATATTAATCATTTTTTTTAAATTTTGTAATTAAGTAGTTGGTATTATTAAAACCGAAAATTATCAAAAGTGATATAACTAAAATTAAGATTGAAAAATGATATTCTAAAGAAATTAATTGAATAGTATTAATTTTAGTTAAGTCAAACATTGAATTTATCATAAATATCGCATCTTTAATACTTTCGCTTCTAAAAAAAATGAAACTTAAATTTACAAAATTAAAAGTAATGAAAATTAAAAAAATTTTATTTAATTTAAATTTAATATACTTTCTATATATATGATTTAGGATTAAACCAAATCCATGCAAAGCACCAAAAATTATATAATTCCATGAGGGACCATGCCAAAGACCTGCGATTAAAAAGGTTACTAAGATTAAAAACATAGATTTAAAAAAAGTAATTTTTTTTAAAGCTCTTAACATTGGAAAATATACAAAATTCATAAGGAAATTTGATAATGTAATATGCCATCTCTGCCAAAATTCTATAATTGATCTTGATTTATAAGGGCTATCAAAATTCACAGGTAAATTTATACCAAACAATAAAGCAATACCTGTTGCCATATCTATATATCCACTAAAATCAAAATAAATTTGTATTGTAAAAGCTATTGAACCTATCCAGGCATCTAGCGGATTTAATGAATTGTTACTATTAAATATGGGTTCTACTAAAATTGATAAATTATCTCCTATAAAAACTTTTTTAAACATACCAATCAAAAATATTACTAATCCGATTAAAATATATTTTTTTAAGGTATCAATTTTTTTATCTTCTGAAAATTGAGGCATCATTTTATCGTATTGAACTATTGGTCCTGCAATAAGTTGAGGGAAAAAAATTATAAATAAGAAATAATTTTTAAATTTAATTTTATCAATTACACCATCGTAACAATTGACTAGAAAATTAATACTTTGAAAAGTTACAAAACTTAAAGCCAAAGGAAATGGAAAATTAGTCATTGGAATTCCTAGAGTAAAGATAGAATTTAAATTTAAAATTATAAAATCGGTATACTTTAAAAATATTAAATAGATTGTATTAAACAATATAGAATATATAAGATTTATCTTCTTACTCTTTGTCGAAACGCTATTTAATATTTGTGTAGAAAAATAGAAATTAACTAAAATTGATATTATAATTATTGGCGTTAAGATAAAATTCCAATATGAATAAAAAATAATACCTGATAAAATTAACACATATTTAGTTGATATTTTGGTAAATTTTTTAATTAAAAAAAATATTAGTAATACCATAGGAAGAAAAATAAAAATAAATTCCTGACTATGGAAAAGCATTTATTAAAAATATTTAATCAAATTTTTGATTGATTTGAGGTTATTAATTTCACTTGTCTTTACTTTTTTATTAAAAATTTTTTCTAAAGAAATAATAATATTAATTTGAGCTAGACTATCCCATTTTAAACAGTTATCTGAGTTTGTGTTAAGATCTATCTCATTAGTTTGTAAACTCAAAACCTTAGAAACTGCATCTATAATTTTTTTTTCTTTAACATCCATCTAAGAACCTTTTAAAAAATCATCTATTAAATGTCTATTTTTTAGTGTAGATAAATCTCCATAATTGGACCTGTGAGTTCCATCTATGATATTTCTTAACAATCTTCTCATAATTTTTCCACTTTTAGTTTTTGGTAATTCCCTTACGTAATGAATTTTTTTGGGAAGTGCATATGTACCAAAGTTTTTAAAAATTTGTTTATTTATCTGCTTATCCATTTTTTTCATAGATACAACAAATAGATGAATTTCTGATCCTTCAATATCATTATCTTTAGCTACTGCAGAGCATTCATTTACATTGTTTAATTGAAGTATGATTGACTCAATTTCTTCACATCCAATTCTCTTTCCTCTCAAGTTTATAACATCATCGTTTCTTCCATGAATGAAAATATTTTCATTTTTGATGGTAGCTAAATCGAACATTCGAAAATATCCTTTTTTATCCCAATAATTACTCCACATTTTATTTCCATTTAGTAATCTTTTCATACATCCTGGCCAAATATTTTTGATTTTAAATTCCTTTTTTTTTAATTTGTCTAGTTTTAGTATTTTAATATGCTTATTTACAGGTCTACCAGCTGATCCATGAGGTATTTTTTTTGTTTTATCATCAAATTTTGGTGAAGATATTATTCCTCCATTTTCTGTTTGATAATATGCATTCACTATACAATTGTTTTCACTCGTAAAAATTGAAGAAAACCATCTTGCTATTGATGGTGCAATATGTTCTCCCATTGATCCTAATGTTTTTAAGTGTTTGGTTTGAAATTTTGATTTTTTGTTAAATAAGCTTTTCATAACTCTAATTAGCGTAACTGGTAAATATAAAATTGATACTTTCATGTTTAAAATTTTTTTTAAGAATTTTTCATCTAATAAAACCATTGGATCCTCTACTAAAATAGTCGTTGCTCCAAAAGAAAGTGGCCCAAACAATGCATAGTTATGGCCGTTTAGCCATCCAGCATCACTAGCAGTTAGTACAATTGAATTTTTATTCATACCAAATTGGCTTTTAGAAGTATATTTTGTATAGAACAAAAACCCACCTATAGAATGAACTACTCCTTTAGGAGCCCCAGTAGATCCCGAAGTAAAAAGTGCAAAAAAGTCTTTATTTGCTTCATAGATATAATCATTATGATATTTAATTTTTGTTTTTTTTCTTAAGTTTATATTTTCGAATAACAAAATATCTTTCTTATTAAAATTTGTTTTAAAAATTTTATTTCTGTCTGTAGAGAGAATTAAGTTAGGTTTAAATAATTTAATTCTTTTATTGATGGCTTCTGCTTCTAAATCTTTGTAGATAACACAAAAAAAAATACCTAATTTTAAACAAGTTAGCATAGAAATTGCACTTTCAATTCCAGATGAAGCATGAATTAATATTTTTGAGTTAAATGGTTTTTGCTTTAATTTTGAAATTAATCTTAAAGATAAAAAATTAACCATTTCATCTATCTCTTTATAACTATAAGAACTTATTTCTTTGTTTTTTTTTATTACGATAATACTTTTCTTGCTTGGGAAACTTTTAAGGTTTTTTCCAATAATATTTTCATAGGCATTAATTTTTGCGCCAGGGAATATCTTGAAGTAATTATTTTTTAATTTTTTGTAGAATTTTTTTGGTTTAATTCTCCAACTTAATATCTTTGAATTTTCAATCCAGTATTTATCTGTATTTTTGTTCATTTAAACTTTATAATTGCAATATATTTAAAAGTATAATATTCAAAAAAAAATTGTCATGAAATTTCTATTATATTTATTAAATTTTGTAAAAACTAAAGGAATTTTGAATTATGCAATAATTATATTGGTTTTTTTTATAATTTTTGTATCCATAATTTTTTTTACTATTTTTTTTGGAAACCCTTTTATTTATTTTGACTTCTAATCTTACTTATTTATTTGAAAATGGAATAACTTACATGTAAGTGTAATAATGAAATATATATAAACAATGAAACTTACTAAAGAACAATCAGAAGAAATAAAAAATCAGCAATCTCAAAAAAATTATACAAAAAGAGCTATAGCACCAGAGCTTGAAAAAATACTTTATGAGGCAATACCTGCATTAGACCATGGTTTTGTTAGAGTGGTGGATTATATGGGAGATGACACTTCTATAGTTCAATCAGCAAGAGTTTCTTATGGCAAAGGTACCAAACAGGTTTCAACTGACAAAGGTTTAATTAGATATTTAATGAGGCATTGGCACAGCACTCCATTTGAAATGTGTGAAATAAAATATCACATAAAACTTCCTATATTTATAGCAAGGCAATGGATTAGACATAGAACTGCTAATGTAAATGAATATTCTGCTAGATATTCAATTTTAGATAAAGAGTTTTATTTGCCATCAACTAAAAATTTAGCAGCACAATCTACTAGCAATAGACAAGGTAGAGGAGAAGTTTTAGAGGGATCACAGGCTGAAGAAGTTCTAAAACTTCTAAAAAATGATGCTGAAAGAACCTATAAAAATTACGAGACAATGTTGAATGAGAAATATGATGGATCTACAATCGATAAAAATAGAAAAGGCTTAGCAAGGGAACTTGCAAGAATGAATTTGACTCTTAATACCTATACTCAATGGTATTGGAAAACTGACCTTTTAAATTTGATGAATTTTTTGAGATTAAGAGCTGATACCCATGCACAATATGAGATAAGAGTTTATGCAGATATAATGTTAGATACTTTAAAAAAATGGGTTCCAACTACTTTTGATGCATTTATGGATTATAGAGTTGGTGGTACTGAAGTTTCTTCTAAGGGAAAAATTATTATTCAAAAATTAATTAATGGTGAGAGAATATCTCTTGAGGAGTCGGGGCTTTCAAAAAGAGAATGGAATGAATTAATGTTTTCTTTTAATTTAAAAGACTATTTACAGTAATTTTCTAATAAAATTCATGAAAAAAATATTAATACTTGGTGCTAATGGAGATTTAGCACAAGCTTTAATTAAAAATTTAAACAAATCTATATTTAAAATTTATAAATTAAAAAAAAAAAATATAAATTTTTTTAATATTAATTCAAAAACAAAATTATTTTATTACCTTCAAAAAAATAAACCAGATATAATTATAAACTGCATTGGTTTATTGGAAGATAATAAAGGAGATTTTACAAAAATTTTCAAAGCTAATTTGTATCCTTCATGGCTTTTGGTAAACTATTTTATTAAAAATAAAAATTTAAAGGTAAAAATAATATTAGTTGGTTCAAGCTCATTTAATAAACCTAGGAAAAATTATATATTATATACTGCAGCCAAAACTGCACTTAATAATTTATACAAAAGTGCAAAAGATTTTTTTAAAGAAACAAAAGTAAATTTTTATATCATCAATCCTCCTGCAATGAATAGTAGAATGAGGTTAAAATCTCAAAAATTTTCTAGTATTAAAAAGAATTTTGATTTAGGTATTAATGTTGAAATAATTGCAAAAGAGATTTTAGATAAGTTTAAAATTCGTTAATATATTAATTTAAAATTTATTATTATGAATAAAATATTTTCAAAAATAAAAAAAAAAACACTTCTTCATATAATTTCAAGATCAATACCAAAAAACTCTAAAAGACTTGATTTAACTGAACATGAGATGAGTTTACAAGTAAGTAGAATTAATTTAAAGAATAGTTTTGTAAAACCACATTTTAATAATAAAATAAAGCTAAATTCAGGATTAAATATTCAAAATGAATGTTGGATAGTTCTTAGTGGCAAAATAAGTGTTACTCTTTTTGATATTGATAAATCAAAAATAAAAAACTTAACACTTTCTAAAGGTGAAATTTTAATAACATATAGCGGAGGTCATTCTATTAATGAAGCCACAAATAGTTCAGAGATAATAGAATTAAAATTAGGCCCATACAAAAAAAAAAGTTTATCTTATTTCTAACGAAACATGATTAGAAAAAAATGTTTAATATGTGACTCTTTAAATTTAAATGATATTATTGACTTAGGTATACATCCCTTTGCAGATACGTTTATTTCAAAATCAAAACTTCATTTAACAGAAAAAACTTACCCTTTAATTGTTCAGCTTTGCGACGAGTGTGGAGCCACCCAACTTAAATATGTAACTGAGCCTGAAGACAGATATCAAGATTACGAATATTCCTATACTTCCTCAAATTCTGATTATTCTAAAAGTTACTGGTTAAAATACGCAAACTATATTTTAAAAAATTTTTCAATTAAAGAAAAATTGAAAATACTCGAGATTGGTTCAAATGATGGTTATTTGTTGAGTATATTAAAAAAATATAACCACGAGGTTCTTGGTGTAGACGCTTCACCAAAAATGAATGAATTATCTATGAAAAATAATATTAATTCTAAGCTTGGAGTATTCAATGAAAAAATCAGCCAAGAAATTTTAAATGAGTTTGGTAAATTTGATCTAATAATTGCAAATAATGTACTTAATCATTCAGATGATCCTAAAATTTTTTTTAAAGGTGTTTCTAAATTAATGAAAAATTCTGGGAAATTTATTTTTGAAAGTCCATATTGGCTTACTTCTATTCAATCAGGAAAATTTGATCAAATTTATCATGAGCATGTGACTTACTTGAATGCAAAATGGGTAAAAAAAATTTCTCATATATTCGAATTATTTATTACAAAAATTGAACTGACAGAGTATCACGGTGGATCAATCAGATTTATTTTATCAAAAACAGAGGATAAAGATGACAATAATAGAATAGATAAATTTATCTATAATGAAAATAAGATTGGATTATATTCACACTTATTTTATAAAAAATTTGTTAATAATTTATATAAAAATAGAAGTGTTTTTATGGAGAAATTGATTGATAATAATTCACCTTTAATATGTATTGGCGCAGCAGCTAAAGCTAATACATTTTTAAATTTTTATGGCTTAAACAATAAAATGGTAAACTTTGTGACAGATGCTTCACCATTAAAAATAGGCAAATTTACTCCTTTAACACGTATAGAGATTGTTAAAGACGAAATAATAAAGAATTATAAAAAACCAAAGATTATTTTTACAGCCTGGAATGTATCTGATAATTTAAAAAAATTAATTTTTAAACTAAATAATAATTATGAAGAGTTGAAGCCGTATGGAAATTAAAAAAATTAATGTTGCATTTTCTGATGATAGAGGAACAATTTCTGATATTTTTTATAAATCAAATATCGAGCATGTTGCAATAATTAAAACTAATGATAATGGAAGAATAATTAGAGGCAATCATTATCATAAACAAACTACTCAACATATTTTTATGACAAAGGGAAGTTTAATTTATTGGTATCGAAATCAAGATGATAATTCTCCAGTAAAAAATATTAAAGTAGAGGAGGGATATATGGTTTCGACACCGCCTCTAGAAATACATGCACTTGAGTGTTTGGAGTATAGCGAATTTATTGTTTTTTCAACGGGTTTGAGAGGTGGTATTGATTACGAGGCTGATACTTTTAGAGATAAAATTATTTTAAAATAATTATTGATTTAAAGAGATTTTAAAAAGTGCTCTAAGATTTCATCAACCATACTTTCAAATGTATATTCAGGTTTCCATCCCAAAATTTTTCTTGCTTTAGATGAGTCTCCACATAAAAAAGATAATTCTTCAGGTCTTATAAACTTTTTGTTTACTTTAACATAATCCCTATAATTCATATCCAGTTTAGAAAATATTAATTTACAGAAATCTCTAATAGAATGAGTTTTTCCGGTTGAAATTATAAAATCGTCCGGCTTTTCATGATTTAAGATTAAATGCATTGCTTTTACGTAATCTTTTGAGTGCCCCCAATCTCTTTGTGAGTCCAAATTACCTAATTCTAAATGACTCATTTCACCCCTTTTTATTTGAACTGCAGTTTTAATTATTTTTGTAGTTACAAAGTTCGTTGCTCTCCTAGGTGATTCATGATTAAATAGAATTCCATTGGATGCGAATAATTTGAATGCATTTCTATAATTTCTTATTAAGCTATATGAAAATAATTTTGCACAACCGTAAGGGCTTACTGGATGCATTGGAGTTGTTTCTCTTTGCATACCATCATCGTCACACGAATTTCCAAACATCTCAGATGAGCTTGCTTGATAAATTTTTGCATTTGGACAATGCATTTTTACTGCCTCTAAAAGATTCACTACTCCCAAAGCATTAGTCTGAACTGTAAATTGAGGTATTTCATAACTTACTCTCACATGACTTTGAGCTGCTAAATTATATATTTCATCAGGGTTGCTATTTTTTAAAATTTTATCAATTGAACTAGTGTCTAATAAGTCTCCATAAGTAAGATTAATTTTTCCTCTTAGTTTTTCAATTCTAGATTCCTGATTTTCGGTAACAGAATTTCTTCTAACAATGCCATATACTTCATAACCTAAATTTAATAAATGCTCAGCCAAATAAGACCCATCTTGACCTGTTATACCTGTTATTAAAGCTCTTTTAGTCATTGTTTATGTTTGATTACACCAATTAAAATAAAATTTCTACAAGTTGTAACAATTTAAATAAATTTTAACCTGTTGAAACTTTTAGTAAATTTGAAATTTTTTTCATTTTTAGCCCATTTTTTTGGTGCAATATTTAAAATTCTTTTTTTTGAAAGAAATGATGATGTTAGACTAAAGGTACTGTTTGCAATTATTGAAAATTTGTACTCAGTGAACAAACAGTATTCTTCAATATCAGAAAATTCAGAGTATTTTATAAATTTGAAATGATTTCTTTTAGTATGTCTATTTAGAATTTTTTTTGCAAAAACAATATCATTTGTGAATACATGAAAAGTAGGATTTGTAATTATTTTTTTTATATAGTGAATAGAATCATCATAATATTTTTTATCCAAAACATTGTGAGAGTTTAATTTAATATAATCTCCTCCTCTGATATGAATACATACAGTATTATTCTTTAAATTTTTTTTTATAAAACTTTTAATTTTTTTTCTTTTATTAATTTGAAATATCAAATTCTTGTTCAAGTTTTTTTGCATCAATTTGAGATATTTCATATTTTGCCAATATCCAAAATAGTATGAATTCACAAGTGGCTTAATTCTTTCATTTTTTTTCCAAAACTCATAAATAAAAGAATAAATATAACTTTTAAAAAAAAATTTCTGAAATAAAGGAAACAAAAAATTAATTTTGAAAATACTAAAAAATTTTAAATATGAAATATATTTATAATCAAATCTAGAAACGTTTTTTACAATTAAAAAATTATTACTAATTGCTAAATCTTTTAAATGGAATTTAAATTTATTAAAATTTGATATACTGTTAAAATAACTTATATCTAAATAAACATCACATTTAAATTTTTTTTTAAGAAAATAAGCAAATGAGAATTGATATATCTGATTTCCAATTCCTCCCATTATACTCAAATAAATTTTTTTTTTCATTTAAGATTTAAAAATAATTTGATCTAATTTTTAAAGCAAAATCTAAATATATTTTTGAAATTTCGTGGTCTGGGTTTGATTCAACTATAGGATTTCCTTCATCACCACGTTTTCCAACTTCAGGATTTAACGGTATTTCCCCTAAAAAATCTTTTTGAAACTCTTCAGCAGTTCTTCTTACTCCACCTTCTCCAAATATTTTATACTTCTTACCATCATCTCCAACAAAAAAACTCATGTTATCGACTAAACCTAAAATTTTAACTCCAAGTTTATCAAACATTTTAATTCCTCTTTTTACATCTAAAAGAGCAACTTCTTGTGGAGTTGATACTATGATTGCACCATCCATTTTAATTTCTTGTGAAAAAGTTAATTGAGTGTCACCAGTTCCAGGCGGCATATCAACAATAATAAAATCCAAATCTTTCCAATTCACTTTTTGAGTGAAGGTTTTAATTGCACTTGTTACCATAGGACCACGCCATATCATTGGAGTTTGTTGATCAGCTAAAAAACCAATCGACATACATTGAATGTCATATTTTGTAATTGGATCTAATTTTTGACCATCGCTTTTTGGTTTTTCATTAATATCAAACATTTTAGGAATTGATGGACCATAAATATCTGCATCTAAAAGACCAACTTTGCATCCAATTTTTTTTAAAGCTAAAGCAAGATTCGTTGCAAATGTAGATTTTCCAACACCACCTTTTGCGCTAGAGATTGCAATTGTAAACTTGGTTCCAAGAATAGGATTTTTAGTGAATTTTTTAGGCTCTAGCTTACTTTTCATTGCGGCACTAAGTTCAGGTTTTTTATCAGTCATAAAAGTATCATTACTTGTTTTTTGTAATAAAGACACTATATACTTTGGCGTATGTCAGACGATTTTAAAGGTCAAAGTCCTTGGGGAGCACCTCCTGGTGGAGGTGGTAGTGGTAATGGATCAGGTAGAGGTCCCACACCACCAAATGTCGACGAATTAATTAGAGACCTTCAAGATAAAATTAAAAGATTTTTACCTGGTGGAAAATCTTCAGGAGGTAAATCAATAAGTCTAATTTTATTAGTTTTAGTTTTTGTATGGTTAGCGAGCGGACTTTATAGAGTATTACCCGATGAACAAGGTGTTGTATTAAGATTTGGTAAGTTTGTAAAAACTACACAGCCTGGTTTGAACTATCACATACCTTTTCCAGTTGAAACTGTTCAAACACCAAAAGTTACTAAGGTTAATCGAATGGATATAGGATTTAGATCAGAAAGAGACAGTGGTTTTTCTACAGGTGGTGGGGTTGCTGATGTACCACAAGAAAGTTTGATGTTAACTGGAGACGAGAATATAGTAAATATAGACTTTTCAGTTTTTTGGGTAATTAAAGATGCTGGTAATTTTTTATTTAAAATTCAAGACCCAGAAGGCACAGTTAAAGCAGCTGCTGAAACTGCGATGAGGGAAGTAATTGCAAAAAGTGATATTCAGCCAATTTTAACAGAAGGTAGATCTAAAATTGAGGTTGAGACACAAAATATAATACAAAGTATATTAGATGATTATGAAAGTGGAATTCAAATTACACAAGTTCAAACGCAAAAGGCTGACCCACCTGATCAAGTAATTGACGCATTTAGAGATGTACAGGCTGCAAGAGCAGATATGGAAAGATCTAAAAACGAAGCTGAAGCTTACGCAAATGATGTAATTCCAAGAGCACGAGGGGAAGCGCAAAAAATTTTACAAGCAGCAGAAGCGTACAAGAAAGAGGTTGTTGCTAAAGCTGAGGGTGAAGCAAGTAGATTCATAGCAATCTATAACGAGTATAAAAATGCTAAAGTAGTTACTCAAGAAAGAATGTATTTAGAAACTATGGAGAAAGTTTTAGCTGATATAGATAAAGTAATTATAGAAAAAAATGCAGGTTCAGGGGTAGTTCCATACTTACCTTTGCCTGAATTAAAAAAGAAAGCGACAAATTAAAATGAAAGCTGGAAAAATTTTAGCAGGAGTATTAGTTGCAATTGGTGTAGTAGCTTTTTTATCAATAATTATTGTAAAAGAGGTTAATCAAGCAATTATTCTTCAATTTGGTGATCCAAAAAGAATTATAATGAAACCAGGATTAAACTTTAAAATTCCTTTCATTCAAAACGTTGTTTATTTAGATAAAAGAATTTTAAACTTAGATGCTCCACCAGAAGAGGTTATTGCATCAGATCAAAAACGATTAATTGTGGATGCATTTGCAAGATTTAAGATAGTTGATCCACTTAAGTTTTATATTTCAGTTGGAAATGAAAGAGTTGCAAGGTCAAGATTATCAACAATTATAAATTCAAGAATTAGAAATGTACTAGGTCAAGAAGAATTACAAACATTATTATCTAAAGATAGATCTAAGCAAATGGCTTTAATTAAAGAGGGTGTTAATAACGAAGCACAAAACTTTGGAATTAATATTGTTGATGTTAGAATTAAAAGAGCAGATCTACCTCAGGCTAACAGTGATGCAATTTATAGAAGAATGCAAACTGAAAGAGAGAGAGAAGCAAAAGAATTTAGAGCAAAAGGAGCAGAGATGGCAGTTACGATTACATCAACTGCGGACAAAGAAGTTACTGTAATTTTAGCAGATGCTCAAAAACAATCTGAGATTATGAAAGGGGAAGGTGATGGAGAAAGAAATAAAATATTTGCTGACGCCTTTGGTCAAGATCCAGAATTTTTTGCTTTCTATAGAGCTATGCAAGCATATGAAAAAGCTCTTATTGGTGGTGAAACTTCTTTAATTTTATCACCTGATAGTGAATTTTTTAAATTTTTTGGAAATATTAAACCTGAAATCCAACAATAATTCTTAAATGCGTGAGCTAGTTATAGCTTTTGGTCTTTTCTTATTTATTGAAGGAATTTTGTACGCCTTATTTCCAGCAAAAATGAAAAGTATGTTGAAAAAATTAGAACTTGTTAAAGATAGTCAGCTTAGATCAGGTGGACTTATTTTTGCACTAATAGGTTTTATAATTATTTATTTTATTAAGAGCTAATATGAATAAGATTAAACTTATATTCTTAACGCTAGTTATTTCATTTACTTTTTCATTGAATGTAAATTCTAAACCAGTTCCTGCATCATTTGCAGATCTGGCTGAAAAATTAATGCCATCTGTTGTAAACATTTCTACAACAACCACTATCACAACAAATGCCAATCCTTTTCCTTTTCAATTCCCTCCAGGGTCTCCTTTTGAGGATATGTTTAAAGAATTTGGGACACCACAGGAAAGACAATCAGCTGCTTTGGGTTCTGGGTTTATAATAGACGAGAAAGGAATTGTGGTTACGAATAATCACGTTATCCAAGATGCCGACGATATTATTGTTAGGGTAAATGGTGATCAAGAATTTAAAGCAAAGGTTTTAGGTGCTGACCCATTAATGGATATTGCTGTTTTAAAATTAGAAACAGATGAAAAGTTTATCCCTGTAGCATTTGGTGACTCTGATAAAGCAAGAATTGGAGATTGGGTAATTGCAATTGGAAATCCATTTGGCTTAGGCGGAACTGTTACTGCTGGAATTATTTCAGCAAGAAATCGATCAATTGGTTTATCAAGATATGAAGATTTTATACAAACAGATGCATCTATAAATTCTGGAAATTCTGGAGGGCCTTTGTTTGATATGAAAGGAAATGTAATTGGAATTAATACAGCAATTCTCGGACGTAATGGTTCTATTGGAATTGGATTTTCCATACCATCTAACAGTGCTCAAATTGTAATTAAACAATTAATTGAATTTGGCGAAACAAAAAGAGGCTGGCTGGGTGTTAGAATTCAAGATGTTACAAAAGAAATTGCTGAAGTTGAAAAATTAGATAAAGCTAGAGGAGCACTTGTTGCAAGCGTTGCTGAAAATAGCCCTTCAGAAAAAGCAGGAATACAAGCTGGTGATATTATTTTAGAATTTAATGGTGAAAAAATTAACCAAATGAAAGAACTTCCAGCTATTGTTGCAAGAACAGAAGTTGGAAAAAAAGTTGAAGTTAAAGTTTGGAGAGATAAAAAAGAGATTATCAAAAATGTTATTTTAGGAAGGTTAGAAACTTCGGATGATTTTAAAATAAGTAAAAATCAAGAAACTCAAAAACAAAATAATGAAGAAATAATTGAAAGCCTAAGAATTGTAGTAAGACCATTAACTAAAGAAGATATTAAAAATAGAAATTTACCAAATCAGACAACAGGACTTGTGATAACAAAAATTGCAAACAACAGCCCTCTAGCAAATTCAATAGAGCTCAATAGCATTATTGTTGAAGCCCAGAAGAAAAAAATCAGATCAGCTGAAGACTTAAGAAATATTACTAAAGAAGTTCTTAATTCAAATCAAAAGACAGTTTTACTTGCAATCTATAATAATCAAAATCAAAGACGATACATTGGTGTTAAGCTAGACTAATAATGGATTTAAAATCCAAGATTATATTAATCTCAGGTCCTACAGCTTCAGGAAAATCAAGTTTTGCAATTAAGTTTGCAAAAAAAGTTAATGGAGAAATTATTAATGCAGACAGTATGCAAGTATACAAACAACTTAAAGTTTTATCGGCTAGACCAGATCCAAAAAAATACCAGAAAATAAAACATCATTTGTATGGTTTTCATAATGTTACAAAAAACTTCTCTACAGGTGATTGGCTTAAGCTAGTAATTAAAAAAATTAGCGAAGTTCAAAAAAGAAAAAAAACCCCAATTCTTGTTGGAGGCACAGGTTTATACTTTAAAGCTTTAACTGATGGTTTGGTTAAAATACCAAATATTTCATTAAAATTAAGAACTCAAATTAGAGATTTGCAAAAAAAACTTGGGCAAAAGAAATTTTATCAAAAACTATTAAAATTAGATCCATCCTCAATAGGAAAAATAAACCCTACAGACACGCAAAGATCTATCAGAGCTTATGAAGTTAAAAAGTTTACAAAAAAATCTCTACATGAATGGTTTAAAAACACAAAATCAAACTTCATAGAAGATGATTTTTTTAAAGTTTATATTGATTACCCTAGACAAGAATTAATTGAGCGAATTAATATAAGAACAAGTGAGATGATGGAAAATGGAGCAATAAAAGAAGTAAAAGATTTCATAAAGCTTAGGATTAGAAAAGATAAAAGCGCCAACAAAGCTATTGGAGTAAATGAAATTAGAGAATATTTAAAAAAACAAAAAAATTTGAAGGATACTAAAGAAAAAATAGCCATAAAAACTAGACAATACGCCAAAAGACAAAGCACTTGGGCCAGAGGCAATATGATGAGCTGGATAAAACTAAAGCCACAAGACTTAAATAGCTTTTTGAAAAAAATTTAAAATTTTCATTCTTAAACTTGACCAATGAGCACAACTTCAGCTAGATTGCCTAATGCCAAAATTATTAACTGGAGCAGAAATTGTATTCAAATGTCTTGAAGACCAAAAGGTAGAACATATCTTTGGTTATCCAGGTGGAGCAGTATTACCAATTTATGATGAATTAAAAAATCACCCTTCTATAAAACATATTCTAGTTAGACACGAGCAAGGTGCTGGTCACGCAGCTGAAGGTTATGCAAGATCATCAGGAAAACCAGGTGTAGTTCTAGTTACATCAGGCCCTGGAGCTACTAATGTTGTTACAGCTTTAACAGATGCTTATATGGACTCAGTACCATTAGTTTGTATTTCTGGTCAAGTTCCAACACATTTAATTGGAACAGATGCATTTCAAGAATGTGACACTACGGGAATAACAAGACCTTGTACGAAACATAATTGGTTAGTTAAAGATATAAATGATCTTTCAAAAGTTATGCATGAAGCTTTTAGAGTTGCAACAACTGGAAGACCTGGACCAGTTTTGATTGATATTCCAAAAGATATTCAGTTTGCAAAAGCAAAATATAAAAAACCAAATAAAGAAAAAAAATTAAATGGAAAATCACATAATAAATTTTCTCAAGATCAAATTGATGAATTAGTAAAATTATTAAGCAAAGCTAAAAAACCAATAATTTATAGTGGTGGAGGAGTAATTAATTCAGGACCAAAGGCAAGTCAGGCTTTAAGAGAATTTGTTGAGCTAACTGGTTTTCCTATAACTTCAACACTTCAAGGATTGGGTGCATACCCTGGTGATGATAATCAATTTTTAGGAATGCTTGGTATGCATGGTACTTATGAAGCAAATAATGCTATGCATGATTGTGATCTATTAATTAACATTGGCGCAAGATTTGACGATCGTATTACTGGTAAAATTGATGAGTTTTCACCAAATTCAACAAAGGTTCATATTGATATAGATCCATCATCAATTAACAAAATTATCAAAGTAGATCTTGCAATAGTTGGAGACGTTACGAGTGTAATAAGTAAAATTAATAAAACAATTGCTAAAAGAAAAAATGGTCACAGTAAGTCAAATAAATCAAATATAGCTAAATGGTGGGAACAAATTGAAAAATGGAGAGAAAAAGATTCTCTTAATTTTATAAATAGTGATGAAAGTATAAAACCTCAACATGCTGTTCAAAGACTTTATGAATTAACTAAGAACAAAGATACTTATGTTACTACCGAGGTTGGACAACATCAAATGTGGGCTGCTCAGCATTATAAATTTAATAAACCAAATAGATGGATGACATCTGGTGGGTTAGGAACCATGGGTTATGGATTGCCAGCAGCAGTTGGTGTTCAAATTGCTCATCCTAAAAAATTAGTAATTGATATTGCTGGAGAAGCCTCAGTTTTAATGACTATGCAAGAAATGTCTACTGCAGTTCAATATAATCTTCCTATAAAAATATTTATTTTAAATAATCAATATATGGGAATGGTTAGACAATGGCAGGAATTACTGCATGAAAAAAATTATTCTGAAAGTTATTCTGAAGCATTGCCTGATTTTATGAAAATGGCAGAAGCTTATGGATGCAAAGGAATTAAAGCAGACAGTCCAGCTGAGCTTGATGATAAAATTCAAGAAATGATTGATTATGATGGACCAGTTATATTTGATTGTCATGTAGATCCTAACGAGAATTGTTTCCCAATGATACCATCTGGAAAACCTCATAACCAAATGATCTTAGGTCCAAATGATCAAGAGGAAAATAAAATTAAAGGAAAAGGCAAAGCCCTAGTATAATCATAATGCCGAAATCAAAATCAGCTTATAGCATTCCTAGTAAGAAACAAAAATCAGATACATATATATTTGTTGTTTGGGTAGATAATGAGGCCGGAGTTCTTGCAAGAGTAGTCGGTTTATTTTCTGGTAGAGGTTATAACATCGAATCGTTAGCTGTTGCAGAAGTTGATGCGGTTAAAAATATTTCAAGAATAACAATTGTTACTACCGGAACACCTCAAGTAATTGATCAAATAAGACTTCAATTAACTAAATTAGTGCCTGTTCATAAAGTTGCTGAGTTTAAAAGAGAAGACAAAGACGTAATATTTAAGGAAATGGCTTTATTTAAAGTTGTAGGAAAAAGAAATAAAATTGAAAAATGCTTAAATGCTTGTAAAAAATTTAATCCCGTAATATTAGATGAAACAAAATCTTCAGCAGTAATTCAAATAACTGCTTTAAGAAGAGAAATTGATGTAATGAATAAAAAATTAAAGCCTTTGGGACTTATAAGCACTTCGAGAACAGGGGCAGTAGCTATGACTAGAGGTGCTAAAATATTTAATTAATTTAATAGGAGAGATAATATGAAAATGTTTTATGAAAAAGATGCAGATGTAAACCTGATTAAGAGTAAAAAAGTTGCTATTTTTGGTTATGGAAGTCAAGGACACGCTCATGCATTAAACCTAAAAGATAGTGGAGTAAAAGAAATAGTTGTTGCATTAAGAGAAGGTTCATCGAGTGCAGCTAAAGCAGAGTCAAAAGGATTAAAAGTAATGAATTTATCTGATGCTGCAGAGTGGGCCGATGTAGTAATGATACTTACACCAGATGAATTACAGGCAGAAATTTATAAAAATCATATAGAACAAAGAGTAAGAGAGGGAACAAGTATCGCTTTTGCCCATGGGTTAAATGTTCATTACGATTTAATTAAAGCTAGAAAAGATCTAGATGTTTTTATGGTTGCTCCTAAAGGACCTGGTCACTTAGTTAGAAGTGAATATGAAAAAGGAGGTGGAGTACCCTGTTTGTTTGCCGTTCATCAAGATGGTTCAGGAAAGGCAAGAGACTTAGCTTTATCTTATGCTTCAGCAGTTGGTGGAGGAAGATCAGGAATTATTGAAACTACATTCAAAGACGAAGTTGAAACAGATTTATTTGGTGAACAAACAGTACTTTGTGGTGGCTTGGTTGAGCTAATTAAAAATGGTTATGAAACTTTAGTTGAAGCAGGATACGAACCAGAGATGGCATATTTTGAGACAGTTCATGAAGTTAAATTGATTGTTGATTTAATTTATGAAGGTGGAATTGCAAATATGAATTATTCTATTTCGAATACTGCTGAATATGGTGAATATCAATCTGGACCTAGAGTAGTTAATAAAGAAGAAACTAAAAAAAGAATGAAAGAAGTTTTGGCTGAAATTCAATCTGGACAATTCACTAAAGAGTGGATGGATGAATGCAAAAATGGTCAAAAAAACTTCCTTGCTACGAGAGCTAAATTAGCTGAGCATCCTGTTGAAAAAGTTGGTGCAGAATTAAGAGCTATGATGCCTTGGATAGGTAAGAAAAAATTAGTTGATAGCGATAAAAGTTAAATTTTATCAGTAAATTATTGCTACTATAATTCAATTATTTCACTTATACTTTTTTAAATAAATTTAAAAAACGAGGGGAATAATGAAGACTAAAAATATAGTAAGAATACTACTGTCATTAGTTCTAGTATTCGGATTTTCTTCAGCATGGGCAAAAACTATTAAATGGTCTATGCAAGGAGACAGTTTAACACTAGATCCACATGCACAAAATGAGGGTCCAACTACACAAGTATCTAGACAAGTTTATGAAGCTCTAGTTCAAAGAGGTTTGGACATGAAAATAGGACCTGCTTTAGCAACAAAATGGAAAGCTACTGATCCAAATACTTGGATTTTTACTTTAAGAGAAGATGCTAAGTTTTCTGACGGTTCTGGAATGACATCTGCAGATGTTGTGTTCAGTATATTGAGAGCTAAGCAAAGAACATCTGATTTTAAAGAATACATCAGCACAGTTTCAAATGTTGAGGCAGTTGGAGATTACTCAGTTAAAATAACTACAAGTAAACCTAACCCTATTCTTTTGAACCAATTGTCTAACATTTTTATAATGTCTAAAGCTTGGTCAGAGAAGAACTTTGCTATGTCTCCACAAAATTGGGATGCAGGACAAGAAACTTTCTCTGCTACCAATTCATTAGGAACTGGTCCTTTTAAAATAACTTTAAGAGAACCAAATACTAAAACAGTGTTTAAAAGAAATAAACATTGGTGGGGTGAGATGAAGGACAAAAAAGTAACTCAAATTGAATTAATGCCTATAAAAAATGCAGCTACAAGAGTTGCAGCTTTATTGTCAGGTGAAATTGATATAGTTACTGATGCTCCAGTTCAAGATTTAAAAAGAATTGGATCTTCTTCAGGTCACAAAGTTGAAAGTACAGCTCAAATGAGAACAATTTTCTTAGGTATGGATCAAGCGGCTGACAAATTAAGAACTGGTAATACAGGCGATAATCCATTTAAGAAAAAAGAAGTAAGACAAGCTCTCTATCAAGCAATTGATATTCAAGCGATCAAGAAAAAAGTTATGAGAGGTTTAAGTGAACCAGCAGGAATTATAACTTTCCCAGGTGTAAATGGATATACAGCTGATCTTGATAAAAGATTACCTTACGATGTTAATGCTGCAAAAAAACTTTTAGCTGATGCGGGTTATCCTAATGGTTTTGACGTTGAACTTAGATGTCCTAATGACAGATATGTAAACGATGAGGCAATATGTACTGCTGTTGTTGGAATGTTGGGTAAAATTGGAGTTAACGTTAACTTATTTGCTCAAACTAAAAGTAAACACTTCAAAGAGCTTAAAGATGATCAAGGTGATTTTTATATGCTAGGATGGGGTGTTCCAACTTTAGATAGTCACTATGTTTTCCATTACTTATATGAGTCTGGTGCTAGCTGGAACAAAGTTAACTTTAGTAATGCAGATGTTGATGCTGCAATTAGAGTTATGGAAGGTGAAGTTGATTTAGATAAGAGAAATGCAGCAATTGCAAAAGCTTGGAAAATAGTAAAAGATGATATTTCTTATCTTCCTTTACATCACCAAGTAATTTCTTGGGCATCTAAAAGCAATGTTAATGTTCCTATCAGACCGAATAACGAACCGTTATTCAGAACTGCTAGTTTTAACTAATTAAAAATTATTACAAGCCCTTTAAATTTTTAAAGGGCTTGTAAGTTTAAACCTTCACAAATTGATAAAATATTTTTTTAAAAGGCTGTTTCAATCTGCTTTGGTGATGTTGGTTGTCGCTTTTGTTTCTTTCTCTTTATTTAATTTTGTTGGAGATCCAATTAATAACATGGTTGGAGAAGAGACTTCTGATGAGGAAAGAGCAGAATTAAGAGAAACATTAGGTTTAATGGATCCAATTCATGTACAGTTTTCAAGATTTATAGTTAATGCTTCTAAAGGTGAGTTTGGAATTTCATATCAATTAAGAAGACCTGTTTCAGAATTAATAGTGGAAAGATTACCTGCAACTATTGAACTTGTGGTTATTTCAGCACTAATTGCACTAATAACCGGTACATTGTTAGGTGTTTATACAGGCATAAATCGAAAAGGTTTTTTAAGTGATTTTGTCTTAGCCATCTCCTTGCTAGGAGTTTCACTTCCCACATTTGTAATTGGTATATTATTTATATATTTATTTGCAGTAATCTTAGGAATATTACCCTCTTTTGGAAGAGGAGAAGTTGTTGATTTAGGTTTTTGGACTACAGGTTTTTTAACAGTTTCAGGGCTAAAAGCAATTATACTTCCTTCAGTAACATTAAGCCTTTTCCAAATGACTTATATCATCAGACTTGTGCGAGCAGAGATGATGGAAATATTACAAACAGATTATATTAAATTTGCACGCGCTCGAGGTATCAGCGAAAATAGTATTAAATATAAACATGCATTAAAAAATGGATTGATACCTGTAATAACTATAGCAGGAATAAATATTGGAACTTTAATTGCGTTTTCAATTATTACCGAAACTGTTTTTCAATGGCCTGGAATGGGCTTTTTATTTATTCAAGCAGTTCAATTTGTAGATATACCAATCATGTCAGCTTATTTAGTATTTATAGCTTTTGTTTTCGTAATGATAAATTTTATAGTTGATATTCTTTATTATTTAATTGATCCAAGAATAAGAGTTAAAGGAGATGCAGCAAGTGGATAACAAAACTTTAAGTACTTGGGAAAGAGTAAAAGATAGTGATATTTATCATAGCTTTATTAAATCGCCAACTGCCATTGTATCATCTACTATCTTGTTTATAATTTTTTTCTGTTCTTTTTTTGTTGAGCTCGTAACACCTCACAATCCCTTTGACCCATCCTCTCTATCATTGATGGATGCATTCACACCACCTTCATGGACAGAAGATGGCCTTGCTAAATTTATTTTAGGTACTGATGGACAAGGAAGAGATATGTTATCAACAATTTTGTATGGATGTAGAATTTCTTTAATAGTAGGTTTTTCTGCGATAATTTTTAGCTTAATTCTTGGAGTTGGATTGGGATTAACAGCGGGATTTTTTGGGGGAAAATATGAAATGATAGTAATGAGGTTAACTGATGTTCAGTTAACAGTACCAAGTATTTTAATGGCATTGTTGGTTGACGGAATAGCAAGAGGATTAATCTCGAGAGAAATGCATGATGAAATGGCAATCTATGTTTTAATATTTGCAATCGGGATTTCAGAGTGGCCACAATTTGCTAGAGTTTCAAGAGCTGCAACTTTGGTGGAAAAAAATAAAGATTATGTTTCAGCATCAACAATAATTGGGGTTTCAAATATAATTATTATGTTTAAACATATCTTACCAAATATTTTAAGACCAATTTTGGTAATCGGAACTATTGGTTTAGCTCTCGCTATTTTAGCTGAGTCTACTTTAAGTTTTTTAGGAGTTGGTGTACCACCAACAACACCTTCTTTAGGAACATTGATACGACTTGGTAATGACTTTTTATTTTCAGGAGAATGGTGGATTACTTTTTTTCCAGCAATTTTCTTGGTTATTTTAGCATTTTCAATAAATTTATTAGGGGATTGGATGAGAGATACTTTAAATCCAAAATTAAAAAAATGACATTTTTAAAAATAAATAATCTTAGTGTTGATTATCAAATGAGAAAAGAAACAGTTTACGCTGCTAAAAATGTAAATATCGACGTTAACAAAGGAGAAATTTTAGGACTAGTTGGAGAGTCTGGCTCAGGAAAAAGCACCGTAGGAAATGCTATTATAAATTTAATTGATGAACCGGGCAAAGTATCTAGTGGCTCAGTTATTTTAGGTGATCTTAACATTCACGAAAATTCTGAAAGTATTGTTAAATATAGGGGAAATAAAATTGGATTGATATTTCAAGATCCACAAACTTCACTAAACCCAATTCTTACTGTGGGTGAACAGTTAATTGAAACAATTCAAACTCATCTTAAATTAAGCAAAGAAGAAGCAAAAAATAAATCCATAAACTTATTAAAAGAGGTTGGTATAAAAGATGCAGAGGCAAGATTTGATAATTATCCTCATCAATTTTCAGGTGGAATGAGACAAAGAGTAGTAATTTCTTTAGCTCTATGTTGCGAGCCAGAATTATTAATTGCAGATGAGCCAACAACAGCTTTAGATGTATCAATTCAATCTCAGATTTTAGAACTTATTAAAAAATTAACAAAAGAAAGAAATCTTGCTGTTATCTTAATTACTCATGACATGGGGGTTATAGCTGAAACTGCAGATCGAGTTGCAGTTATGAAAAGTGGCAATTTAGTTGAAATTGGTGAAACCAAAAAAATATTAACCAAACCACAAGAAAATTATACTAAAAGCTTAGTAAGTTCAGTTCCACCAACTAACAAAAAAATTTCAAGATTTGTAATAGTTGAAAAAGAAAACAGTGACAAAAAAGAAAATAATATCAAAATATTAAATAGATGGACAAAAAAAGTAATAATAGATCAGGATTTAGTACAGATAAAAAATTTGAGTAAAAGTTTTGACGATAATTTTTTTACAGAAAGTTCTAAGAATTCTGTGATGGCTGTTAATGATGTTTCTTTTGACATAAAAGAAGGTGAGTCTTTTGGCTTAGTGGGAGAAAGTGGAAGTGGAAAATCTACAATTGCAAAAATGATTGTAAATTTATTTAAACCTTCTTCTGGAAATATCTACTTTGACAACGTTTGTGTTACAAAAATAAAACAAAGATCAGAATTAATGAAATTTAGAAAACAAATTCAAATGATATTTCAAGATCCTTATTCTTCACTAAATGGAAGATTAAAAGTGAAAGATATAATTGCAGAACCAATCACACTTCACAACCCATCCATATCAAATATAGATTTAAATAATTATATTTATGACTTACTTGAGTCTGTAGAATTAACTCAAAAATCTGCAGATCGATATCCACATGAATTTTCAGGAGGACAGAGACAGAGAATATCAATTGCAAGAGCACTTGCCACACAACCAAGACTTTTGGTTTGTGACGAACCTACCTCTGCTTTGGATGTAAGTATACAAGCCCAAATATTAAATTTACTTAAAGATCTACAAGAACAATTAAATTTAACAATTTTATTTATTAGCCATGACCTACCGGTTGTTAGACAAATGTGCGATAGAATTGGAGTCTTAAAAGATGGCAAATTGTGTGAGGTTTCAAACACTGAGGATTTATTTTTAAAACCCGACCATGAATACACAAAAGAGCTTTTACGGTTAATGCCTAAAATTGAGTCTATTTATAATTAATTTTTCGTAAGCCTAAAATGGTCGATTAAAATTGATTATTTAACTAATTATTTTGCAATCTCTCTCATAGATTGTATTATAGATTTTCTAAAAATTTTAGTTATGAGCAATAAAGATAGAGTCTTTATATTTGATACTACTATGCGAGATGGTGAGCAATCGCCAGGAGCGTCTATGAGTTTAGAAGAAAAAATTCAAATCGCTAGAGTGTTTGATGAATTAGGTATAGACATAATTGAAGCAGGTTTTCCAATAGCTTCACCAGGGGATTTTGAAGCTGTTTCAGAAGTAAGTAAAATTTTAAAAAATTCTATTCCCGCAGGACTTTCAAGACATTCAGTAAAAGATATTGATAGAGCTTATGAAGCTCTAAAGCATGCACCAAGATTTAGAATACATACATTTATTTCTACAAGCCCTTTACACATGAAGCATAAATTAAATATGTCCCCAGAAGATGTTTATGAATCGATTGGAAAACATGTTGCTTATGCAAGAAAGTTTACTGATGACGTTGAATGGTCTTGTGAAGATGGAACGAGGACTGATATGGACTACATGTGTAAAACTGTAGAACTTGCAATTAAAAATGGAGCTACAACAATTAATATTCCTGATACTGTGGGTTACACAATACCATCTGAGTTTACTACAATTATAGAAACTTTATTAAATAAAGTTCCAAATATTGATAAAGCAATTTTATCAACTCATTGTCATAATGATTTAGGTTTAGCAGTAGCTAACTCGTTAGCCGGAGTTCAAGCTGGAGCAAGACAAATTGAATGTACAATAAATGGATTAGGAGAAAGAGCAGGAAATGCTGCTCTTGAGGAAGTTGTTATGGCAATTAAAACAAGACCTGATTTAATGCCATATGAAACTGGAATTAATACAACACTTTTAAGCAAAGCTTCAAAAATTGTTTCAAACGCAACAGGATTTCCTGTTCAATATAATAAAGCAATAGTTGGAAAAAATGCTTTTGCTCATGAAGCAGGAATTCACCAGGATGGAATGTTAAAAAACAGACAAACATACGAGATAATGACACCTGAAAGTGTAGGGGTTAAACAAACATCATTAGTAATGGGAAAGCATTCTGGTCGACATGCGTTTAAAGATAAGTTAAACAGCTTAGGCTATCCAGATTTGACTGACGATGTAGTAGGAAATGCATTTGCAAAATTCAAAGTCTTAGCAGATAAGAAAAAACATGTTTACGATGAAGATATTATTGCTTTAGTAGACGATAGTTTAATCATAGATAATAAAGTAAATGCAATAACTCTTAAATCTTTAAAAGTTTTTGCTGGAACAGGAGAACCACAAAAAGCAGAAATGACTTTGGATGTTTATGGTGATGTTAAAAACGCCACAGAAACTGGAGATGGTCCAGTGGATGCAATATTTAAATGTATAAAAACTTTGTATCCTCATGATGTTAACTTACAGCTTTATCAAGTTCATGCAGTTACAGAAGGAACAGATGCACAAGCAACAGTAAGTGTTAAAATTGAGGAGAAAGGCAAAACAACTGTTGGTCAAGCAGCTGATACAGATACTTTGGTTGCATCAGCAAATGCTTACATAAATGCATTAAATAAAATGATAATCAAACGAGATAAAACAGCTCCTATGGAGCAAGATAGTCAGAAAGTAAGAGGGATATAATGGGGTTATTTAGCAGTGTTAAAAAAATATGGAGCCAAGATATGGCAATTGATCTTGGAACAGCAAATACACTTGTAGTTTTAAAGGGTCAAGGTGTAGTTCTTAATGAACCTTCAGTTGTTGCGATAGTTGATCAAGGTGGAAAGAAAAATGTATTAGCTGTTGGAGATGAAGCGAAAACAATGCTTGGAAGAACTCCAGGTAACATTAGTGCAATTAGACCTTTAAGAGATGGTGTCATCGCAGATTTTATAGTCACCGAAGAAATGATCAAACATTTTATTAAAAAAGTTCACAAAGGAAGTACATTTGCTAACCCTAGAATTTTAATTTGTGTACCAACTGGTTCAACGCCAGTTGAAAGAAAAGCAATCCAAGATAGTGCTCTAGCAGCAGGTGCAAGAAGAGTTCAGTTAATTGAAGAACCAATTGCAGCAGCTATTGGAGCAAATCTGCCAATTTCAGAAGCAACTGGTTCAATGATTGTAGATATTGGAGGGGGTACAAGTGAAATCGCAGTAATGTCTTTAGGTGGATTAGTTTACTCTAAATCTTTAAGAGTTGCAGGTGACTCAATGGATACAGCAATCGTAGATTATATGAGAAAAGAATACAATTTATTAATTGGCGATACTACTGCTGAAAAAATAAAAAAAGAAATGGGAACAGCTGTACCAACGGGAACAAATACTTATCCAGTTAAAGGAAGAGATTTAAGATCAGGTACTCCAAAGGAAGTTAATATTACAGAGGAAGATACTGCTGAAGCACTAAACGATATTATGAAGCAAATGGTTGGTGCAATTAAAGATGCGTTAGAAAATACTCCACCTGAGTTGTCAGCTGATTTAGTTGATATGGGTTTAACTTTAACAGGTGGTGGTGCATTGTTAAAAAATATCGATAAAAGGTTTTCTAAAGAAACAGGTTTACCAGTTCATATAGCAGATGATCCATTATCTTGTGTAGCTGTTGGTACAGGTAAAGCTTTGGATCAGGAAGAAACTTTTTCTACTATGTTATCTGAATATTAGGAAAAATGGCTACTGGCAGAGATGATTTTGTAATTGCCATTAGGTCAGCTTTTTTAAAAAAAAAAGATAAGCAAAAATTTTCTTTACTAACTTTAATTGTTTTATCAATTTTTGTAATTGTTCTAAGTAATTTAAATTTTAAAGCAATACAATTTGTTAAATTAGGAATTAATGAAGTAATTTATAGATCATCTCATATTGTATCAATCCCAGAAAATAAATTAAAAGAAGTAACATCAAAATTCAAATCACATATGGATTTGTATGAAAGTCATCAGAAAGAATTAATTAAAATAGAAAATTCTGACCAACTTAAATTACAAAATGAGTTTTTAACTGCAGAAAATGAAAAACTTAGAGAGTTACTTGATGAAAGTATAAATTCACAAGAAATATTTGCCAGAGTTTTAATTGATAAAGACAGTCCATATTTAAAATCAGTAGTATTAAATAAAGGCACAAAAGATAAAGTAAAAATTGGAATGGCTGTTATTGATGATGTTTATCTAGTTGGCCAAATAATTGAAGTTAATTATACTAATTCAAGGGCATTACTTTTGTCTGATCTTAATAGTAAAATACCATCTGTATTAGAGCCAGATGATATACAAGCTGTAATTTCTGGTACAGGAAGTGATTTTGGAAAAATTGAACATACTCAAGAAGAATTTAGAGAAGATTTTAAAAATAAAGAAATTTTTGCTTACACCTCAGGTCTTGGTGGTTTATTCAAACCTGGTATACCAATTGGAAAAATTAACAACATATCAGAGGGAAAAATTAATTTTTTTTCTGATTTTACACAACTCAACTATGTAAAAATAGTTTCTTATAAAATAGGTGGAGAAGAATAATGTCATCACTTAATAAAAGTCCTTTTTTAAAAATATTCTTATCCTACGTACCATTTATAATGTTATTTTTTTCTGTATTTAATGAATTTGATTTTAATTACTTAAAACTTGATTATTTTGCTTTTAATTTCGTTCATCTATTAATTTTCTTTTGGACTTTAAGAAATCCTGATCAATTAGGTTATCTAGCAATTTTCTTTGCAGGAATAATTAATGATGTTGTAATTGGTATACCAATAGGAATTAGTAGTTTTTGTTACCTTATTCTTTGCTCTGTAACAGCCTATATAAGAAATATTACCTTATCACCAAACTTTATGAAGGACTGGATATCATTATTATTCACAATTTTACTAATAAATTCAATTCAAGTAATTATTTTGGATTTAATCTTTTTAATAAAAGTTGATTACACTAATTATTTAATTAACTCAGGTTTTACTTTTTTATTTTATCCAATATTTTTTTTATTTTTTAACTTTTTAAACGAAAGAATTTTATATCAAACAAATGATTAAATCTAATTCAGGAATAAGAAAAACTGATGTAATTAATAGACGGATGTTCATAATCGGAGCAGCAAAAGTAGTAGTATTTCTTGGAATCGTTGCTCGTTTATTTTCTCTTCAAATAAACGAAAATAAAAAATATCTTACTCTTTCAGACAAGAATAGAATTAGAGAATGGAAACTCCCACCTACAAGAGGAAATATAGTTGATTATTTTGGAAATGTAATTGCAGGAAATTTAAAAGTTTATCAATTACACATAATTCCAGAGCAAGTTGAGAATTTTAATTATTTATTAGTTAGATTGAAAAATCTTTTAAATCTAAGTGACAAAAGAATTGCAAGAATAAATAAATTAAAAGCAGAGTTAAAACCGTGGGATAGCATTATTGTTTCTGAAAATTTAAGTTGGAGTCAATTTGTAAAAATTAATAATTATTTATACGATCTTGTAGGTGTTAAACCCGTAATGACAATCTCCAGAAACTATCCATTTAACGATATATACACACATGTTCTTGGATATGTAAGTCAACCAAATGAACAAGAAATTTTAGAAAATGAAACCATCCAAGAAAGATTTGTACCAGGAATGAAAATTGGAAAATTGGGCTTAGAGAAAAGACTTGAAAATCATTTAATTGGGACAAATGCTATTCAAAGATATGAAGTCAATGCTTATGGTAAAAGAATTAATCAACTTGAGCATCAAAAAGGACAGCAAGGATCAAAAATACGTTTAACTGTTGATACAGAAATACAAAAAGCTTGTGGAGAACTGTTAAATGAAAAAGCAGGATCAATTAGTGTAATGGATATTTACACTGGAGATATTATTGCGATGTATTCATCTCCATCTTATGATCCAAATTTATTTTTATTCGGCATAAGCCAAGATGAATGGCAATTAATTAGAAATAACCCCTTAAAACCATTAATTAATAAAACTCTTTCAGGCCTCTACTCCCCAGGTTCAACTATAAAACCAATTGTTGCTCTTTCAGCTTTAGAAAACAAGGTAATAGACACAAAGTTTAAAGTTAAATGCACAGGAAAAATGGAGCTGTATGGACAAACATTTCACTGTTGGAAGGAAAAAGGACATGGTTGGGTAAGTTTAAAAAATGCAATGAAACAATCGTGTGATACATATTTTTATGAGGTTGCAAGATTGTTAGGTGTAGATCGATTAAATAAAACAGCTGAAAAATTTGGTTTAGGAAAAAAAGTATTAGGTGAATATTTTGATAATGAAAAAAAAGGATTATTCCCAAATACAGTATGGAAAAAAAATAATCTTGGCAAAGGCTGGGTATTAGGTGAGACCTTAATAACAGGTATTGGGCAAGGCTATACACAAACAACTCCTTTACAACTTTGTATGATGACTGCTCAAATTGCAAATGGAGGATATGCTATAAAACCAAAAATAATTGTGGACAGTAATCCAGTTTCTTACGAAGATGCAAAACAATCAATGGAAAGTGGGTTATTATTTGATGCTGATTCTCAGGAATTGTTAGATAAAAAGTTATTTATAGACAAAAAAAATATTAAGATTGTTCAAGAAGCAATGTTTGCTTCAACAAATGAGAGATTTGGAACCTCATATAAATCAAGAATTGATAACCCTAAATATCAATTTGCAGGAAAAACTGGAACAGCTCAGGTAAAGAGAATTAGTAAAAGAGAGAGGGAATTGGATTTAGAATTAGAGCAAATACCATACAAAGATAGAGATCATGCTTTGTATGTTGCCTATGGCCCATATGTCAACCCGAGATATGCGCTTAGTATAATTGTTGAGCATGGTGGTTCAGGAAGTAAAGCGGCAGCACCAATTGCAAAAAAATTATTTAAATTAATTATCGATAGACATGATTTAAGAAATAAACAATCAAATTTTGAGAGGATTACTGTTTAAATGTTTCAGCACGATAGATTGAATAATGAGATTACATTATTTCAAAAAATAAAAAACCTAGACTATATATTATTGATTTCTGTTATTCTTCTTTCTGTATTAAGTGTTTTTGTTATGTATTCTACAGATGGTGGTGAAATACTTTTTCATACAAAAAATCATTTTGTAAAACTTGCAGTTTTTTTTCCTCTAATGATTTTTGTAGCTTTCTTCAATATAAAATTTTGGCATAATTTTTCTTATATAATTTACGTTATAGTAATACTATTATTAATTTATGTCTCATTTTTTGGAATAAAGTCCTCTGGTTCACAAAGATGGATGGACCTTTATTTATTTGTTCTGCAACCGTCGGAACTTATGAAAGTAGCAATCATAATGTGCCTTGCAAAATATTTTCATAGATTAAAAATAGAAAATGTTAATTCATTTACGAGTATAACTATTGTGTTATCGATTATAATAACTCCAATAATTTTTGTAATTTCTCAACCTGATCTTGGTACATCTATATTAATTGCTTTAAGTGGATTAATTATTTTGTGGTTAGCAGGAATGAAAATTAAATATTTTATATACTCATTTATTACTTTCTTAATTTCGCTTCCATTTATAATCTCATTTCTTAAACCATATCAAAAACTAAGAATATTAACCTTTTTAGATCCAGATAGAGATCCATTGGGTGCTGGATATCAAATTATACAGTCAAAAATAGCTATTGGTTCAGGTGGCCTTAACGGAAAAGGTTTCTTAAAAGGAACCCAGAGCTATTTAGATTTTCTTCCTGAAAAACATACAGATTTTATATTTACTTTATTTTCGGAAGAGTTTGGTTTTATAGGCTCAGTTGGTCTTTTGATATTATACACAATAATAATTTTTAGAATTGTAAGAATAGGAGCTATTTCGAGAAGTAATTTTGCTAGACTTTTTTGTTTTGGTTATGCTTTTGCAATTTTTATTTATATTGTGGTAAATTTATCTATGGTTTTGGGTCTGCTACCTATAGTTGGTTCTCCATTACCTATCATGTCGTATGGAGGTTCTTCGATGTTAGCCACCATGATTGGTTTTGGCATAGTATTGAGTGCAAAAATTAATCATAAACAAATGATTGCATAATTTGTCACCCTGATAATTTAATATTTACTTGTATAACAATTTTATGAACAAAAATCTTAAAGTAGGAATAGTTGGAGCAGGAATTCAAGGTGTATCTAACGCTTTGTTTCTTCAAAAAAAAGGATTCAATGTAACTATCTTTGACAGAGACAACCCAGGTAGCCAAGCCGCCTCTTATGGTAATGCAGGTCACTTTTCACCTTATGCATCTCTCTCTTTAAACAGGACTGATGTTCTAGCAGATGTGCCTGCAATGCTGCTTAGTTCTTCAGGTCCACTTGCTTTAAAATGGAATTATGTTCCTAAAATGATTCCATGGTTTATAAAATTTATAATGAATACTACTAAAACCAAAATGATGCATACTGCTAAAAATATGCATCAAATTTTAGATCTAGCTTTACCTGCATATGATGAATTATTTGAAGAGTTAGACTTGGAAGGTTTAGTAGAAAACAAAGGAATTCTTTATATATGGAACGATAAAGATTTAAAAAGTAGAGAATTAGAAATTAAAGTAAGAGAAGAATTGGGTGTTGAACAACAATTAGTTACCAAAGCTGAAATACACGATCTTGAACCACACATTAAACCATTTTATCATGCTGGCGTATATTATCCTTATGCAAGACATGCAAGAAATCCAAAAAGAATTCTATTAAAACTATTTGATTTATTTTTGAAAAAAGGTGGAAAATTTAACAAAGTAAATATTAAAAATATAAGTTTTGATGAAGAAAAACCAGTTTTTAAAACCGAAACTCAAAGTTATGTTTTTGATAAAGCAGTAATAGCTTGTGGAGCTTTTTCAAAAAAACTTACAGACAATCTTGGCGAAAAAATACCTTTAGATACAGAGCGTGGATATCATGTTCATTTCAAAAATTGTGATCATTTATTAAGTAGACCTGTAATATTTTCCAACCGTGGATTTGGAATTACACCGATGGAACAAGGTTTAAGAGTTGTTGGAACTGTAGAATTTGGCGGATTAGACAATCCATTATCTAAATCAAGAGTAAAAAATTTGATAAATAATGCAAAATATATGCTTGGTGATTTACCTGAACATGATGATGAGTGGCTAGGATTTAGACCAACTTTACCAGATTTTTTACCTGTTATGGGGCCATCAAAAAATTACAAAAATATTTATTATTGTTTTGGGCATCATCATTTAGGATGGACTTTAGGTCCAATTTCTGGAAAGATTGTTTCAGGGATGATAGCGAACGAAAATACAAATTTAGATTTAAAACCTTATAGTTCGCTTAGATTTAGTTAAGTGACTAAAGATAATAATTTTTTAGCTTATTTATATCTATTTTTAACCGTAACTTTCTGGGCAGGAAATTTTGTAGTAGGTAAATTTGCAAGTTTCTATGAAGTTCCACCTTTTTCACTAAATTTTTACCGATGGTTTTTTGCTTGGTTAATTTTAGCACCTTTTACAATTCCTGAAATATTAAAAAAAAGAAACTATATAATTAAAAACTATAAGCTTTTCATTGTTTTGGGAGTTACGAGTATTACAGTATTTAATTCAATTGTTTACTATTCATTAAATTTTACTCAGGTGATTAGCGGAGTTTTAATGATTTCAACGATACCTGTGATGATAATGTTGTTTTCTTCAATTTTAAAAATTGAAAAGACAAATGTTTTTCAAATTATAGGTGTAGTGTTTTCTTTTGTCGGTGTAATTATGATTATAACAAAAGCAAATATAGAGATATTAAAAAATTTGGATTTTAATAAAGGGGATATTACAATGGTTATAGCAATGTTCTCATGGGCTTTATATTCCACATTGCTAAAAGGAAAAAAATATGAATTAACTCAAATATCATTACTTCAAGTAGTAATTACTTTTGGTTTAGTATTTTTGATACCAATTTATTTTATTGAATATCAAATTGGATTTAGAATTAATTTAGAATTACCATTTATTTTAATTCTATCTTATGTGGTTTTATTTCCAGGTTTGGCATCTTTTCTTTTATGGATAAAAGGAATATCTATGATTGGTGCAAATCGATCTGGTGTTTTTTTACATTTAATGCCTATTTTAAGTGCAATTATGGCGATGATTTTTTTTAGTGAAAAATTTATGTTTTATCATATTTTAGGCGCTTGTTTTATTATTACAGGAATACTGTTATCAAATAAGAAAGTCAAAAATGCTTAAAGTTGCTATATTAGATGATTACCAAAACGTTGCTCAACAGTTTGTAGATTTAGAAAAACTGTCAGGAAAGTATGAGTTTAAGATTTTTAGCGAACCTTTTTTAGATGAGGCTGATGCAATTGATCAGTTAGCTGATTTTGAAGCTTTATTAATAATGAGAGAAAGAACTCCAATTACAAAAAATTTAATTGATAATTTAAATGATTTAAAGTTTGTAATCACAAGTGGATTACGTAATAGATCTATTGATTTAGAAGCTGCCAAGAAAAGAAAAATCATAGTTTGTGGTACAGATATAAATGTTAATCCAACTCCAGAATTAACATGGGCATTAATTCTTGGCTTGGCTAGAAATTTTAAAGAAGAGATTGATAATATGTACCAAGGTTATTGGCAAACAACCATTGGGATCGAGTTAAAGGGAAAAATTTTAGGTTTAATTGGTTTGGGTAGAGTGGGAACTGAAGTTGCAAAAATTGGAAAAGCTTTTGGAATGCAGGTGATGGCTTGGAGTGAAAATCTTAACTTAGATAAGTGTAAAGAATTAGACGTATTACCTTGCAGTAAAGAAGATTTAATTACAAATTCTGATGTACTTTCAATTCATGTTCAAGGAGGGGAAAGATACAAAGATTGCATTACTTTAAAAGAATTGGATAAAATGAAAAAAACAGCTTTTTTGATAAACACATCTCGTGGACCTATTGTAAATGAGGATGATTTAATTATAGCTTTATCAACTAATGTGATCGCAGGTGCAGGAATCGATGTTTACGATAAAGAGCCTTTGCCAGAAAATAATAAGCTCAGATTTTTACCTAATGCATTGCTTACGCCACATATAGGTTATGTAACAGCTGAAAATTATAGTATTTTTTACAATCAAATGATTGAAGGATTAGAGGCTTGTGTTAATGGAAAGCCAATTCGAGTTCTAGAATAAAAATGGAGCTACCTGTTGTTAATCACGAAGATTATTTTGCTAAAATTGGTGATGATCATAAATTTCCAATTAATAAATTTGGAGAATTAGCTAATTACTTAATTAAAAATAAAATTGTAAATAAATTTCATAAGCCATCAGCTTGTTCGCTTGAAACATTAAGCTACGCACATTCAAAAAATTATATTTTAGATATTAAAAATAAAACCTTAAGTAAAGAGGAAGTAAAAAAAATTGGATTTCCACTTGTAGATAGTGTTGTACAAAGATCTTTAGTTGCTACTGGTGGAACTGTGCTAGCATCTAAACTTGCAATAAATTATGGTATATCTTGTAACACTGCAGGTGGTAGTCACCATGCAAGTTATGATGGAGGCGCAGGTTATTGTGTATTTAACGATGTAGCCGTTGCATCACATTATTTACTTAATAGAGGCCTTGCCAATAAAATTTTAATTGTTGATTTAGATGTTCATCAAGGAAATGGAAATTCAGAAATTTTTAAAGACAATAAAAGTGTCTTTACATTTAGCATGCATTCTAAAACTAATTATCCTGCTAAAAAATCAAATAGTGATTTAGATGTGGAGCTTGAGGACAATTTAGAGGATACCGCTTATATCAAAACACTTAAATATTATTTAAATGAGTTAAATCAGGAAAATTTTGATTTTGTTTTTTATATAGCTGGTGTAGATATTCATTTTAATGACAGGTTAGGTAAATTAAAAATTTCTGATGAAGGTATTAAATTGAGAGATGAGCTCGTGGTAGAAAACTTTTTTTCTAAGCGAATACCATTTTGTGGAGTTTTGGGTGGTGGCTATAATAAAGATTTTAATAAACTTGTTGAATTGCATTCAATCTTACACCAATCTTGTGCTAAATATATATAATCATGACAAAAAAAATAAATCCGAATTTAACTGCAGAACAAAAATTAATTTTATTTGAGGAAGGGACTGAGCGAGCAGGATCAAGTGAGCTCAATCATGAAAAAAGGGAAGGAAGTTTTCACTGTGCAAATTGTGGTGAAAAATTATTTGATTCAAAAACAAAGTATGAGAGTGGATCAGGTTGGCCTTCTTTTTATGAATCTTTACCTGACGTATTTGAAACTAAAACAGATCACCATATAGGATACGCAAGAACTGAATATCATTGTAAAAAATGTGGAGGCCACCATGGCCATATATTTGATGATGGACCTGAACCTACAGGAAAACGATTTTGTAACAATGGAGTATGTTTAGTTTTTAAACCTAAGAGCTAAATTTAATGTTTGAAAATATTAATATTGAGAAAGTTAAGGAAGAGCTCAGAAATCACTCAAAAAATTATAGAGAAAATTTCAACAAAATTGAAAAGTTCATAGAAAGCGAAATACAAGAAATATTAAATCTCAAAAAAAGTAACAAATCTATTATTCCAGAAATTAGTATTAATCAGATAGATCAAAATAATACCAAGCTAATAGAGTATATAAAAAAAAGAGGCTGTGTAATAATTCGAGATGTTTTTGAAGACAAATTTATTGAAAATTTAAACTTTCAATTAGAGAAGTATATTGATGAAAATAATTATTATGAAGATCAAAAGAAGAAAGCTAATCTAGATAAATATTTTAGTGATCTTAAATCAGGTAAACCTCAAATATATGGTCTTTATTGGTCTAAAGCACAAATAGAAATAAGACATTCAGAGCAAATGGCAAAGGTAAAAAAATGGCTTAATAATCTTTGGATTTATAAAAATGAGGAATATGAGGTTTTTAATCCTAACAAAGAGTTATCTTATGCTGATAGAGTTAGGAGAAGAGAGCCAGGGGATGATACTTTAGGTTTATCACCACACTGTGATGCAGGCTCTATTGAGCGGTGGACCGATAAGTATTATCAAGAAATTTATAAAGATATTTTTTCTGATAACTTTGAAAAATATAATCCTTTTGATGCAAAATACAGGGATAGAACAATTGAGTTCGAGTCTCCTGCAGTTGCACATGTTTTTAGAACTTTTCAAGGTTGGACAGCGTTAACAGAACAAGGTCCTAACGATGGTACTTTAGAATTAATACCAGTAGCAAAAGCAATGGCATATGTTTTAACAAGAGCATTACAAGACGATGTTCCTGAAAAAGAATTATGTGGATCGAAACTTGGAAGAGCGTTGTCTGTTAACAAAGATTATCATTCATTACTTTTAAAAGGACTAATTTCTATTCCAAAAATGAAACCAGGTGACACAATATGGTGGCATCCTGACGTTATTCATGCAGTAGAAGACAAACATTCAGGAAATAATTATTCAAATGTTATTTATGTTGGTGCAACACCTTATTGTAAAAAAAACCTTGATTATACAATAAAACAGTCAAAAAAGTTTTTAGAAGGAAAGAGTCCACCAGATTTTGCAGCTGAAGATTATGAAATTAATTATAAAGGTAGAGTTAAGTTAGAAGATTTAAGTTTATTAGCAAAGAAACAACTTGCTTTAGATGAATGGAGTTAATTATTTAAAAGATCTTGAAGTTTATTTTCTTTTTCTAATGCTCTTACTTCGTCATAACCGCCAATGTGCTGATCATCAAAAAAAATTTGAGGAATTGTTCTTTTACCATTAGCTTTCTTAATCATTTCATCCATTGCTCCATCAACTTTTGAAATATCAATTTCATTATAAGGAGCGTTATTTCTAGTTAATAATCTTTTTGCAGCCTCACAATAATTACATAACGGACCTGTATACATAGTAATTTTTTTCATACGTTATAGATAGTCACCTTTTTTAATTTTACTAGCTATTTCTTTTCTAGAATATTCAAATTTTTTTCGATGTTTTATACTTTTTTGATTTACTCTTTTTCTCCATAACCTGAAAGATGATGGTTTTAGAGACCTTCGCATAATTTTAATTACATCAGATTCTTTCTTACCTGTTTTTTTTTCGATTTCCTCGAAAGTGATCCGATCTGCCCAAGCTGCCCAAATGATCCAATCCGGATCGTCCATTTTGGGCTCTGGATTTTTGACTTTAGTAATTGGCCTGTGACCTTTTTTTTTCATAAATCCTTTATATTTGAAAAAAAAATTTAATGCATTTTTTTTAGCCTCTGATATTATGTATTAGATAGTCCTTCTTAGCCATCTTTAGCTCCCGGTTTTTAAGGACTATCTTCTTTTATGCTCCCCTTAGATTTTATTCTTTACCTTCAAATTATAATTTTTTTATTCATCACACCGGGAACCCCTAGAATTGTAATTATCTCTTATTCAATGAATTATGGAGTAGGAAAATGTGTTTGGTCAGCATTAGGTGATATAACCGCAAATTTAATTCAGGCAACTTTAGTTATTTTTGTAATAGGATCTTTTTTTTCTGAGAATTCAACAATCTTAAATATATTTAAATGGATAGGAGTAATTTATATTTTATATCTTGCATATGATATTTATAAATCACGTCCAAAAACTATTTCTAGCGAAGGAGAAATTAAAAAAAGCAATTTATCTTTCTTTAGAGATGGTTTCTTAGTTGCCGGCACAAGTCCTAAGGCTTGGATGTTTTTTCCTTTTATTTTCCCGCAATTTATTGATTTTAATTCAAATTTATTAGCACAATTTATAATTTTAATTACAACTTATATTGTTTTAGATTTTTTATCTTTGATTGGTTACGCAATACTTGCACAAAAATTAATAAAATGGATTACCGCAAATCCAAAAACAATTAATACAATTTCTGCGAGTGTTTTAGTAATTATTGCCTGTATTATTGTTGTAATGCAACAATATTAGATCTGTTCGCGGTTTTATTGCTACTTGCAATAAATCAAATTTCTTATTTAATCTAATAATAATTAATTAATTAAAGAGGAAATAAAATGAGATTAAATAAAATAATTTTAAGTTTTGTTTCTGCATTAGTAATTTTATTCTCAACTTCAGTAGCATCTTTTGCAAAAGTTGTTGGAGACAAAATTATTTTAGGTGCTGCAATTTCATTAACAGGTAAATACTCATCTAATGGTGTTCATACTCAAAATGGTTATAACATGGCCGTTGACAGAATTAACAGCATGGGTGGTGTTAAAGTTGGTGGAAAGACTTATAAGTTTGACATTATTTATTACGATGATGAATCAAACCCTAAGAGAGCTGCACAGCTTGCAGAAAGATTAATATCACAAGACGGTGTTGAGTTCATGCTTGGCCCTTACAGTTCTGGTTTAACTAAAGCGATTGCTCCAGTAACTGAGAAATATGGTGTTCCAATGGTTGAAGCAAATGGTGCATCTAGATCTTTGTTTACTAAAGGTTACAAATATCTATTTGCTGTATTAGCTCCCGCTAACTTATATCTTGATGTTGCTATAGATCTAGCAGTTGAAAAGAATAATGGAAAAGGGGTTACCGTTGCAATGGCGTTTGAACAAGATGCATTTTCTCAAGACGTAAGACTTGGTGTGTTAGATGCAATTAAGAGAACTGGCTCTAAAAAAGTAATTGATGATAAATTACCGAAAGAGCTGAATGATATGGCTGCTACATTAGTTAAAGTAAAACAAATGAAACCAGATGTTTTAGTTGTTTCAGGTCATACTAAAGGTGCTCTAACTGCTATCAGACAAATATCTGAGATGAAAGTAGATGTTCCAATGTTGGCTATGACACACTGCGATGCAGCTAAACTATCAAAGCAACATGGTAAAAACTCTCAGTACGCTTTATGCGCTTCTCAATGGCACAAAACACTAACTTACAAAGATGATTTCTTTAAAGATGGTATGACTTATGATGCAGACTTTACTAAAGAGTTTGGTTATGCACCTCCATATCAAGCAGCAGAATCTTCAGCTGCTCTATTGGTATTTAAAGATGCATTCGAGAGAGCAAATTCTTTTGATCAAAAGAAAGTAAGAGATGCTCTTGCAGCTACTAACATGCAAACTTTTTATGGAAACATAAAATTTGCACCTGGTGGTCAGAATGTTGACAAGCCAATGGTACTTTTCCAAGTAATGTGTGACGATGCAGGAAAATGTGAAAATAAAGTTGTTGCTCCAACTAAATGGGCATCAGCTAAGTTAATTCACCCAATTCCTTCTTGGTCTAAAAGATAAAAACAAATCTATAAATACCCCCTAATATATTATATATAGGGGGTATTTTTTTAAAGGGCTCAATATGGATTTCATGGTCTTCCAATATCCAATGATTTCTGTTCAAGCATGCTTGGACGGAATTTTACTTGGAATTTTATTTGCATTGATTGCATATGGCATGGCACTTCAATGGGGTGTAATGAATATAATTAATATTGCTCAAGGAGATCTTGTTATATTAGGTGGATACATTGCTTATTTTATGTATCTATATGGAATTCATCCAGCCTGGGGCGTAATCGTTGCTCCAGTAATAATGTATTTTGTTGGTATAGCAATTTACAAACTTGTGATTAATAAAGTAGTAGATAGAGATTTATTTATCTCTATTTTAGCGACTTTTGGAATAAGTATTCTTTTCATGCAATTAATGAATTTTGCATTTGGAGCAGACGTTGTTCTTGCAAATTCAGATTATGGAACAACAATGTTATTTAATAATAATGTTGTGTTGCCGAATTCAAAAATATTTTCAGCCTTTATAAGTATTTTATTTGCTATTTGTTTAGTAATTTATATGAAAAAATCTAAACTTGGACGTGCTATTAGGGCTACAGCACAAAACGCAAGAGCAGCGAAGATATTAGGCGTAGATACAGAAAAAGTTTATGCAGCAACATTTGGAATTAATGCAGCCCTTTGTGGTGTTGCAGGTGCTTTAATATCTATAACATTTACAATCCATCCCTATATGGGTTTACCTTACACAATAAGATCATTTATGATTGTTATTGTAGCTGGATTAGGAAATTTACCAGGTGTTGCAATGTCAGGAATGGGATTGGGTGTATTTGAGGAATTTGCTGATTATATTTTAGGAACAGAATTTAGAATAGGATCAGTATTTTTGCTTTTAGTTTTAATACTTATTTATAGAAGATTCAAACTTTCTAGAAAAAGAGAGTACTTAAAATAATGAAAAATAATTTAATTTTATACATTGGGATTTTGATCCTTGGTATAGCCGCTCCGTTTATTTTTCCAGCTTTTAAAGTTCAATTATCAATATTATGTGTACTAATTGTTCTTGCTACTACCTGGAATATTCAAGGTGGTGAAATGGGGTATAATTCATTTGGAAATATTCTCTTTTACGGTCTTGGTATGTATCTATGTGCTTCAGTGCAAGTTGGAATGTTTTTCCCACTAGCCGAGTGGACAGAAAGTGGTGGCGAGAAAACATTTGTACACACTCCTGCACAATTTTTTCAGGGAATGGCTGTAGGATTGATAGTTGCTGCAGTTGTACCAACTATTGTGGCAGGTTTAATTGGTTATTCTATTTTAGGACTAAGAGGACATTATTTTGCAATTTGTACATTAGGATTAGGAGTGGCTGCAGGTGAGATTTCTGGAGGAATTGAAATCATTGGAGCTGGACAAGGTTTCACAACGCCACCATTTCCTGACGTTGGAAGTTTAGATTCAAGAGGTGAATTTTTTTATTTCCTAAGTTTTTTTGTTTTAGTTCTAACCTTCGTAACTGTTAGATCAATTTATACAACCAGATTTAAATTAATACTTAACGCTATTAGAGATAATGAGGATAAAGCTGAGGCTATGGGAATTGAAACAATGAAATATAAAATTATTGGTTGGATGATATCAGCATTCTTCTGCGGTTTGGCAGGAGGAATAATGGGAGGTTTAGTTGGATATATCGACTCTACAGATGTTGCATTCGACGGAAGGGAGATGGGAGTATTCATGGTATTGATGGCAATACTTGGAGGCAAAGGAACACTTTGGGGTCCTATTATTGGTGCAACAGTTTTTCATATATTTAAAGAGGGCTTTTGGACATTCTTTTTAGGTTGGCAGTATGTTGCTTTAGGGGTTTTGATTGTTGTAATTGTAATTTATTTCCCAGAAGGAATTATGGGATGGTTAAGAGAAAAATATCCAGAGAGATTTGGTGAAGTAGTCGATGAAAAAGATCGTAAAGCACAGGTAGAACTTAAATGAGTATTTTAGAAGTTAGCAATGTAAGTAAATCATTTGGTGGTGTTAAAGCTAATGTTGACATTTCAATGAATGTTGAAAAAGGGAAGATAGTTGGATTAATTGGGCCAAATGGTTCAGGTAAAACTACGTTATTCAATTCGATTGTAGGTACTTATCCAATTGATAATGGATCTATAAAGTTTAACGGCAAAGAAGTTTCCGAGTTACCGGTGCCAGTAATCGCTAAGCTAGGTTTATTAAGAACATTTCAACAAACTAGAATTTATGGAAAACTTAATTGCATAGAAAATATGCTTATTAGCCACAAAGGTAGTGACGCAGATCTAATGAAAATATTTTCAAAAATTCCACAAGAATTAACAGATAAAGCTGAAAATTTATTGAATTTTGTAGGATTATTTCAAAAAAGAAAGCTTCGAGCAGGAGACCTTTCGTTCGGACAACAAAAATTATTAGAACTTGCAATGGCATTAATGAACGAACCTGAAATGTTACTATTAGATGAGCCCACAGCCGGGATAAATCCAACATTAATCAATGGAATTATCGATAGATTAATTAAAGTAAATCAAGATTTTGGAATTACTCTTTTAGTTATTGAGCACAATATGAGAGTAATCATGCAATTAGCAGAAAATATTTTTTGTTTAGCTCATGGAAAAATGCTTGCTAATGGATCACCTGAGGAAATTAAAAACGATAAACGTGTAATTGACGCGTATTTAGGAGCTCAATAATGGCTAATCAATATGAAGTACTAGGAAAAGCTCCAACACCAGAAGATTTAAAAAAATTATCACCTAATGAAATTCATTTAACTATTAAAAATTTAAATGCAGGTTATGGAAAAATGGAAATTTTACATAACTTTGATTTATTCGTAAATAAAGCTCAGTCTTTATGTCTGATTGGACCTAATGGCGCAGGTAAATCTACAATTCTTCACTCAATTTATGGATTTACAAATATTTTTTCTGGTCAAATTGAAATTGAAGGTAAAGAAATAACAAACTTATCTCCAGCTGAAAAATTAAAATCAGTGGGGATTGCATACATACTGCAAGATAATTCAGTCTTTCCAGATATGACAGTTGAGGAAAATTTGCTTATGGGTGGTTATATAAAAGACAAAACTGATGAGTCTTATGAGGAGGCAGAGAGAATTTTTGAAAAATATGAAAGGCTAAGAAATAGAAGGAATCAACCAGCCAAGGTTTTATCTGGGGGTGAGAGAAGATTGTTAGAAATATCAAGAGCACTTGTGATGAAGCCTTCAGTATTACTTGTAGATGAACCATCAATTGGTTTGGAGCCCAGGTATATAGATATGGTTTTTGAAATTCTAAGAGATCTTCAGCAAAATGAAAAAAAAACCATTATCTTAGTTGAGCAAAATGCTAAGAAAGGATTAGAATTTTCAGATATAGGATATGTTTTGGTGTCAGGACAAACTGCAATAGCAGGCAAGGGTGATGAGTTGCTTCAAAATCCTGACGTAGGTAGATTATTCCTTGGTGGATAATGATAAATAAAAATTTTTTCCTTAAAGGATATAGATCTATATTTACTCACGACAGTCCTGCAATAGCTCTTACTTGTTGCTTTATAGCTATTGGTGCTTTGTTTAAAAATTTAGGTTTCAATATTCAAGAAAGTATTTTTTCAACTGTTTTAACTTATGCTTTACCAGGTTCATTGGTGATGGCAGAGTCTATGTTGATTGGAGCATCTTTATTAAATATTTTTCTAGCAGTTTGGTTTGTAAATGCTCGTCTTTATCCTATGGCTGTATCTTTATTTCCTTTAATGATGCACAAATCCCAACCTAAGTGGAAGTATTACTTTTCTTGTCATTTTATTGCTGTTTCCGCATGGTTAATTATGAAAAGTAATTATAAGAAAATTCCAAAAGAGCACAGAATTGATTATTGGATTGGAATTGGAAGCGCAACAGTAAGTGTTTCTGTTATTGGAACATTTATAGGTTTTTATTTTTCAGAATTCATGAACAAAGATATGATGATTGGATTGGCAATTCTTAATCCAGTATATTTTTTATGCATGATGGTTGGTGCATCAAAAACTATACAAGTTATATTATCTGTCTTACTGGGTATAATTTTAGGTCCAATTATTTATTTATTTTCACCTGAGTGGTCAATTCTTTTAGCAGGTGTAATTGGTGGAACAATAGCCTATTTAGTTGGAGAGTATAATGTCAGCTAATATCGTTTATGCAATTTTAGTTACATCTTTAGCAACATTTTTATCTAGATTTTTAGGTGCTCTCACCTCTCAAGGTATTAAGGAAACATCAAAACTGTTTAAGTGGTTTAATTGTTTAGCCTATGCAACTTTAGCAGCATTAATAGCAAGAACTATAATTTTTCCTGCTGGCGTTTTAATAGACGCAAGTTATGCAAGTAGATTTATTGTAGTAATATTATCTTTGTTTGTTTTTTTTATGTCCAAGAAAAACTTTGTTTATCCTACAATTTTCTCAGCTATTTGTATGGCAATAATTAACAATTATATCTGATTAAATTGATTTATAAAATAAGGTAAAATAAAATTTAGAATGCAAAATATTACTGGCATAAATATTCAAGAACATGACCAATCAAAAAGGATTGTAAAAATAAGTCTTGAAAATGAAATTATAGATAAGTTAATTTCCCCTTTTAATAAATTTGATTTAACAGCATTGGAGCTTAAACCTTTTACAAGATTTACTTTAGCCAAAAGTTTAGACGATTTGACAAATAATAAATTAAGTCAGTTAATGAATTCTATTATTAGAGATAGATCAATAGGTTGCTTTATTATTGGACCAAAAAATATTACTACAAAAATTAATGATACCTTTTTGGTTAAGCTATCAACTGCAATAGCTCATCTTATAGGAGTACCAAATCATGATGCCATGGCAGGAAAATATTATGCTCGTTTTCATGTTAAGCATGAAGATAGTAGTGACTCTTATTTAAGAAAAGCTTATAGGAATATGGATCTTCATACAGATGGAACTTATGTCAAAGATATTACTGATTGGTTAATAATGACAAAAATTGATGAACAAAATGTAGAAGGTGGAGAAACAGCGATGTTGCATCTTGATGATTGGGAGCATTGTGATGAATTGTATAAGGATCCAGTTGGAAAACAAAATTTTGTTTGGGGTTCTCCTAAAAGTAAAAATATAGACTACAAGGTTGAACATCCAGTTTTTTCTTCAGATGAAGAGGGAAGACCAACGATATCTTATATAGATCAATTTCCAGAACCTCAAAATATGGATCAAGGAAATTTTTTACAAAGATTATCTGATGGATTAGAGGAAAGTAAAAATAAAATAATTATAAAATTACCTGTCGGTTACTCTGTAATAGCAAATAATTATTTCTGGCTTCATGGTAGAAAGCCGTTCAAAGAAAATAAGGAATTAAGCAGAGAATTACTCAGAATTAGAGGTTCTTTTTTTGTTAATTAATTCAATATAATCAATATAAAGTAATCAAAAATTATGATTTTAGGTTTTATCGGTACAGGAAAAATTGCAGCCTCAGTGATCACTGGAATATGTAAATCAAAAATTTCCTATAAAAAAATAATTATTTCACCTAGAAATAAAAAAATAGCTCATGGTTTAAAAAGAAAGTTCAAAAAAATAGTTATCGCTAAGGATAATCAGCAAATTGTAGATCAATCCAACTGGGTATTTTTATCTGTTACACCTACTGTTGGTAAAAAAATTATTAAAGATTTAAAATTTAAATCGACTCAAATTGTTGTAAGCTTTATATCGACAATTACTTTATCTCAATTAAAAAAAGCGATTAAAGTAAAAGCAAAGATTGTAAGAGCAATACCTTTACCTCCGATTTCATTAAAGAAAGGTCCGGTACCTATTTGTCCTCCTAATTCGAAAGTTAAAGCATTTTTTAATAATTTGGGCACAACTGTAGAAATTAAAAATGAAAAATCCTCAACTAACTTTTGGTCAACCTCAGGAATGATGGCACCTTTTTATGAAGTATTGAGAGTAATGACTGATTGGTTGGTAAAAAGAGGAGTTAAAAGAGATAATGCTCAAAAATATATCACTTCTCTGTTTTTAGCATTGTCTCAAGATGCTGTTGAAAATTCAAAAGAACATTTAAAAAATTTAGTTAAAGAATCTCAAACACCTAGAGGATTAAATGAACAAGGTGTAAAAGAATTAACTAAAGCTGGTTTTTATAAATCTCTAGAAAAAACTTTAAATAGTATTCACAGAAGACTGAACAAATAAATCAAATGTCTGAAAATATTTTAGAGATTAATAATTTAAGCAAATATTTTGGGGGATTAGCTGCTGTTTCAGATTGTTCAATAAAAGTTAAAAGAGGAACAATCACTGGCATTATTGGACCAAATGGATCTGGTAAAACTACTTTATTCAATTTAATTGCTGGAAATTTAAAATCATCAGGTGGAAATGTTATTTTTGATGATGAAAATATTACTGATGTTCCGTCATATGAATTATTCTCTAAGGGACTGTTAAGAACATTTCAAATTGCACATGAGTTTTCAAATTTGTCTGTTTTGGAAAATTTAATGATGGTCCCTGGAAATCAATCTGGTGAAAAAATAATGACCGCATTATTTAAACCAGGTTTGGTTGCAAATGAAGAGGCAGTGGTTAAAGAGAAAGCGAAAGAAGTAGTTGAATTTTTAAATCTAGGACATCTATCCAATGAGCTTGCTGGAAATCTTTCAGGTGGGCAAAAAAAATTACTAGAACTTGGAAGAACGATGATGGTTGATGCAAAATTAGTTTTATTAGATGAAGTAGGAGCTGGAGTTAATAGAACTTTATTAAAAGATCTTGGGACTGCAATAGAGAAACTTAATAAAGAAAAGGGTTATACTTTTTGTATGATTGAACATGATATGGATTTTATTGGAAGGTTGTGTGATCCAGTGATTGTTATGGCCGAAGGATCAGTTTTATTTGAAGGAAGTGTTGAAGAGGCAAAAAAAGATGAAAAAGTTATTGAAAGTTATCTTGGTAGAGGATCAAAACTAAAGGATACAAATTAATGGCATATTTTGAAGGAATAGAAATGACAGGTGGTTATGGTAATGGTCCTGACATTATTAGTTCGTGTTCAGTAAATGTTAATAAAGGTGAAATAGTTTCTATTCTAGGGCCTAATGGTGCTGGTAAATCAACTGCTATGAAAGCAATGTTGGGTTTACTAAATTTAAAATCTGGATCAGTAAAGATTGATGGCAAAGATATTTCTAAATTATCTCCTCAAGATAGAGTTAAACAAGGTATTTCTTTTGTCCCACAGACTAAAAATGTTTTTGCAGGAATGACTGTTGAAGAAAATTTAGAAATGGGTGCATTTCTTGTTGAGGATGAAATCAAAAATATAATTGAGGAAATTTACGAATTGTTTCCAATTTTAAGAGAGAAAAGAAATCAAATTGTCGGTGAACTTTCTGGTGGTCAAAGACAACAGGTAGCTCTAGGTAGAGCTTTAATGATTAAGCCCACAGTTTTAATGTTAGACGAGCCAACCGCAGGTGTATCACCAATTGTGATGGACGAATTATTTGATCATATTGTAAAAGTAAAAAGAACGAACGTTGCTATCTTAATGGTAGAACAGAATGCAAAACAAGCCTTAAGCATTTCAGATAGAGGTTATGTGCTAGTTACTGGAGAAAATCGTTATTCAGGAACTGGAAAAGAATTATTAGACGATCCAAGAGTAAGAAGCTCTTTTTTGGGAGGATAATATGGATTTTGTAAATGCGATAATTCTTTTATTAAATTATATTTTTATTCCCGCATTAACTTATGGTTCTCAGTTAGCGTTAGGTGCAATTTTTGTTACACTCATTTATGGAATTTTAAGATTTGCTAATTTTGCAACTGGTGACATGATGTCTTTTGGAACCATGGCAACGATTTTATTTACATGGTATTTTCAATCATTAGGTGTTTCTTTAGGAGTTTTACCTACCGCTTTGTTAGCTATCCCATTTGGAATTATCTTTATGATTATGTATATGCTTTTAATAGATAAATTTGTCTTTAAATATTATAGATATCAGAAAAGCCCTCCAGTTCAGTTTGCAATGGTAAGCATAGGTGTAATGTTTGTTACTCAAGCCGTAGTAAGAATAATAATAGGACCTGCTGATAGAAGATTTTTTGATGGAGAAAAATTCATTATTAAGGCTCGAGAATTCAAAGAGATGACAGGTTTAAATGAAGGGCTTGCATTAAAATCAACTCAAGTAATAACAATTTTTGTAACAATAGTTTTAGTCTCTCTATTATTCTGGTTCCTAAATAGAACTAAAACAGGAAAAAGCATGAAAGCTTATTCTGATAATGAAGATCTTGCTTTGTTGTCAGGTATTGACCCAAAAAAAATAGTTTTAGTTACTTGGATAATTGCTGGAATTTTAGCTACAATAGGTGGAGCTTTGTATGGTTTAGATAAAAGTTTTAAACCATTCACTTATTTTAATAATATGCTTCCTATTTTTGCTGCTGCAATTGTTGGAGGAATTGGAAATCCATTTGGAGCTTTTTTAGGTGGATATGTAATTGCTTTTTCAGAAATTTTATTAACTTATGCCTATAAGAAATTTTTTATGTATGTTTTACCAGCAAGTATGGAACCAGATAGTTTAGTTCAACTTCTATCTACAGATTATAAGTTTGCAGTATCATTCTCTATCTTGGTAATAGTTTTAATTTACAGGCCCTCAGGAATATTCAAGGGGAAAGTATTGTGAGAAAAAATCTAAATATAATTGCAGCTTACAGCATCATGATGGCACTTATTCTAATGGTTGGGATATTTCAGTCTTGGAATATTGCTTTATCAATATTTAATCTTTGTTTGATTTCTGCAGTCATGACAATGGGTGCGAATATTCAATGGGGGTACGCTGGTTTAATTAATTTTGGAATTATGGGTTATACAGCTTTAGGTGGTTTAGCCGCAGTATTGATATCTGTCGATCCTGTTCAAGAAGCCTGGAGGGCAGGAGGTTTCGATATTCTAATGTCATTATGGCTGATAGTAGTAATGGTATTAGTTATAAGGTTTATTTTAAAAAGATTTGAAAAATCAAAAATCAGAACATACAGCATAGCTGCAATAATAATTTCAGGTATTTTGCTTATTAGATTTTCTGCAGAGCCAGGCATAGAAGCAATTGAAGCAGTAGATCCAGCTAAAACTGGTTTCTTAGGAGGATTTGGATTACCAATTATATTTTCTTGGATAGTTGGAGCTCTTTTTGCGGGGGGTTTAGCTTTTATAGTTGGAAAAGTTGCGCTTGGTCTTAGAGCAGATTATTTAGCTATTGCTACTCTTCTTATTTCCGAAATTGTTATTGCAATTATTAAACATGAAGATTGGCTCACAAGAGGGGTCAAAAATGTTATTGGATTAAAAAGACCCGCACCTTATGAACTAGATCTGCAAACTACTGATTGGTTTATTAAATTAGTTGAAAAATTTAATGCAGGAAAATTAAGTGTAATTGAGAATTTAGCTGATAGACAAGCTGCTTTAAACCAACTTGTTATTGAAGGTTCATCAGTATTTGTAAAACTGTGTTATTCAGGATTATTCTTAGTAGTAGTTATTATTCTTTTAATTTTAACTCAAAAAGCTCTTTATTCTCCTTGGGGAAGAATGATGAGAGCAATAAGAGATAATGAGGAAGCTGCAAATGCCATGGGTAAAAATGTTGTTAAACAACATTTATTAATTTTTATTTTAGGCTCAGCAATTGTTGGTATTGCTGGTGCAATGTTGGTTACTCAGGATGGATTATTTACACCAGGAAGTTATAGACCTATGAGATATACTTTTTTGATCTGGGTGATGGTAATTGTTGGAGGAAGTGGAAATAATTTTGGAGCAATTTTAGGAGGATTTGTTGTTTGGTTCTTATGGATTGAAGCGGCTCCAATTTCTTTATTTTTAATTAATTTTTTCACTGCGGGAATTCCTGAAACAAATGCACTTAAAGCTCACTTAATTGAAAGTGTCCCTTATTTCAGATTTTTACTGATGGGATTAGGATTGTTGTTTATAATGAGGTACCGACCTAAAGGTATACTTCCTGAAAAAATAGAAATAAAGTAAACATAATGAAATATATTATATTAGGTGCTGCTGCTGCTTGGGCTTTGTATATGGCTGACAAGTATTTATTCTTTTAATGAATAAAAATCTTTCGTTACTCATTTTAAGTCAAATCTTTGCTTTTACAGCTGCTCCAGTCACCGTTTTTTTAAGTGGTATAATTGGTTCTAAATTTAGTCCAATAAAATCTTTAGCAACTCTACCAATGGCTTTGTCAGTTGTTGGAATTGCGTTATTTGCTTTTTTTGCTGCAAAGTTAATGAGTATAATTGGACGAAAATTAGGATTTATTTATGCATCAATCGGTACATGCTTTGCATCTCTTTTAACCGCATATTCTATAATTATAGAAAGCTTTGTTTTATATAATTTAGGATGCTTTTTAATTGGTGGAGGAATAGCTTTTAGCCATCAATATCGTTTTGCAGCAGTGGAGGTTGTGGATAAGGATTATGCACCAAAAGCAATTTCTATCATTTTGTTAGCAGGAATAGGTTCGGCGTTTATTGGTCCAAACATTGCAAACATTTCTAAAGGACTTATCTCAAATCATATGTATGCAGGTTCTTATCTTGCACTCGCCATTTTATCGATCTCATCAATAATATTTTTAATTTTTTATAAGGAACCAAAAACGATATCTAGTAATCAATATAAAACTGGAAGAAGTTTTTTTGAGCTTATATCTCAACCTAGATTTCTACAGGCGCTCGTAGCTTCAGCTTTTGCCTATGCTGTAATGACTTTTTTAATGACAGCAACGCCTATTAGTATGCATCTGATGGAGAAAATAAGTTTGTCTAAGACTGGATTTGTTATTCAGCTTCATATAGCAGCTATGTTTTTACCTTCACTAGTTACAGGAAATTTAATTAAAAAATTTGGTCATAGTAAAATTATGTATATGGGAGTTTTACTGTTTTTAGTCACAATTATTACTAGTTTATTTGAACAGAATTATATTAACTATATGGTTGCACTTATTTTTCTGGGGCTAGGGTGGAACTTTCTATTCATTTCAGGAACAAGCTTACTTGTTTTGTGTTACAGAGAAGAGGAAAAATTTAGAGCTCAAGGATATAATGATTTAATTGTTTATTCTATACAAGCAGTAGCGAGTTTGTCTGCTGGGGTGTTTCTAAGCCTAACTAGCTGGAAAACTATGAATTTAATCTGTTTGATTTTTCTAATTATAATAGCTCTATCTACTATAAAAGCTGATTTAAAAAAAAACCCCAGTAATTAAATTACTGGGGTTTTTTGAATTAAGATAAAAATTATCTTTGTTTTTTAGTTTTGAATTTTCCGCCTTTAACTTCTTGTTCTAAGAAAGAACCTTCAGCTTCACCAACACTAGTAAAAGTTACTCCAGTAGCACCTTCGTAATTAATCTTTTTACCTTTTGCTAGTAAGTCTAAACCTTTCTTAAGTTCACCTGGATAAATTTTAGTTCCAGGAGCATTAGCAACATCCATTACATTTTTTGCAATTGATGCTCTGTCAGCAGAGTTACCTGCTTGCATTGCAAGAACGATTAAAGCAGCTGCATCGTAAGATTCACCTGTGTAAGGACCAGAAGCTTCTACACCCCCAGCTTTTGCAACTTCAGCAAATATACCTGCACCTTTACCAGTAGAACCTGGTAATGATCCAAATGATTTACTTAAATCTTTTCCGAATGCATCAACTAAAGATTGACCAATCATACCATCTGATAAAATAAATCTATCAAACGCACCAGAGTCTAAAGAAGCTTGAATAATTCCTTTTCCTCCTTGGTCAAGATAACCAATAACTGCTACAGCATCACCACCAGCAGAAGCAAGAGTTGCTACTTCAGATGAGTAATCTGCTTTTCCATCTTCGTGAGCAGTCACAGTTGTAACTTTAATACCATGAGCCTCAACTGCTGCTTTATAAACATCAGCTAAACCTTTACCATAGTCATTGTTAGTATAAGTGATTGCAACACTTTTTACTTTTCTATCTTTAGTTATGTCAGCTAAAATTTGGCCACCTCTAGCATCTGATGGAGCAGTTCTAAAGAAATACCCTTTATCATCTAGAGTTGTTAATCCCGGAGAAGTAGCTGAAGGCGAAATCATTACTACACCATTTGGTACAGCAACGTTAGTTGCAATAGCACCAGTTACACCTGAACAGTCTGCTCCCATAATTGCAGCTACACCACCTGAAATTAATCCTTCAGCTGCAGCTGTTGCCGCTGCTGAGTCAACACAAGTTGAGTCTGCTCTTACTGGCTCAATTTTTTTTCCACCTAATAGCGAACCTGAGTCAGAAGCTTCTTTAAATGCAAGCTCTGCAGATGCAGCCATAGCTGGAGTTAGAGATTCAATAGGACCAGTGAATCCTAAGATGATCCCCATTTTAATCGAATGTCCGTCTGCCATTACATTTGAACCAAAACTTGATACAAACATAAATACAGCGATAAATAGTTTTCTCATTATCTTCCTCTTTATTGTTAACAATTTATAAAAGCCAATTTAAGTATGAATACAATTAATATTCAATGACAAAATTATCCTATTTTAGATGGTTTAATTGATACGGATTATCTTATTGAGAAAGGGTCTAGGGAAGGTTCGTCTGATGTGTAGAACCAAGTTGTTTTCACTCTTGTATAGTCTTTAATTGAGTCAATTCCTGCTTCTTTTCCATATCCACTATCCTTGATACCTCCAAAAGGAGCTGAAGGAGAAATTAATCTGTAAGTATTTACAAATGTTATACCTGCCCGTATAGCATTAGATACCCTCATTCCTCTTGCGAGATCACTAGTATAAACACCTGAAGAAAGACCATATTGATTATCATTCATTAATTCTATTACCTCTTTTTCAGTATCAAATTTCATTACTGATAATACTGGGCCAAAAAGTTCATTCTCAGCAGCTGGCAGATTATGATTTTCACACTCAATTATTGTTGGTGGGAAATAATAACCTTCATTTGAAAAAGGATGTCTTTTACCACCGCATTTAATTTTTCCACCTTGTTCAACAGTTAATTTAATATTTTTTTCTATTACTTCTAATTGTTTAAAGTTACTTAAGGGACCCATTTCAGTATCAGAGTCCATTGGAGCACCTATTTTAATTTTTTCTGCTCTTGATGCTAACTTATCTAAAAATTCGTTATAAATTCCTTTTTGTAAGTATAACCTTGAACCTGCTATACAACTTTGACCACTTGCTCCAAATATTCCAGCAGTTATTCCATTAATTGCATTTTCTTGTTTAGCATCATCAAAAACAGCTACAGGACTTTTTCCACCTAGCTCTAAACTTACCTCAGATAAATTTTCTGCAGAGTTTCTAATTATATGTCTTGCAGTTTCAGGACCTCCTGTAAAAGCTACTTTCTCAACTAAGTTGTGAGCAGTTAAAGCTTTACCACAAGGATCTCCAAAACCAGAAACTACATTTACTACACCTTTTGGTATTCCAGTTTCTTCAACTAACTTTGCAAACTCAAACATAGTTGCTGGCGCTAATTCAGAACATTTAATTACTACTGTATTACCCATAGCTAAAGCAGGAGCAACTTTTGTTGCAGTTAAAAACATTTGAGAATTCCAAGGAATGATAGCTGCAATAACACCTATTGGAATTCTTGTTGTGATCGCTTGAATATTTGGTTTATCTATAGGAAGAACTGTGCCCTCAACTTTGTCAGCTAAACCTGCATAGTAATCATAATATTCTGCAATATATTTTGCTTGTTGATAAGTTTCTCTGTAGAGTTTGCCTGTATCAATTGTTTCAATCTTTCCTAATAATTCAGAATTTTCTCTAAGTTTATTTCCAATGGCTCTTAAATATTTTGCTCTATCTCTTGCAATCATCTTTGGCCATTCACCTTCAAAAGCTTTTTGTGCAGCTTTTACAGCTCTATCCACATCATTTGCGCTAGCTTCAGGTACTACAGCCCAAGGCTTATTGTTTTCTGGATTTAAAGTTTCAAAAGTTTTTTTTGTATCAGAGTCTACCCACTGACCATCTATATACATTTGATATTTTTTTAATTCAGGCATTATTTATATGTTTCATTATTGCATTATTTACTTCGTCTGCATATTCAATAGTGCATAGATGTTTTCCATTTTTGATTTCAACATATGTTGAATTTTCTATATCTTTATTTAAATTTTTAGACATATCAGGTGTAGATCCTGGATCATCCGATCCTGTTATTATTAAAGTATTTGTTTTTATATTTTTTATATTTTCGATATTGTCCTCATAGTTTGCAAATACCTCATAAGATTTAATAAAATTTTCTTGATCAATTCCTTTCTTGTTAAGAATTTTCATAAACTCATCATATAACTCAGGATTTTGTTCAAGGTATTTATCTGAAAACCATCTCTTCATTGCCATTTGAGATATTGGCATATTTTTTTTTGCCAAATTCACTCTATCAATTACATTTTGTCTTTCATCTGCTGTCCTTTGATATGTAGTGGATATTAGAGTTAAAGAATTTAAATAATTTTCATATTTTGAAACAAATTCAATTGCAATCAAAGATCCGATAGAAAAACCAATTAAATTAAATTTCTCTATCTTTAGGTTTTTTACTAAATTTGATAATTGATCAATAAAATTTTCCATTGATAAATTTGGCTTTTTAAAAGGTGTTTTTCCATGTCCCAACAGATCATAAGTTATAAAGGAATTGTTCTTAAAAAATTCAATTTGTGGTTTCCACATTTGTTGATTTAAACCGACACCATGAATAAAGATTATTGGTAAAGAATTTTTGTTGTTAAAATAATAATGACTTTGATCGTTATCAAAATTGTAAGACATCAATTAGTTATCGATGCCCATCTCTTTCATATCTTGATATCTATCACCCGTTCTTGCATGAGCTCGTCCAGTTGGAGCGCCTCCAATTGCAACAACTATTTCATCTTCATTAGGTGCATCATGAATTGTAAATTCATGCGTTAGATAAAAAGGTCTTAATCCAGCATCAGTTTTATGCATCATTGGAATTGAAATTTTTGCTCCCGCGGGACCTCTAGTGTTAGTAAAACTTAAATAAGAAGTTCCACCAACGGCATCTCTAAATTTATTTCCAAATCTTAAAGTATGAATAAATGCAGATGCATGTTCTATTTCACCATTCAATCCAACCATCGCAGCTTTCCCATAAGCTAAAATTTTTTCACCTGATCCAATTTCTTTTGTTAACTCTGGCACTAAAAGTTCTCCTAATTGAGGTGCAAGATCTAGTATTTCTGGTTTTAAATCTTCTACAAAACCTTTTCCAGCCCAAGGGTTTTCTATAACAGCTGCAACCGAAACTAGCAGAACAGGCTCTTTTGCTTTTTTTCCACCTTCAATAAAAGTTTTATCTACAAATTTTGCAAATTTTCTAAGTTTTAAATCCATTTACTAGCTAGCTCTTTGAATGTTCGTATCTATTGGTTTTATATTTGGAATAACTTCTTCTGTAAATAATTTGATGCTTCTCATGCAGTCTTCGTGTTTAATTCCTGGAAAGTTAGACCAGACTTGTAAATTTTGAAGATTTAATTCTTGTTGAAGTTCTTTTATTTTTTCTATTACAAACTCAGGTGTTCCAAATAAAAGATTTCTTTTATGAAGAAATTCATAATTTAATAAATCTAGCTTATTTTTTGTCTCTGGTAATTTTTCATCAGGGTCCATATGATTTCCTAAACCTCTCCAATGACAAACCCATCTCATATAATTTACAATATGTTCTCCAGCCATTTTTTCAGCCTCTTCCATAGTTTCTGCAACAAACATATCTCTAACCAAACTAATACCTTCCCCTAGTGGTACATCTCTATTTTCAGCTTTAGATTTTGCCTCTTTATAAATTTCAAATCTTTTTTTCAAAGCTTTTACAGTTGGTATCCACATAATTGTATTAAGCCCATTTTCTGCTGCCCACTGAATTGATCTTTCTCCATCAACTACTTGAGAAATTGGTGGGAAAGGTTTTTGATGAGGTTTTGGTAATACAGATATTTGTTTTAATTCGTTTGTTTTTAAATCTACAACATTTTCTTTTGGAGGACTCATATCGTGTTGCCAAATGAAATTAGGAGATGGATAAGTATAGAATTCGCCCTGGTGAGAGAAGAAATCTTCAGACCATGCTTTTTTCATTATGTCCAATGTTTCAGAAAATAGTCTAAAATTTTTTGCTTGGTCTTTTAAGTCAGCTTCTTTGTTCATGTTAATAGCTTCTCTACCATAAACTCCTCTACCAATACCCACTTCAACTCTTCCTTTTGACATTTGGTCAAGGGTAGCAATATCTTCTGCAAGTCTTATAGGATTATGAAATGTAATTACGTTACAAGCTTGTCCTAAACGAATATTTTTAGTTCTTGCAGCAGCATCAGTGCACATCATTAGTGGATTGGTGCACGACTCCATTCCTTCATGATTAAAATGATGTTCGGTATACCAAATAGAATTCCAATTATTTTGATCACAATATTCAGTGATCTCTCTAGCTTCATCTAAAAGTTGGGTATAAGGTTTTTTATCCCAATTAGTAGTGTTACAAAAATATCCAAAGTTCATAAAGCCTCCTTTAAAAATTAATTTAAAGACGACCGATCCCACTTTCGTAAATTTTTGAATTTAACGACGAGTTATGTATCGCTTTATATTTAAACTTTATTATTACTAACGTTGATATTCAATAAATTTCTTTAAGGATTTGTTAAGAAATTTCTCATAAATTGGACCATTATTTTTGAATTTGCTTCCATTTAAAAATGATTGGTTCATTTTGAAATCATAGGAAGGTTCAAAGAAAAAAGGAACAGAGAGTCTCTTACTTTTATTCCACAAAACTCTGTGATTAGTTGCTTTAAATTTTCTTTTGCTTAGAAACTCCAAAGCTTTACCAGTGTTTACTACTAAAGCTTTTTTGTTAAATGGTACATCATACCATTTTTTATTTTTTCTATTTTGTACTTGCAATCCACCTTTTCTATCTTGATAGAGAACTGTGAATATACCACTATCAACATGCGTTTCACATCCAAGAGCAACCCCATCTTGTTTAGATATTTCTACCGGTTTTGTCTGATTAGGATAATAATTAAATCTTAATGTGCTTAGTGTTTTTAATCTTGAAAAAGCTACACTAGAAATATCAGGATTTTTTTTATTAAGTTTTATTACACCTTTAAATAAAGTTTCACTCAATCTATAAATATTATCAAAATATTTGTTTAAAATATTTATTGAACTTTTTTTCAAACACTCATCTAGATTAAGAAATTCTATGTATTGATTATTTAGATTTGAAGAATATTTTTTAGTTACTTTTAAATCACCTATATCCAAACCTTCTTTTCCGTTCACATCATTAGGAAAATATCCTCTGTAAAGATTTTTATTTTTTTTATTCCATTTTTTAGGTGATAATTTTCTTTTCTTACTATCTGGTAAATTAAAAAATTTATTCCCAACTTCGCATGTTTTTTTAATTTCTCTTAGATTAATTCCATGTCCAGTAATTTGAAAAAATCCTACATTGACACAAGCTTTTTCAATTTCTTTAATTGTTTTAAATGCATTTTGAGTTTCAAAATTATTTTTTATTAAAGAAGAAATATTAATTGTTGGTATAAATTTCTTGCTCATCTTCTAACTGGTGTTTCTGTTGCAATAAATTGATCTCTAACTCTCTCTCTCATGTAAATATAAATTCCAGCTGCTATAATACACGCAACACCAATAAACGTTCTGGTCGTTGGTACCTCATTAAATAAAAAGTAGCCAGGTATCATAGACATAATTATTAATGAGTACTCAAACAAAGAAACAACAGAAGGTGATGCAACTATATATGCTGAAAAAATACAAACAAATGCTATTGATGCAGCAAAACCAAAAAATAAAATAAATTTCCATGTATATTCAATATTTGAAAACCATTCTCTAAAGATGAATTGTATTGTTGGATCAAAGTTTGAATTATTTAGCTGACCACTTCCCATAAAAAAATACAAAATTACACACAGCAATATTGCAATTAGATAAAAGTAATATAGTTGGGTGTTAACATCATCTTTATCGGATGTATATTTAGTGATTGTCATAGAGGCTGCATAACAAAATGCACAAAAAAACTGGTAAAAGACTTCGATATTCAAAGTCTGAAAAATTTGGATTTAAGACTATAAAAACGCCAATAAAACCAAAAACAATTGCTGACCACCTTCTAATACCAATAGTTTCTTTTAAAAATAATTTTGCAAATATTGATACGAAAAAAGGGGAGGAAAAAAATAGAGCATTTGCTGTTGCTAATGGCATAAAAGTTAATGAGATAAAAAAAGCAGAAAAAGCAATAAAATGTAAAAACACTCTTAGTATTGTTAAAAAAGGATAGTGAGTTTTAAGAGAGACTTTTTGTTTTCTGAATTTTATATAACCAAATAGCAAAATTGCTGCAACAAAATATCTTCCAAAAAATATTTCATATAAAGCTGCTTTTTCAAAAATGAATTTAATTAAAGCATCCTGCATTGCAAAAAATGTCATTGCAGTAATAATTAAAAGTATTCCTTTTGAATTATTATTAGCGCTCATTATGCACCTATATCAAAAAAAAATTGCCTAGAATATTTAATTATTTCTTTAATTTAGAAGAGAATAGAAGACCTTCGCTTGAAAATTTTGACTTATTTTCTTGAATAAAATCTTTCATTAATTTTACTTTTTCTTCCTCAAATTCAGTAACTTTCCTTTTACTTAAATCTATATATAGCGATATCCATTCCATAGAAGCTGAAAGTTTGTTAGTTTTTTGAGAAATCATTTCCATTTTTAAATGAAGTCTTTTTTTATCATGATCAAAATAAGTCAGATTAACATTGACTATTTCTCCCTCTTTTACCTCATTTAAATATTTAGTATTAGTTTCAACAACCATTGTACTTCTATTAAGATCTTTCGCTGCAGTTCCTCCCATTTTAAATTTTTCAAGTGCAACTTCCCATGCTTGATCAAAAACAAGAACATAATAAGCCATGTTCATATGATTGTTGTAATCAACCCATTCCTTTTTTACTTCAAAATTTTTTAATAACACTTTATGATCTTGTTAATGAAGACTGTAATTCTTGATTTGAAATGTATCCTTTTACATTCCCACTTTTATCAACCACTTCACAATTTGAGTCAGAACAAACGATTTTTGGTAAAAAATCTTCTATAAATTCATCTTCATTTACTTTTATTAAGTTTGATTTATCTATGTCATTAGCTTTATCAGCAGTTTTCATAATAATTTTTGCCTTTATAACTTTTGCTCTGTTCACATCTTTTACAAAAGCTTTTACATAATCATCAGCGGGGTTCATAATAATTTCCTCTGGGGTTCCTACTTGTACTAATTTTCCAGAATTTAATATCCCGATATGATCTCCCAATCTTAATGATTCATCCAAATCATGTGTAATGAATACAATTGTTTTTTTTAATTCTGCTTGAAGATCAATTAATTGTTTCTGCATATCACTTCTTATAAGAGGATCTAGAGCGCTGAAAGCTTCATCCATTAACATAATATCTGTATCAGTAGCCAACGCTCTTGCTAAACCAACACGTTGCTGCATTCCTCCTGATAATTGAGCAGGGTATTGATTTTCAAAACCAGTAAGTCCAACTGCATCGATTTTTTCCATTGAGATTTTATTTCTCTCATCTTCACTTTTCCCTTGCATTTCTAATCCGTAACCAACATTTTGAATTACTGTTTTATGTGGGAATAAACCAAATCTTTGAAATACCATGCTCATTTTATGTCTTCTAAATTCAATAAGCTTGTCTTTATCAAGTGACATTACATTCGTGCCCTCAACTAAAATTTCGCCATCAGTTGGATCTATTAATCTATTTAAATGTCTTATTAGTGTTGATTTCCCTGATCCTGATAAACCCATACAAACAAAGGTTTCTCCTTCTTCAATTTTAAGCGAAACATTATCTAATCCAACGGTATGACCAGTTTGCTCTAAAATTTCATCTTTTGTTGCACCATCTTTTACCATTGGCAGTACAGAGGAAGGATTGTTTCCAAAAATTTTGTAAACGTTATTGATCTCAATTTTTGACATGATGTAATGTTCTAACAGTTACGATCATCATATGTAAAACAAATATTATACAACTTGTAATTGTTTTAATAAATAACAGTTGTATTTATTTGCTTTTACTTATTTTTTAAATAAGAATTTTATATATGGCGCAAACAGATAAAGATGTGCGATTAGAGTTGTCTGCTCTCTATAGAATTTTACATATGTATGGTATGACAGATCTTGCAAATCAATGTGCAGGGGCAAGATCTGCCGAAGATAAGAATTGTTCCTTCGTTCATCCATATGGAATGTTTTATGAAGAAATTACCGCTTCATCTTTAGTTAAAATTGATCAAAACGGAAAAAAATTAGACTCGGATGGATCTTGGTTAAATGATGGATGCATTAATCTTGCTCAATGGATTTTTAACAAAAGAAATGATGTAAACTTTTATGTTCACGGACATGCTAACGATGTGATGGCAGTTGGTGGCACTAAAGAGGGTTTAATGTATCTTTCACAGGCTGCAGTTTATTTAAATCATCTTGTTGGATATATTGATTATGAATTTGTTGAGGACAAAGAATTTGGAAGCAAGTTTGAAAACCTAATTAGTAAACACGACATTTTGATTACAAGAAATCATGGATATTACACAGTAGGAAAAACTGCTGCAGAAGCATTTTTCAGAGCTTATTATCTAGAGCAAGCATGTTCAGTTCAGGTAAAAAACCTTGCAATGGGGTTAAACAAACATGAAATAGATAAACAGAAAGCTGCATATTTTTGGGAAAACATGAGTGACTCTGATGATTATAATTATGATGGAAAAACGGAGTGGGCTGCTTTATTAAGAAAACTAGAGAGAGAACATTCAAATTATAAAAATTAATGGAACAAAATTTTACAATTAAGAATATAACTAAAAATTCTACAAATTTAGAAGTTGACTGGAGCGATGGAAAAAAAAGTAAATTTAATTATTTATGGCTAAGAGACAATTGTCCAACTGCACACGACAAAGACTCACGTCATAGAATGTTTAATATTTTAAAAGTATCAAATAATATTAACCCAAAAAAATTTGCAGTAAATAACGAAGGTAAGCTTGAAATTGAATGGAGTGAAGGAGACCACGTAAGTTATTATGATCAAAATTGGTTAAGAGAAAACTGCTATACAATAAAAAATAATTTAGAATATAAATCTCCATATCAACTTTGGGACAACTCTTTACAAAATGATCTGAAGTCAATTGAGATTGAACATGATGAAATTATGAGTTCAGATGAGGGACTTGTCAGATGGTTAGAGCTCTTACACCACACTGGAATTGCTATAGTAAAAAATGCTCCAACTGAAAATAATTCTGGCTTTAAAATTTTAAACAGAATTAGCCATACCAGAGAAACTTTTTTTAAAACACCATTTGAAGTAATTAACATTCCTAAACCAAATAATTCTGCTTACACAGCGCATGCTTTAAGAAATCATATGGATTTACCATGGTTTGAAACACCACCTGGATATCAATTTCTTCATTGTTTAGTAAATTCTGCAACTGGAGGAGACTCATCCGCCGTAGATGGCTTTGCAGTTGCAGATTATTTAAGAAAAAATGAGAAAGAAATATTTGATACGCTAGTAAACGTTCATTTAAAATTTAGAGACATGGATTATACACAAGAGTCTGTTAGAAGTTATTACGCACCCGCGATATCTCTAACAAAAGATAATGATTACCATGATATTCGGTTTAGCGTAGCAACTATGGATGCTTTAGACTGTCATCCTGATTTGATGGATAAAGTTTACAAAGCTCATCATCGATTTGGAAATTTGCTTCATGACGATCAATTCCAGATTAAATTTAGATTAGGACCAGGTGATATTTTTTCTTTTAACAACAGACGATTATTACACGGTAGAACTGAATATGATCCAAACTCAGGACATAGACATTTACAAGGTTATTACATGGATCGAGATGAAATTATTGGAAGACTAAGATATTTAAAAAATTCGGTTAACTCCAACCAGTAACATTCTTTACTTCAAGATATTCCTCAAGGCCCCAAACACCTCCTTCTCTCCCATTACCTGATTGTCTGTAACCACCAAATGGAGTTCCGGCATCTGCTCCATTTCCATTAATGTAAACACAGCCTGATCTTAATTTTTTAGCAACACGATGTGCTTTTTCTCTATCTTCAGTTTGCAAATAATTTCCAAGACCATAAGAAGTATCGTTTACAATATTGACTGCCTCATCTTCAGTTTCAAAGGGAATTATAGATAACACAGGTCCAAAAATTTCTTCTTTAGCAATTCTCATGTCATTAGTTACATCTGTAAATATAGTTGGTTTGATAAAGTATCCTTTGTTCAACCCGTTTGGTAGCTCAGGTCCACCTGCTGCAAGAGTTGCGCCTTCAGAAATTCCACTTTCAATAAGATTTATAATTTTATCATATTGAATTTTAGAAATTACTGGTCCTATATGATCTCCTTTTTTTGAAGCTTGATCTACTTTAATTTTGTTTGATTCATCTACAGCTTCTTTAACAGCTCTTTCGTAAATTGATTTTTCAACAAGCATCCTTGTTGGTGCATCACAAGATTGACCAGAATTACTCATTACATTTCTAATACCGTCTCTTACTGCATCTTTATAACTATCAGCAAAAACAATATTTCCACCTTTTCCACCTAATTCAAGACAAACTCTTTTAATTGTTTCTGCAGCGTTTTTTGAAATTAATCTTCCTGCTCGTGTTGAACCTGTGAAAGAAACCATATCAATATCAGGGTGGCTTGAAATGTGGGTTCCCACTCCTGCACCGTCTCCATTTACCAAATTAAATACACCTTTTGGAAAACCTGCTTCATCAATCATTTCTGCAAATAGCATTCCAGAAATAGGAGCAATTTCTGATGGTTTTAAAATCATTGTACATCCAGTTGCAAATGCAGGAACGACTTTTAAAGCAATTTGATTAATTGGCCAATTCCACGGTGTGATTAATCCACAAACTCCAATTGGCTCATAATAGATATGATTATTTGATTTATTATCAAAGTGTTCATCAAATTTAAAATTTTTTAATCTTAAAATAAAATCATCTAAATGATCTTTCCCTGAAGCTGTTTGAACATCTTTTGCCCAATCCATTGGTGCACCCATTTCAAGAGAAATAGCCTCAGCCATTTCATTAAATCTTTTTTTATAAACTGATGATAATTTTTCAAGTAAACTGAGCCTTTCATCCTTGCTAGTTTCTTTCCAAGTATCAAAGGCATTTTTTGCTGATTTAACAGCTAAATCTGCATCTTCTTTTGAACCTAAAGAAATAACAGCAAACGGGTCTTCATTGCATGGATTAATTACGTCAAAATCATTTTTTTTAATTGGATCAACCCACTGACCATTTATGTAAAATTTTCTTTTATCTAACATTTTTTATCTTAACACATTAATTATATTTCATATCCTTTTTCCTCAGGTTCATTATCAACCAACTCATCAGGAAAACCATTAGCTCTAAAATTAATATTATTTAAATCCTCCATCCTTTTCACAATCATTGATGACCAAGCTCTAGAGCCATATTTTTTTTGACCATCTTTAAAAATTTCAACGATTTGTGGAGAAATTTCTAAAGGGGCATTTAGTTTTTTTGCAAGATTATAAAATAGACTTGTGTCTTTTAAAACTAAATCCATTGTAAAATTTATATTGTAAGATCCATTTAATATAACCTGACTTTCAGTTTCATGCACAAATGAATTACCAGATGAAATGGCAATTCCTTTATAAGTTTTTGATAGATCCAAATTAGATTTTTTTGCTACAGTCCAAGCCTCACCTAATGCAACTAAATGTGCAGATGCTAGATAATTTGTAATTACTTTTAATACACTTGCTGTACCAAGCTCACCAGTGTGCAATATTTTTCTTCCCATAACAGTTAATGCAGGTAAAATTTTTTCAAATGCTTTTCTTTCTCCACCAACGAATATAGCAATATTACCTGTTGCTGCTCTATGACATCCACCGCTCACAGGCCCATCCATTGGTGTAGCTTTTTTTTCTATTACTTTTTTCCCAAGTCTTTTAACTTCATTTTCGTCTGTGGTACTCATTTCTAGCCAAATTTTATTTTCTGATAAACCATTTAGAATTCCATCGTCAGCCTCCATTACTTCAGCAGACACCTCAGGCGATGGAAGAGAGGTGATGATTAAATCAGATTTTTCAGCTAATTCTTTTGGAGACTTTGCAACTTTAGCACCTAAGTCTTTCAAAGAATTTGTTAAAGTTTCATCTAAATCTCTTACCGTAAGATCAAAATTATTTCTTAACAAACTTCCTGCAAGTTTTCCGCCAACATTACCCAAACCAATAAATCCAATTTTCATTTTATTTCCTCTTCTTTTTTGTTTTTTGTAAATACAATTAAAATCACACCAATAATGATTATTGCACCACCTATAAATAATTCTGGCGTTGGTTTTTCACCTAAAAGAAATATAGCAGCTAATAAACCTGTTGGTGGTATCCCCATAGTAACAATTGGAAGCACTTTATAAAGTGGGTTATTTTTTAAAACATAATAGAAACAACCGTATGTAATTGGTTGCATGATGAAACCAATATAAATAGCAATAATCCAATGATCAAATTTTGCATTTGTTAGATAATTAATTGTGTTTCCATCAATTATTGCAGATAGCATCACTAATATTGGTCCAGAGAATAATGCTAACCAAGCAACTAACGCTAAAGGATTTATTTCTTTACTTAAAGGTTTAACCATAACTTGCCCAAGAGCCCATATAGCTGAACCTAAAATCGTAAGTCCAATTCCAATAAATTTTCCATCCAAGTTAGGAGATCCAGTTAAAATATAAACACCAACAAAAGCGATAGCTATACCAATCAAAGCTCTAAGAGTTGGTTTTTCTTTAAGCATGAAGTAAGCAAAAATAACTCCAAATGGAACCTCTGTTTGAACCAAAAGAACTGCTGCAGATGCATCAATTAAATCTAAACCAGTATATGTAATACTATATTGCAATGTATTAGCTACTAATGATGCAGCAAAAATTCTTTTTAAATATCCTTTTGGAATTGGAAACCACCAGATTAATAATGAAGCAGCAAATGTAAATCTGATACCCATTAAAAGAATAGGAGGAAAAGATTCAAATGCTGGTTTAGCTATTACAAAACCAAAGCCTAAAAAAATAGGCACCAAGCATGCTACGAAAGTGTCTTTTATATTCATACCTATTTTTTATATTAATGATTATTAAAGAACTTCTGATATATTCACCTTTTAAAATATGAATTCAACAAAAATAGATCCTAAATATATTACCAAATCAAATCCAAGAATTGGACTTATTGCGCTTGCAAGCGATTTTATGATTGAAAGAGATTTTATAAACGTAATCAAAGACAGAGAAGTTGATTTTTTTGTAAATCGTATTGAATGCTACAACCCGCTAACAAAAGAAAATTTGATCAAAATGTCAAACAAAGTAACTGAGGTAACAAAAGATATATTACCTGATCAGAATATCGATTGCGTTGTTTATGGCTGTACCTCTGGAACAATAGCTGCAGGTTATGAATCTATTGAGAAAAAAGTAAAAGCTGCAAAACCTATGGCAGAGGTGACAACTCCAAGTACCGCTGCAATTAAAGCTTTAAAGAAGTTAAATATAATTAAGATAAGTCTATTTACACCTTATAGCAAAAAACTTAACGATGAAGTTTTGGAATATTTTAAAAACGAAGGGTTTGAAGTTACTTCAAATTCTTACTTTGATATAGAAGCTGATTACGATATCGGAAAAGTTGATCAGAATTATTTATTTAATGTTCTATCCGAAATAGATTTAAATGGGGCAGAGGCACTCTTTGTTTCTTGTACTGCTTTACCAGTGTTGCCAATTATTGATAAATTAGAGAAAAAATTAAATACTACAGTTTTATCTAGCAATCAGGCTTTAATTTGGGATACGCTTGTTAAAATAAACAAAAATAATTCTGTCGAAGGATTTGGTAAATTATTTAAAGAAAATTAATGTTGTTCACAAAAGAAGAATATAAGCAAAGATTAACAAAAGTTAAAAAAATGATGCAAGAAAAAGGCATCGATCTTTTAATCTCACATGACACTAACAACATGAATTACCTAACAGGTTATGATGCTTGGTCATTTTATTATGCTCAATGCGCAATTGTTCATATAGATGCAGACGAGCCTCTATGTTTTGTTAGGGCTCAAGATGCAGGTGGCGCATATATTAAAACTTATTTAAAGGATGAGAATATTTTAGTTTATGACGAAAATTATATTCATACTTGGCCAAAACATCCTTATGATAATTTGGTAGAGATTATAAAAGAAAGAAAATGGGATAATTCATGCATTGGATTAGAAATGGATGCGCATTACTTCACTGCGTTTTGTTATGAAAAAATAAAGCAAGGATTACCTAATGCAAAAATCAAAGATAGCGATCGTTTAGTTAATTGGGCAAGGTTAGTAAAATCAGATGCTGAAATAGGTTTTATGAAATCTGCTGCAAAAATTTCTGAAAAAGGAATGAAAACTGCAATGGAGGTTATTAAACCAGGAGTAAGACAGTGCGATGCAGTAGGTGAAATTCAAAAAACTTTATTCTATGGAACAGAAGAATTTGGAGGAGAATATTCTAGTATTGCAACATTACTTCCAACGGGGAAAGGTACTTCAGCTTCGCATTTAACAGCAACACAAGATAAATTTGTGGAGGGTGAGGCTACAATTATTGAATTATCTGGGGTTTATAAGAGATATCATGCTCCAATGGCAAGAACAGTTCTGCTTGGAAAACCCAATCAATTAAAGATTGATACAATGAACAAAACAATTGAAGCTTTAAATGCAGGCATAAGTCAAATTAAACCTGGGAATACAGCGGATGATGTTGCACAAGCTTTTTGGAAAATATTAGATAAATACGGAATAGAAAAAAAATCTCGAACAGGTTATTCGATTGGAATTGGTTATCCTCCAGATTGGGGCGAACACACTCTTAATATTTATAAGGGAGATATGACAGTTTTAGAACCTAATGTTTGCTTTCATATGATAGCAGTGATGCAGTTCGGTGATTGGGGTGTTGAAGCATCTGAGGCTATAAGAGTTACAGATAATGGATCAGAATTGTTCTGTAATTTTCCAAAAGAGCTTCATATTAAGAGTTAATTAGCTATTGAAATCTATTTACACAAATGTTTTATATTCACCTTTATGTCTAAAAATCCAGAGTTTGTTAAATTCGATAAAGTAGATAAAAGTTATGACGGTAAGGTTCTTGTCGTCAAAGATCTACAATTAGATATTGCCGAAGGTGAATTCATAACAATGCTTGGTCCATCTGGTTCAGGTAAGACAACTTGTTTAATGATGTTGGCTGGTTTTGAAACGCCAACTCACGGTGAAATATTATTAGATGGAAATATAATTTCGAATATTCCTCCTCATAAAAGAGGGATAGGAATGGTTTTCCAAAACTATGCATTGTTTCCACATATGACAGTTTATGAAAATTTAGCTTTTCCATTAAGAGTAAGAAAAGTTGAAAAAGATGAGATTGATAAAAAAGTTGATAAAGCATTATCGATGGTTTCATTAAGTGGTTTTGAAACTAGAATGCCTGCTCAACTTTCTGGTGGTCAGCAACAAAGGGTAGCAGTTGCAAGAGCTTTAGTATTTGATCCAGCGGTAGTATTAATGGATGAACCACTTGGAGCACTAGATAAAAATTTAAGAGAAAGCATGCAATATGAAATAAAACATATTCATGAAAGTATTGGTGTAACAGTTGTATATGTAACTCATGATCAAAGTGAGGCATTAACTATGTCAAACAGGATTGCAGTATTTAATGATGGAAAGGTTCAACAACTTTCAAATCCAGCTGAACTTTATGAGAAGCCAGTAAATTCTTTTGTTGCTGAGTTTATTGGTGAAAATAATACTTTTAATGGAGAAGTGATTGATATTGCTAAAGACAAATGCAAAGTTAAATTAGCAAATTCAGAAATACTAGCCAATCCAATTTCTGTTAAGTCTAAAGGTGAGAAAACAACTGTTTCTTTAAGACCTGAAAGGGCGTTAATTAATCCAACTGATAAGATGGATAATATGTTTACAGGAAAGATTGAGGAAGTAATCTATCACGGTGATCATACAAGAGTTAGATTAAATCTTTTAGGAAGTTCAGAGTTTATTCTTAAAGTACCAAACAGCACATCCAATTTAGAACTTAAAGTTAGTCAAGATATAAATATTGGTTGGAATAGTGTTGATGCTAGAGCATTAGACCCAAAATAATTTCAATTAAAAATATGTATATCTAACATACATTTTAAAGACAAAATCAGCTGTTGACTTAATCATCCCTATTTGTTGTACTTTTACTTATATAAATTAATTTATATCAACGTTTAAACGGAGGAATAATGAGAAAAATAAGTAAGTTATTACTAGCTCTTTCTTTTGTTGTATCTCTTACATCTTCAGCCTTTGCTGTTACAGTAGCATCATGGGGTGGAGCTTACACAGAGTCACAAAAGCTTGGGTATGGTGATCCTACTGCTAAAGCGCTTGGAGTAGAAATCAACTGGGTTGACTATTCTGGTGGTTTATCAGAAATCAAAGCACAAAAAGAAGCAGGTGCTATAACTTGGGATATTATAGACGTATTTGCATTCGATACAATTAACGGATGTGATGAAGGTTTATTTGTTAAATTTGATTTTGACAAAGACTTCCCAGCTGCACCAGATGGAACTCCTGCAAGTGAAGATTTCTTCACAAGTATGCCGAGTGAATGTGCTGTAGGTAACATTTTATATTCTTGGAACTATGCTTTTGATACAAGAGCATTCGGTGGTAAAGAGCCTAAAACAATTAAGGATTTCTTTAACACTAAAAAATTCCCTGGAAAAAGAGCAATCTACAAAAGTGCTTTAACTAATTTAGAAATCGCTTTAGCTGCAGATGGTGTGAAGCTAGGTGACGGCGGAACTAGAGTTTACAGAAAACTTTTAGAAGACGGTGGAATCGACAGAGCGATGAATAAAATTAAAGCGTTATGTACAGATCCAAATGGTGGATGTGTATTCTGGTCTGCAGGTGCTCAACCACCTGAATTATTAGTTGCTGGTGAAGTTGTAATGGCAACTGGTTGGAACGGAAGATTCTTTAACGCTGAAGTAGGTGAAAATGCTCCAATCAAACAAGTATGGGATGGTCAAGGTCTTGACTACGAATATTTCGCACTTGTTAAAGGTGGACCAGATGAAGCAAATGCTAAAAAAGCTTTAGCTATGATGACTAACACTGAAATGTTAGCTGGTAGCGCTAAGTACATTGCATATGCTCCATGGAGAAAATCATCTCTTGATATAATCACTGCTGGAGAGCCGTGGTACAAAGATGGCAAAACTAATATGATGCCACAAATGCCAACTGCTCCTGCAAACACTAAGAATTATTTCTTAGTAGACCCATTCTTCTGGGCTGATAACAATACTGAGATCAGTGAGAAGTGGGAAGCAATGAAAGCAGGTCTATAATTTCAGTTTTAAACACTGAATTTATATAATATATTTAGGGCGGTTATTTTTAACCGCCCTATTTTTTTATGAGCTCTGAAACAAAACAAATTTTAACAACTGACGGAATACCTTTAGAGGTCAGTTTAAAAAAAGCAGAAAAGAAGAACAAAATAAGAGCGTTTCTTCTTGTAGCTCCATTATTATTATTTCTTGTAATTACTTATATCTTTCCAATTGGTGAAATGTTTACGAGAAGCGTAGATGACAGAATGGTTACAAACATGCTTCCAAAAACATTTAAAGCGATGGAGAAATGGGAAAATTTAAATGAACTGCCTCCTGAAGAAGTATATCGTGGATTTTATGAAGATTATAAATTACTTGCTGAAAATCAACAGCATGGAAAATTAGGACAAAGACTAAATAAAGAAAAAAATGGTTTTAATACGATCACTAAAAAACTTTTTAGACAAATAAAAAGAAAAAAAATTGATGAAAGTGCTAGTTTAAAAGAACAAATCAATAAAATACATAAAAGGTGGAGAAATGTAGAATATTGGCAAGCGATTAAAAGAACAGCTCCTCCTTATACAGCTGCAAAATATTTAAAGGGAATGGATATGTATTTAGCTGCAGATGGGAGTATAGCTCAAGTAGATGAAGATAGAAGAATACACAGAATTTTATGGCTTAGAACATTAGAAATTGCATTTTTTGTTACACTTTTTTGCTTCTTTATGGGATACCCAATAGCTCATTTATTAGCAACGCTGCCAATGAAATACAGCAACTTATTAATGATTTGTGTGTTACTTCCTTTCTGGACATCTTTACTTGTAAGGACAGCTAGTTGGATGATTTTGTTGCAACAGCAAGGAATAGTGAATGACTTCTTTGTAATGATTGGTTTAGTTGCGGACGATAACAGGCCAGAGATGATGTACAATAAGGTTGGGACATATGTTGCAATGACACAGATCTTATTGCCATTTATGGTTCTCCCACTTTATAGTGTTATGAAGACTATCTCACCAAGCTTAATGAGAGCTGGAAAATCATTAGGTGGAACACCTTTTGTTGCATTTTGGAAAGTTTATTTCCCTTTAACAATACCAGGTATTGGTGCTGGATGTTTGTTAGTTTTCATATTAGCAATTGGATATTACATAACTCCAGCTTTAGTTGGAGGTGCCTCAGGAACATTAATAAGTAATCAGATTGCATTTCATATGAAGACAACGCTTGATTGGAGTTTTGCATCAGCAATGGGATTAATGTTGTTGACTGGAGTTTTAGTTATTTATTGGATTTATAATAAATTAGTTGGAGTTGATAATATTAAATTAGGATAATATGGCGCTACCAAGTTATACAGAGACAAGATATAGAATTTGGCATTATATTTATATTGCTATTTGTTCTTTTGTATTTTTCTTTTTAATTGCACCTTTGTTTGTAATTTTTCCATTATCATTCAATGCTGAAGAATTTTTGGTGTTTTCTGAAGGGATGAAAAATCTTGATCCTGATGCATTCTCACTAAGATGGTATAAAGATATGATTTATGGGACTAAAAATCCGTGGGGACTAGCTGCAAAAAATAGTTTTATAATTGCAATATTCGCAACCATTGGTTCAATAATTTTAGGTACTTTGGCTGCTTTAGGTTTAAGTAGCAGGCATATGCCATATAAAGGAATTATAATGGCCACTTTAATTTCACCAATGATTGTTCCTTTGATTATTTCTGGGGTTGCAATTTTCTTTTTTATGGCAAAAGCTGGTTTAGCCGCAACACATACAGGAATTGTATTAGCACATATAATTTTAGGTACTCCATTTGTTGTGATTACTGTAACAGCAACACTTTCTGGTTTTGATCACAGTGTGACAAGGGCTGCAGCGAGTTTAGGAAGTAATCCAGTAAACACATTTATGAAGATCACTCTTCCATTAATATTACCCGGTGTTATTTCGGGTGGGTTGTTTGCTTTTGTAACTTCATTTGACGAAGTTGTAGTTGTCTTGTTTTTAGCAGGTTTAGAAAACACAACTATTCCTGTTCAGATGTGGACCGGATTAAGAGAGCAATTAAGTCCAACAATTCTTGCTGTAGCAACATGTTTAATTCTCTTATCAACCTTAATACTAGTATCAGCTGAATTATTGAGAAGAAGATCTGAGAGATTAAGAGGAATAAATAGATAATTTACCCAAATAATTTAATCATATATAGAAGTTGGTATGGAAATTAAAAAAGTTGTAGTCATTGGTTCTGGTACAATGGGTAGCGGGATAGCTGCCCACTTATGTAATGCAGGTGTACCAGTTACTCTTTTAGATTTAACTACTGAAATCAGCGCAAAAGCTAGAGAAAGAATTCATAAATCTAGACCTCCTTTGCTAATAGATAAAAGCAAAATTAACAATATTAATGTTGGAAATATTGAAGAAAATTTTGACGTAGTAAAAGATGCAGATTGGGTGGTAGAGGCAGTAGTAGAAAGAATTGATATTAAACATAATATTTATGAGAAGATATTTAAGAACAGAAAAAAAGGCGCAATAGTTTCGTCAAATACATCATCAATTCCAATTAAAGTTCTAGCAGAAAAACTAAATGACGAAGAAAAAAAAGATTTTTGCATCACTCACTTTTTTAATCCAGTTAGATACATGGGATTGTTAGAAATTGTTAAAAATGAAAATAATGATTTAAATAAAATTAATTCTTTAAAAAAATTTTGTGAAGTAGAGCTTGGTAAAGGGGCTATAATTTGTAATGATACCCCAGGTTTTCTAGGTAATAGAATTGGTGTTTATGCTATGCAAGTTGCAATGACAGAAGCATTCAAAATGAAACTTTCAATAGAAGAAGCTGATGCAGTTTTTGGTAGACCAATGGGTATACCTAAGACAGGAGTATTTGGATTATACGATCTAATTGGAATTGATTTGATGGCGGATGTATTAAAAAGTTTTATCAAGGAACTTTCAGAAAAAGACGAATTTCAAATTGTTGCAAAAGAAATTCCATTAGTAAAAAAATTAATTGAGACAGGCTATACAGGTCGTAAAGGAAAAGGTGGCTTTTATAGAATGAATAAAAGTGGAGATCAAAAAGTTTTAGAGGCAATAAATTTAGAAACAGGAGAGTATTCGGCAACAAGTAAAATAGATTTGGGAATTGAGACTGTTGATATTATTAATTTAATTAATCGAAAAGATAAGTTTGGTGAGTATGCCTGGATTGTAATTTCAAAAATAATTAAATATGCATCCTCACTAGTTCCAGGAATTACTGACAAGTTTAACGATATTGATGAAGCTATGAGACTAGGTTTCAATTGGGCAATGGGTCCATTTGAAATGTTGAGATCGATAGGAATTAAAAATTTCTTTGAAAGAATTGATAGTTTTGAAAATAATAAATTTTTAGAAAATTTATCAAAAACAAAAGATGAAAATTTCTATGGAGAAAGACAACTTTATACAGATATTCAAACTCTAGGAAAAATAAGACCATCAGCAATTAAACTAGATAAAAATAATTCTGCTGAAATTCATAGATTTAAAGATTTTAATATTGTTGAGTTTACAACAAAGGCTTGTGCATTAGATTACGACTCAATGGATGCATTAAAAAATGCAACTGATAAACCTTTAATTGTAATTAATGAAAGCATGCAATTTTCAGCGGGTGTTAATTTAAGTTATACTATGAACTTTGCTGACAAAAGAGATTTTAAATCAATTGAAAAATTTATTAAATATTTTCAAGATACTTGTAAAACATTAAAATACTCTAAGTACCCAGTTGTATCAGCTCCTTCCGGACTTACTCTTGGAGGAGGGTTTGAAGTTTTAGTTCAAAGTAATTTTGTTGCCTCACACACAAATTTAGTTATTGGATTAGTTGAAACTATTGTTGGGTTGGTTCCAGCAGGTGGAGGCTGTAAAGAAATGTTATGGAGATGGTCACAAACAAAGGAAGCAAAATCAGATCCAGATTATGCACCACTAAAAGTTTTTGATATTATCGGTTATGCTAAAACAGCTACATCTCCAATCGAGGCTGAGCCATTAAAGTATTTAAGATCTGAAGATAAAAAAATAATGAACAGAAATAGCCTTTTTGAGGAAGCAAAAAATTTAATTAATCAAAATACTAATTTTGTTCCTCCAGAAGAGTGTAAATTTAAGCTTTCTGGAAAGCCGTTGAAAGATAAAATGATTAAGGTTTTAGAGAAATTATACAACGAAAAGGTAATCTTAGATCATGGTATGTATGTTGGAACTGAGCTTGCAAATGTTTTAAGTGGTGGAGACACTACTATTGAAAAAGTATTGTCAGAGGATGATCTGTATCAACTAGAACTAGACTCTTTTATGAGATTGATAGAAACAAAACAAACTCAAGAAAGAATTAAACACACATTATCGACAGGTAAACCTTTGGTTAATTAGAATTAAACATTCTAAAGGTTTTAATATAATCAGGTCTTAAAACATAAATTGCTTTATTACCTGTTTTAATTTTATTTAAAATATCTAAACCATAAACTACTTTACCAATTGGAGTATATTCTCCTTGATAAATTGGAATTTCTTTTAATGTAATAAAGAATTCACTATCTTCTGTATCAAATTCTGTTGCTCTAGCAAAACCAACACTTCCTTCTGTAAATTTAAAGTCGTTGGTCAGTTCTGATTTTAACAATCCCAGTCCAGACTTTCCGCTACCAATTTTAGAATAATCTAAATTATTTATATTTCCATACTCAATATCTCCAGCCTGTACAAAAGTATTTTCTGAAACTTTATAAAAAGCAGAACCATCATACATTTTTTTTTCGATTAAAATTTTAAATCTTTCCACCGCTTTAGGAGAAATTTCTGGATAAAATTCAATTATTACATTTCCACACTCAACATTCATTACTGCAATATTATCTGGATCATTAAAATTAAGTTTACTTAAATTATTTTTTTCTACAAATAGACATTTATTTTTTAATAAAAAAAAAGACGTAAAAGCAAAAATTGAAAGACAAATTAAAAATATAAATAAAATTTTTTCTGATTTTGAGGCTTTAATAGTTTTAATCATAAAATATTTTTATCTATTTTAGCTAAGTTAAATTTTATAAAATTCACTTTATTACTTAGGATTTTGTCACTATTAATTTTATCTTTAATTGTTTCCTTATCAGTCATTAAAAATGAAAAAATTTCTGCCATATCTTCAGATGGAATAGATTTAGAATATTCTGTCAAAAAACCATCGGTTTTTTCGTATAGATCTAAATTTAATCTATCAGAACAAGTTGAACATTCAGCATAATTGAATGATGTTTGATTTAAAGATGAAAATTTACCCTCATCAAAATATTCAACGTATATATTTTGAATCATATGAAAAATTTCATGGTGTATCATTCTTTCAAAATATTTTTTATTAAAATTAATATCTAAAATTAATGTCCTGTTTTTATTATCAGGGATTCCCCCAGTATTAATTTCAGAGATGAATAAATTTTCACAAAATACAATATATTTTAATTTTATCTTATTAAGAAAATTAGAATTATATCGATTAAGATTTTTTTCAATTAAAGGAAATTTTGAATTTAAATTATCTATATTAACTTTATCGCAAGAAATGTTCTTATTTACACCAATTTTAAAATTGCCTTTAGCGCTCAAATAACGAATATTATTATCATTTTTTAATTTATAAATTTCTAAATTTGGAATTTTTATCAGATTATAAATTTCATCAGCATTTACATGCGAAATATGAAAAATAAGAATAAATAAAAATAAAATTTTCATTAAATTATTATAGACGAATTAGATGAGATAATATTATCTTAGATTATTAAAAAATGAAAAAAGAAAGAAACAAAAATCCAATTCAACCAGTTAGCGGAACTAAAGTTCCAAGATTTGCTGGCCCAAGTACATTTGCAAGATTACCTGAACTAAGAGATGTGGAAAGTTGTGACGTTGCAATTGTTGGAATTCCGTTTGATGCTGGCACAAGTTATCGACCCGGAGCAAGATTTGGTCCACAAAGCATCAGGCAAGCTTCTAGACATTTGAGAACTAATTATCATCCTAATTATGATGTTGAGCCTTTTAAAATCCAACAAGTAGCTGATGCTGGTGATATCGCTTGCAACCCATTTAGTATTGATGAAGCAATTAAACAAATAGAAGTAGGCGCAACAGATTTATTAAATAAGGTTGGAGGAATTATAAGTCTAGGTGGAGACCATACTATTGCTGTACCATTGTTAAGAGCAATCAATAAAAAAAATAAGGGCCCTGTATCTTTAGTTCATTTTGATGCCCACTTAGATACTTGGGACACATATTTTGGTGCACCTTATACTCACGGAACTCCATTCAGAAGAGCTAGAGAAGAAGGATTATTTTTAGATGATGCTTCTATGCATGTTGGAATTCGAGGACCACTTTATAGTAGAGATGATATTAAAAATGATGAAAGTTTTGGATTTAAAATAATTCATTGTGATGAGTTTCAAACAGAAGGAACCGATAAAATAGCAGAAAGAATTAGAAAAAGAGTGGGAGACAATCCTTTATACTTATCAATTGATATTGATGTTTTAGACCCTGCATTTGCTCCAGGTACTGGTACACCAGAAATTGCAGGGATGACTACAAGAGAAATGGTAAATGTTTTAAGAGGTTTGTCTGGATTAAATTTAGTTTCAGCAGACGTCGTTGAGGTTTCTCCAGCATATGATCATGCAGAAGTAACTTCTTTAGCAGCAGCAACTATTGTTTATGAATTAACTAATTTATTTGCAAAAACATAAAGAAAGGATAACGTCAAAATATGTTTGACAAAAAAAATTTTTACATTAATGGAGCGTGGGTTAAGCCAAATAGCTCTGAGGAAATTAAAGTAATTGATCCTGCTACCGAAGAAAATTGTGCAGTAATCACTTTGGGGAACAAAGCTGATGTTGATAATGCTGTTAATGCAGCTAAAGATGCCTATGAGTCTTGGGCCTTCTCTTCTAAAGAAGAAAGAATTGGATTATTAGAAAAACTTTATGAAAATTATAAGAAAAGATGGGCAGATATTGCAGAAGCTATCACTCTTGAGATGGGTGCTCCAAAAGATTTTGCAACAAAATTACAAGCAGGTACAGGAGCAAGTCATATCAAATCATTTATTAGATATTTAAAAAATTTCGAATTTGAAAAACCTTTAGGAGATCATGCTCCAAACCAAAGATTAATTTATGAACCAAAAGGTGTTTGTGCATTAATAACACCATGGAATTGGCCGATGAACCAAGTTTGCCTAAAAGTAATGCCAGCAATTGCATCAGGTTGCACAATGGTCTTAAAACCATCAGAGTTAGCACCGTTATCCTCAATGATACTTGCTGAAATAATTGATGAGGTAAAATTTCCAAAAGGAGTATTTAATTTAGTTAATGGTGACGGAGCAACAACGGGTGATGCTCTTACAAGCCATCCAGATATTAATATGATATCTTTTACTGGATCAACAAGAGCAGGAGCTTTGATTTCACAAAATGCTGCTAAAGATTTTAAAAGAGTAAGCTTAGAATTAGGAGGCAAGGGTGCAAATATAATTTTTAAAGATGCTGATCCAGAAGCTATTGAAAGAGGTGCTTTAAGATGTTTTAGAAATTCTGGACAATCTTGTAATGCACCGACAAGAATGTTAGTTGAAAAATCAATGTATGAAGAAGCTATTGAGAGATTAAAAAAATATACCGAAAGTTTTGAGGTGGGTGATCCTAAAAAAGAAGGAGAACATATAGGTCCAGTTATTTCAGAAACTCAATATAATAAAATACAAACTTTAATCCAAAAAGGAATAGATGAAGGTGCTAAATTAGTTGCTGGAGGAACAGGTAAACCTGATGGATTAGACAAAGGATACTTTGTTAAACCAACTGTTTTTGCAGATGTAAATAATGATATGGAAGTTGCAAGAACAGAAATTTTTGGACCTGTTTTATCTGTTATTCCTTTTGAAACAGAAGAAGATGCAATTAAAATTGCAAATGATACTGCTTATGGACTAACAAACTATATCCAAACCCAAGACTCTCAAAAAGTACAAAGAGTTGCAAGAAAATTAAGATCTGGAATGGTTGATGTTAATGGAGCTGGTATTGCAGTTGATGCACCTTTCGGTGGTTTTAAACATTCTGGAATAGGTCGAGAAGCAGGTGAACACGGTTTAGAGGAATTTTTAGAGGTAAAAGCCGTAGGTGGTTGGAGTTAATTTACTGATTTATCTTTTACACCCTCTAAAAACTTAAGACATTTTTTCATTTCATTTAATTCTATGAACTCGTCAATTTTGTGAGCTTGTTCTATGGATCCAGGTCCGCAAACAACTGTACTGATACCTAATTCTTGAAATAAACCAGCTTCTGTTCCAAAAGAAACTACTTCTCTAGAATTATCACCAGTTATATTTGATACAAATTCACATGCTTCAGACTCATCTAATCTGTTAAAACCAACAACTTCACCTATCACTTCTTTTTTTATATAAGAATCTGGAAATACTTTTTTCATTTCTGGTAGAAGTACTTCATTTGCATATTTATCAATTTCTTTCGTAACAAATTCTCCATCTTCTTTAACAACTGGTCTTGTTTCCCATTCAACACTGCATTTATCTGCAATGACATTATGAGCAATACCACCTTTAATTCCTCCAATTGATAAAGTTGAATGTGGAGGATCAAAAATACTATCTTTTTGAACTCTTTTTTTTAATTCTTCTCTAATTTCTAAAAGTTTTCCAACATATCTAGTAGCATATTCAGCTGCATTTACTCCTAAATGTGGTTTAGAACTATGTCCTGCAAGTCCTCCAAAGTGAACTGTGTATTCATTCATACCTTTGTGGGCGTCAATAATCTTCATTTTAGTTGGTTCACCAATTATACAAATTCCATTTTTGATTTCTCTTTTTTTCAATTCTTCTATTAGTAAAGGGGCTCCAATACATGCAGTCTCTTCATCAAATGTGTAACAGAAATGTAAATCTCTATCTAAATTACTATCTTTGAAGATAGGCGCATAAGCAAGTGTACATGCAATAAATCCTTTCATATCACATGAGCCTCTTCCATATAATTTATCATTTTTAATAGTTGCAACGAATGGATCACTGCTCCAACCTTTAGACACTGGAACCACATCAGTGTGTCCAGATAATATGATGGGTTTTTTTATGCTTTGATTTTTTGCCTTTAAAGTTCCAAAAAGATTAACTCTTTTTTTATCATCATCATAAACTTTGAAAGTATCTATCCCGATGTTATTTAAAATTTTTTCACAATAATCAATTAAATTACTATTATCTTGACCTGAGATAGTTTTAAATGCGATTAAGTCAGTTAAAATCTTGATTGATTTTTCATATAAATTGTTATCTATACTCATAAACTTAAAACACTATATTATATTATGATTAAAGAGCAAATTACCTATAATGATTTTGATAAAGTAGATATTAGAATTGGTACTGTAATTTCTGTAAAAAAAAATGAAAAAGCCAGGAAACCTTCATTAGTTATTGAAGTTGATTTTGGAAACGAAATTGGCATTAAACAATCTTCGGCTCAAATTACACATTATTATAATGAGGAAAATTTAAAAGGAAAACAAGTTATTGCTGTTTGTAATTTTCCTGAAAAAAATATTGCCGGAATAGTTTCTCAAGTATTGGTTTTAGGAGCAATTGATGCCGATGGCAAGGTTACACTCGTTCATCCCTCTCAAAAAGCAGAAAATGGATTACCGATCGCTTAGTAATGCATCCTGAATTTCTTTCTATAACTTTATTTGGAATTGTTGTAGCATTTACTCCTGGACCAAATAATTTCGTTGCTTTCTATTCTGGTTTCAATTTCGGTATTCTAAAAACACTACCACATATTATTGGTGTAACTTTGGGATTTCCTTTTTTGTTATTATGTTTAGCTCTAGGGTTGATAAATATTTTTAAGCTCTATCCTTTAATCCAAGAGGTATTAAAATATTTAGGAACTCTATTTTTAATTTATTTAGCATACAAAATTTCTTTTTCAGGATCTTCTGATCAGGAAAATAAAAATAAAAATCCAATCAAATTCCATGAAACTTTTATTTTTCAATTTTTAAATCCTAAAGGCGTTATTGCATCAATTATTCTTGTTTCAACTTATATTAATCCAGGAGAAACCTTTGTAAGTTATACGACTCAAATTATCATTATGGCTTTAATTGTTTCAGTGACCAGTATAACTCTGTGGACTTTTTTAGGTAAATTTTTCAGGAAATTTGCGACAAATCAGAAATTTATTAATTACTTTAATTATGCTATGTCACTGCTTCTTTTAACAAGCATAATAACTTTTTATTTATAATATGACCCCAGGAAACAAAAATTCTTATAAATCACTAAAAAAAATCACAGTTAATAACAATGAGTATAATTATTACTCATTAAATGAAGCAGAAAAAAATGGACTTAAAGGAATAAATAAACTTCCAAAATCACTAAAAGTTTTACTAGAAAATTTATTAAGATACGAAGACGACTTAAGTGTAACGAAATCTCAAATAGAAGCGATTAAATACTGGCTAAAGACAAAAAAATCTAAAACTGAAATTGCATATAGACCAGCAAGAGTTTTGCTTCAAGATTATACAGGAATACCTGCGGTTGCAGATTTAGCTGCAATGAGAGAAGCAGTTAAAGAAAAAAATAAAGATCCAAATGCAATCAATCCACTGTCTGCAGTTGATCTTGTAATTGATCACTCTGTGCAAGTCGACCAATCTGCAAAAGCAGATTCTTTTGAAAAAAATGTCGATATAGAATTTGAAAGAAATGGTGAGAGATACTCTTTTTTAAAATGGGGACAGCAGGCATTTGATAATTTTAGAATAGTTCCACCAGGAACAGGAATTTGTCACCAAGTAAATCTGGAATATTTATCAAAAGTTGTTTGGTCAGAAGAATTTAAAGATGAAAAATATCTTTTTCCAGATACTTTAGTTGGAACGGACAGTCATACAACAATGGTAAATGGCTTGTCTGTTTTAGGATGGGGTGTTGGAGGAATTGAAGCTGAAGCAGGAATGTTAGGTCAACCAATTTCTATGTTAATACCAGAAGTCATCGGTTTTGAAATGAAAAACAAAATGCCAGAAGGAACTACTGCAACTGATTTAGTATTAACTGTTGTTAAAATGTTAAGAGATAAAGGAGTGGTTGGTAAGTTTGTTGAGTTTTATGGAGATGGTTTAAAAAATTTAACACTAGCGGATAGAGCAACAATTGCAAACATGGCTCCAGAATATGGTGCTACTTGTGGTTTTTTTCCAATCGATGAAGAAACATTAAAGTATTTGAAATTTTCTGGAAGAGATCAACAAACTGTTGATATCGTAGAAAATTATGCCAAGGAACAAGGTTTATGGGCGAGCAACGAAATAGAATTTACTGACATTATATCTTTAGATATGTCCACAGTCGTACCAACTATTTCAGGACCTAAAAGACCTCAAGACAAAGTTTTTTTAACAGATGCACCTAGTTCGTTTCAAAAAGTATTGCAGGAAGCTACAAATAAAAATGAAAAGTCAATTTCGAAAGTATCAAATACAGATTACGAAATTAAAGATGGCTCAATATTAATTGCTGCAATAACTTCTTGTACTAACACTTCTAATCCAAATGTTCTAATCGGGGCTGGACTATTAGCTAAAAAAGCTATTGAAAAAGGTTTGCAAGTTAAACCCTGGGTAAAAACTTCTTTAGCACCTGGATCTCAAGTAGTTACAGACTATTTGGCAAAAGCAGGATTAAACACTTATTTAGATCAGCTTGGCTTTAATTTAGTTGGGTATGGCTGTACTACTTGCATTGGAAATTCAGGACCACTTCCAGAAAATATTGTAGAAGCTATCCAAAAAGAAAATATTTATGCTGTTTCAGTTTTATCTGGAAATAGAAATTTTGAGGGAAGAATTTCTCCACATATAAAAGCTAACTATTTGGCTTCACCCCCCCTAGTTGTTGCATATGCAATAGCTGGGCATATGGAAATTGATTTGTACAAAGATCCATTAGGAAAAGATAGAGAAGGAAACGATGTATTTTTAAAAGATATTTGGCCTTCAAATAAAGAGATAGAAGACACTTTAAAAGCTTCACTTAATGCTGAGATGTTTATACAAAGATACTCAAATGTTTCTGAGGGCCCAACTCAATGGCAAAAAATTAAAACTGATAAAAGCAGTATCTATAATTGGGATGAGGGATCAACGTATGTAAAAAAACCTCCTTTTTTTGACTCGTTGCCAGATAAACCAGAAGGATTTAAAGAAATTAAGGACGCAAGACCATTATTAATTTTAGGTGATATGGTTACAACTGATCATATATCGCCAGCCGGCAGTATTCAAAAAGATAGTCCAACTGGTGAATATTTTATGGAACACCAAATTTTACCTAAAGATTATAACTCATATGGTTCAAGAAGAGGTAACCATGAAGTTATGATGCGAGGAACTTTTGCAAATATAAGGATTAGAAATGAAATGGCTCCTGGTACAGAGGGTGGTTTTACAAAGTTATACCCAGAAGAAAAAGTTCTTCCTGTCTATGATGCAGTTGTTGAATATAAAAAAAGAGGAACAGATTTGGTTGTAATTGGTGGAAAAGAGTATGGAACCGGATCATCTAGAGATTGGGCAGCTAAAGGAACAAAATTACTTGGGATAAAAGCAGTAATCGCAGAGAGTTTTGAAAGAATCCACCGATCTAATTTGATTGGAATGGGAATATTACCGTTACAATTTATCGAAGATGTAAATAGAAAAAATCTTAAATTAATTGGTTCTGAATTAATTAGTATTCTAAATATAGAAAAGGGTGTTAATCCTTCAGATGAAGTGACAGTTGAAATTAAATATGCTTCAGGCGAAATAAAGAAAATTAAAACTTTATGCAGAATTGATACAAAAAATGAATTAGAGTATTATAAAAATGGAGGTATTCTGCAGTACGTTTTAAGGAATATGATTTAGTTATGGATGAAGATTTATCAATTATAAATACCAATACTAGAAATGAAAAAATTAAGAATTTTTTTGTAAATAATAAAAATAAAATAATTTCAGGTATAATTATCTTAATAATTATTATAGTTGGTGTTTTTAGTTACGATAAATATTTAATTAATAAAAAAAAAGATATCTCAGATAGTTATAATTCAATAATCATTGATTATTCAGAAAAAACAAAAGAAAAAACAGCTAGCAGCCTGATTGAAATTGTAAACAAGAAAGATCCAACTTATTCACCTTTATCCCTTTATTTCATCATTGATAATAATCTTGTAAGTGATCAGTCTAGAATTAATTCATTATTTGATATATTGATAAACGATACTTCGTTAGACAGTGAGATTAACAACTTAATTATATACAAGAAGGCACTCTACAATGCAGATAACGCTCAGGAGAGTGATCTTCTAAATATGTTAAATCCACTGATTAATTCAAAAAGTGTCTGGAAATCACATTCTTTATATTTAATGGCAGAATATTTTTATGTAAATAATCAAAAACAAAAATCTAAAGAATTTTTCAACCAAATATTAGCTTTAGAAAATTCAAATCCTGATATAAGGCTTCAAGCAGAGAAAAGATTGAACAGAGACTTGAGTGAATAAATTAATTTTTACTTTCATTGTATTATTTTTTCTTAATAACTGTTCATTAAACGAAAATTCTAGAATTTGGAAAGAAAAAGAAAACAAATTAGAAACAGATAAAAAAATAACAAAAGTCTTTACAAAAGAAAATGTAAGTGTTTCAGAATTTAATAGAGATTTAAAATTAGATTTATCGTCAATAAAAATAAATAATAAAAAAAATGATAATCAGAATAATCTTGGTCTACAAAATTACAAAGGAGAATTAAAAAAGATTGGTAATTTTAAATTTTCAAAGTTAGAGGAACTTAATCAATTAGATTTCGAACCAATCTTTTTGAACAATGGAATAATATTTTTTGACAAAAAAGGTTCAATTATTAGGTATGACAATAATCAGAAAGTTATTTGGAAAAAAAACCATTATTCAAAAGCTGAAAAAAAATTAAAACCAAAACTTAATTTTTTAGTAGCTGGTCAAAATCTTTTAGTAACCGATAGCATAGCAAAATATTATTCTGTAAATATTAGTACTGGAGAATTAAATTGGTCAAAAAATAATAATTATCCATTTAATTCAAGTATTAAAAAACATAAAGATAAAATATTTGTTATCGATTATAAAAACACACTGAGATGTTATAAAATTAAAGATGGTTCTGAATGTTGGAGTCTGCAAACAGAGGACTCATTTACAATTTCAAATATTAAATATTCTTTAATTATTTTAAACAATAATGTTGTTTTCAATAATTCTATAGGAGATATTACAGCTGTAGATATTGAAACAGGCTTAATTACATGGCAACTACCTACACAGAGTGGCTCGATAATAAATGAAACCTATAATTTTAAGACTTCTAAACTAGTATCAGATGGAAACTCTGTATTTTTTTCAAATAATAAAAATCAGTTTTATTCAATTGATATAAAAACAGGAACAACAAACTGGATAAATGAAGTTAATTCTAATGTAAAACCTATTTTGGTTGGAAATCTAATTTTTACAATCTCTAATGAAGGTTATTTATATTTAATTGACAAAAATAAAGGCAATATAGTTCGAATTACAGATCTATTTCTGAATTACAAAGATAAAAAAAGAAAAAATATTTATCCAATTGGTTTTGTGATTGGAGTCAAAAATTTATTTTTAACTAACTCAGATGGTAAAATGATCATAGCTGGGATTGAAGATGGAAAAATAACTAAAATTGAAAAAGTTTCTGGCGGATTAGTCTCTGAACCGTTTATATTTAACAACAATTTATATGTAGTAAGAAATGGTTCAATTGTACAATATAACTAAAAATGTTCTTAAAATTTTTAGAAAAAATTGGCAGAAAAAAAGTTGTATTAGATAGAGGACCTTCACATCCCAAGTTTAAAGAGGCAAAGCCTTGGATGAATCGTTACTATGTTTTGATGAGGTATCGACCTAAATGGTTTCCATTCAATATATTAATTCATGAGATGCTAGCAGATGATCATGGAGAAGGAGTTCATAATCACACATTTCCTTATATTACTATAATTTTAAGAGGTGGTTATTGGGAAACACTGAGCGATGGCAAGTTTTGGCGCCCACCAGGGTATATTGGTTTTAGATCAGCGAATAATTTACATCGAGTAGATTTAGAACCAGGAACCAAACCATTAACTTTATTTATCTCAGGTCCATTTGGGCTAAGGAAAGGACCAAGATCAGAGTATGGTATTGACTTTAAAACTAAAAAAAATTGATGCCAAAAAAAATTGAAAAAGAATTCATATCTTATTGTGAAAATCAAAATTTAGAAGTTAATCCTAATCAAATCAAAGTTATTAAAAAATTAGAAGATTACTATAATAGTAATTACAAATCATTTTTTTCAAAATTATTTTCCAAAAAAAAATCTAAAAAAGGATTTTATTTATATGGTGGTGTAGGGGTTGGTAAAACAATGATTTTAAACTTCTTTTATGATCATCTTGAAGAAAAAAAATTAAAAAAACATTTTAATGAATTTATGTTAGGTTTTCATGATTTTGCACATGAGCAAAAAGAAAAAAATGAAGAAAATGTAATCAATCAATTTGTTAAAAATTTAAAATCAAAAGCTTCATTAGTTTATTTCGATGAGTTCCAAGTAACAAACATTGTTGATGCAATGATTTTAGGAAAACTATTTGAACAAATATTTAAAGAAGATATTAAAATTATTCTTACTTCAAACACTAAAATTTCAGAACTTTATAAAGAAGGTCTTCAACGCGAACAATTTGTACCTTTTATAAAAATAATGGAAGATCAATCTATCGAGTATGAGTTAAAAATTGAGGATGATTATAGAAAATCTAATGATAATCAAAAACAAAGATATTTTTTTCCACTTAATCAAGAAACCAATTTTAAGATTAATAAATTTTTTAGAACCATAACAAAGAATAAAAAACAATCTTCAATAACAATTAATGTTAAAGGAAGAGAATTTAAAATAGAAAACTTTTATGAGGGAATTGTTAGATGTGATTTTAATCAACTTTGTGATCAAAATTTAGGAGCGGAAGATTATTTAGAAATAGTTAAAAACTGTAAATTTATGGTAATAGATCAAATACCTCAATTTAATGATGTAAATTCAAATCAACAACAACGTTTTATCACTTTGTTAGATGTAATTTATGATAAAAATATTTCATTAGCAGTTACAGCTGATATAAATTTAGATGAATTTACCTCTTCAAGATTATTAGAAAAACCATTTAAACGAACCATTAGTCGTTTGTATGAGCTTACATCGAAAGAGTATAATTAATGAAACAAGAATTTTACAATCTTCATATTAAGACTAATGGTCAAAAGTTATATGAATTTACTAATGATACAATTCAATGGATTAGTCAAAATACCTTTAAAAATGGTATTCTTAATTTAAGCATTCAGCACACAAGCGCCTCATTAATTGTTCAAGAAAATGCAGATCCAGATGTACAAACAGATTTAATAAATTATTTTGATAAATTAGCTCCTATGGATAACAAACTATATATTCATACTACGGAGGGAAAAGATGATATGCCTGCACATATTAAATCTGCATTAACAAATAATCAAATTTCTCTAAGTGTGAAAGATAGTGAATTGTTGCTTGGAACTTGGCAGGGCATATATTTATTTGAACACAGATTAGAGGCTCAAAAAAGAACTATAATCCACCATTTTATTGGAGAATAAAACTAAATTTATTTTTTCTTCAAAGATTGAAACGCTTCAAGGGCTGCAGCTCTAGCTTTTTCATGAACAACAATAGGGCCCGGGTAATCTTTGCCAATAATTGTTTTTATAGCTTCTTGATACTTTAATTCCATTTCCCATGGTTTATGAATAAATTTATTTGGTACATTTTTAAGTTCAGGAACCCATTTTTTTACATAATTACCTTCTTTATCAAATTTTTCACCCTGAAGTATTGGATTGAATATTCTAAAATAAGGTGCTGCATCTGCACCACAGCCAGCAACCCATTGCCATTGAGCAACATTATTTGCTTTGTTAAAATCTAGTAGACAATTTCTAAAATACTTCTCGCCTTCAGTCCAATTAATTCTCAAATGTTTGACTAAAAATGAACCAACAACCATTCTTATTCTATTATGCATCCATCCAGTCTCATATAGTTCTCTCATACCTGCATCGACAATAGGATAACCGGTCATTCCTCTTTTCCATGCTTTTAAGAATTTCTCATTTTTTGCCCAAGGGAATTTATCGAATTCTTTTCTGAAATTTCCTTTTAAGAATTCAGGGAAATAATTAATTAAACTATGTGAAAACTCTCTCCAACCAAGCTCATTAATATATTTTCTATAACCAATTCCTTTTGATTTAATTTCAGAACATTTTTTCCAAATACTGCCTACATGAATTTGGCCATGTTTGATGTAAGGAGATAATTTAGAGGTTCCTTCGATAGATGGTATATCTCGAGAAGTTCCATAATCCTTAATTTTATTTTCAATTAAATTTTTTAATATTTTTTTTGAGTCATTTTCTGAAACTTTCCAATATTTTTCAAATTTTTTATACCAATTTTTTTTTGGTAAAATATCTTTCGGTTCAATACACTTTTTAAAAATTGTAATCTTTTTTATTTTCTTTTTAACAATATAGTTTTTGCTTGGTGGTTGATTTAAATAAACTTGCTCCGCATTTCTCCAGAAAGGGGTAAACACTTTAAAGGGAGTTCCATCATTTTTTGTTATCTCTTGAAATTCATTTAAAATATTTCCTTTGAAATATTTATAATTGATTTCATTTTTAATAAATAGGTCACGTATTTTTTTTCCTTTAGCTATAACATCTGGCTCATAAATTTTATTCCAATAAACTGAAAGCTTATCCTTTTTATTAAATTTAGAAAAAATTTCTAATTCATCGCCTTTCGCTATTTCAAGATTAATTTTATAATCTGACAATTCTTTTTTTAAAGTTTCTAGAGATTTATAAACCCACCATTTTTGAGCTTCTCTTTTGTTGTCAAAATCATTATTATTATAAATATATAATGCAATTACATTATCATGATTTTGTGTTGCAAAAGATAAAGCAGGATTATTTTCAATTCTAAAATCCTCTCTTATCCAAAAAATACCTGTGCTACTCATTGATTTAATTTTGGTTAATTAACTTTTGATACATTTCTTGATCAGTATCTCCCTCACAACCAAAAACCAAAACATTAGATTTTTCATTTAGATCTAATTTTTCTTTAATTACTTGATCTTCACAACTTGTAATCAGACTGATTACGCCAGGTGCTGAGTTTTCTCCTGCAATTATTTTATCATCACTAAAGCTTGAATTTCCAAGTAGTTTCATAGTTTTTGCAATATCATCATCTGGTAAACTAATACAATGTTTAACTGAATTTTTGAGTATTTCCCATGGGACTAATGATACTTCACCACAAGACATACCACCCATTAAGCTTTCTCTTTTAATATCTATTTTTTCTATTTTTCCAGTTTTAATGCTTTCCATTACACATGCGGCACTATCCGGTTCAACAACTATAATTGATGGAACATAGTTCAAATATCTTGCGATACCTGCAACCATGGCAGCAGCCATGCCACCAACACCAGCCTGTAAAATAATGTGAGTTATTTTCTCTTCATGGATTTGATTAGCTATTTCTTTCATCATGACCGTATAACCTGCCATTGTATACTTGGGGACGACCATATAATCTTTCCAAGCAACATCCTGAACTATTTGCCAATTATTTTCAGTAGACTGTTTTATGCATTCCATCAAAGATTTTTCATAATTACCTTTTACTTTTACTACATCTGCTCCAAGTGCGGCCATAGCTTTGCCTCTTGCATCACTTACAAATTCACTAATGAATATTTTACAGCTTAGACCTAATCTTTTAGCACCCCAGGCAACTGATCTTCCATGATTGCCAGCAGTAGCTGTTGCTACCACTATATCTTTATTTCCTTTGGTTACTTTTTCTACCGCATAAGCTCCGCCTAAAGCTTTAAAAGATTTTAAATCAAATCTTTTATTTTCATCTTTATAAAAAATTTTTTTTAAATTTAATTCTTTTGAAAGTTTATTTAAAGAAAGCAGGGGAGTAGGAGAATAACCTTTCCACTTAGAAATACTCTTATAAGCATCATCAATTTCTTCTGAGGTTAAAGAATTAAGAATTTCTTTTTTGTTAAATGAGTAATTTTTATTGTCTGTAAATTCTGTGTATTTCCATTGATGACCGTTAGATAATATAGTCATGTACTAACAATCTAAAGTATTATCTTTTTCCCACTTTGTAACATCTTTTGTTTTATCAAAACTATCTTTTGATTTGAATTCATTCATTTCTGAACTTCTTAACTTTATATAACTTTCAATAACATCTTTGCCAAAAGCATCATTCATATCTTTATTATTTTTTAATAAATTTAATGATTGTGCAAGTTTATCAGGTAGTTTAGGTAAGTCTGGATATTTAGCGTGGTCTTCATACATATTACAATCCAAAGGTTTACCTGGATCAACTTTATTTTTTAAACCATATAGACCAGCTGCTAAAACACTTGCTTGCAATAAGTAAGGATTAGCAGAACCATCCATTAATCTTAATTCAAATCTTCCAGGATCAGGGATTCTTATCATGTGTGTTCGATTATTACCTGTGTAAGAAATACTACTCGGTGACCATGATGCTCCAGATTTTGTAGGGGGCGCATTTATTCTTCTGTAACTATTGATTGTTGGGTTAAAAAACGCAGATAAAGATGAAGCATTTTTAATTACTCCACCTAAAAAATTATAGGCCATTTTACTTAAACCAAGTTTATCTTTATTATCTAAGAATTTATTTTTATTACCCTGCCAAACTGATACGTGAGCATGACAACCATTGCCGGTTAAATTTCCAAATGGCTTAGGCATAAATGTTGCTCTTAATCCGTGCTTTTCAGCAATTGTTTTTACCATAAACTTAAAAAAGGTATGTCTATCTGCAGTTTTTAGGCAATCTGAATAATCCCAATTCATTTCAAATTGACCGTTAGCATCCTCGTGATCGTTTTGATAAGGGCCCCATCCCATTTCAATCATACAGTCACAAATTTCCTTAATTAAATCATACCTTCTCATTAATGCAGATTGGTCATAACAAGGTTTAGACTGAGTATCTCTTAGATCTGCAATTGAGTTTCCGTCAGGTGAAATTAAAAAATATTCACACTCAACGCCCGATTTCATTGTTAAATTTTGTTTTTTTAATTTTTTTATTTGATTTTTTAACATCACTCTGGGTGACGCATCTACTGGTTTGCCATTCATCCACAAGTCAGATGCTAACCATCCAACTTCTTTATTCCATGGAAGTTGAATTAAACTATCTGGATCGGGAATTCCAAACATGTCTGAATCAGCAGGTGTCATATCTAACCATGCTGCAAATCCAGCAAAACCAGCTCCTGCGTTTTGCATTTCTTTTATTGCATGAGCAGGCACTAATTTTGATCTTAATACACCAAATAAATCTACAAAACTGATTAAAAAATATTTAATTTTTTTTTGCTTAGCAATTTGAAATAAATTTTTAGACACAACCTAAGTTAACATAATTATTTAAAAAAAGATAAAATTGTTTCTTTATAATAAATTAAATTTACAACAATAATTACAATTATAGCTAGTATCACACCATACTTAGCTTTAGGAAATGCTACACCTCTCATTTTTGAGGGTCTTAATTCTTCTTTATTATCTTCCATAAATTTAGAACATAAAAAAGGGCGCTACATTTAAGTAGCGCCCAAATTTTAATTTAAATTACCAGTCGGTAATATTGCTTTTATGGTCATTGGCACCATGTCTTTTTCTTGCTAGTCGTGAAAGTTCTTCACTTTCATTTCTTGCAGTTAAAACATGCCATCCAAGCCAGATAACTATACCTAAAATAACCAGTAGAGTTTCGCTAGATCCAGCTCCAGGATAAATTGCGCCCGCAACCTCTTCAGCAGGTTTATTTAGATGATCTATCCAGTTTGTTACTGTAGCCATATTTTTCTCCTTTACCTGGTTGCTGATGAAACTGCTTTTTCATCTTCTTTAGCAGACTCCATCATTTCATAGTCTAATCCAGCTATTTCAACTTCACGAGGGATTCTTAATTTACCCATACCGTTTAGTATCTTAGCCAAGATATAGCCTGGTAACATTCCAAGAACTCCAAACATTATTATCGCTCCTATGAATTGTCCCAGTGGATTGATTGATGCGTAAGTCGATCCGTCCCACATAGCTCCAACACTGTAACCAGATGAAGGATAACCATTTAAAACAAATCCACAAATCACAAGACCTACAAAACCAGCATAACCATGTACAGCAACTGCTCCAACTGCATCATCGATTTTGAACTTACGTTCAACCCAGTAATGTAGTTTGTATGCAATCACAACACCGATCATACCTATGATCATTGCTTGAATTGGATGATATAAATCATTTCCAGCCGAAGCACAGATAACACCTGCTAGTCCACTTGAGTAAGTCCAGAAAGGATCACCTTTAGCAATCCAATAACCGGCTAATAAACCTCCTGATAACGACATCAAGAAGTTAAAAGTAATACCACTAAGTGTAGTGGGGGTTACGTAAATGTTCGTAGCTGTCCAATACGATATACCTTCCATTCCATATTCAGGCCCAAGATCAAATATCGGTATATTACATGCCGCATAGAATCCCCAGAAACCAGTATAAATTAGAAATAATCCAACTGTAACTAGCCAAGGATTTCTTGGTCCTATATTTCTTGGTTCACCGCTTGATGAGAATTTTCCAATTCTTGGACCCAAAACAACAAGAACACCTAAAGCAAATCCACCAGCAATAGCGTGAATTACTCCTGATGCATAAGCATCATGATATCCTAAGAGTTTTAACATCCATCCATCAAAGTGCCATCCCCAAGCAGCATCAATTGTCCAAAACACAGATCCAATTGCAATTGCTAAAATTCCAAATGCAAAAGTTGTTATTCTTTCGATGATTGCTCCTGAAACAATAGAAGCAGCTGTCCATGAGAATAGTAAGAACGCAGCCCAGAATACACCACTTATGTGGTCACCTAAGTTAACCGCCATATATTCTGTATTTGGCATATACCATTTCGCACTAAAAGTACTTTCATCGGTAATCAATGCAGCACTTTCATTCATTATTGAAGGGGCTAGACCCGGTCCTGTTGGGAATGCCCAGTAAATCCACCAACCAAAGAAAAACCAAGTTACTGTTACCAAAGGTATTAGCATTGTATTTTTCATAAGAGTATGTTGATGGTGTTTGTATCGAGAAGCTCCAACCTCATACATACAGAACCCGACGTGAATTAAAAACATCAATACTACTGTTATCCAATAGTAAAATTCTGTAAATATGGTTGTTAGAGCGCCTAACTGATCAGTCATATTCTCTCTCCATATTAGTTTACGGAAGCCTATTAAATTTTACGATTCGATACAAATATAAAAAGACTTAAAAACCTAGTATGCGCACTAGGTTTTTAAAAATTATCAACTTTTAATTGAAATATTAAAATTTTAAATATGCTTTTTTCAAATCAACAAGAGGGTGTTTTGGAGACATTTGAAACTTAACTAAAAGTTCTCTTGCAATCATATCTCTATCTTGTTGATTATTTGGTAGCTTAATTGATTTTGGAATTGTTACCCAACCGTTTGCATTTCTACAAAATACTGCGGGTCTATCATCTTCATAGCCCATATGGACATCTTCCAACCAATTTAAATCATCCCACCCCATCGCTTCTATATATTTCTTAAGAAATGGAGTTAGTTTAGAATAGTCAGGTAAAAGATTAACATCGTATCTGTAACCAATAGACTGACCAATCATTTTTTCTCTGGCAGTCTCTTTCTTTTTGCCTAACTGACCTTTAATCTCTTTTATTTTTGCTGCTTTTTTATTTTTTTTCTTTGGCATAGTTACCCCTATATTTTGTGGTAGTTATCAACACCAACTGTGTAGTTAGTTCCAGCTAATGGAACTTTTGCTAAAGCTGATGCTTCTGATGTTAAAGCAGCTAAATCTTCAGGTTCTAGAGAATGGATATTTGTTTTTCCACACGCTCTAGCTAACAACTGAGCTTCTAAAGTCATTGAGTGAAGATAATTGTAAACTCTTAGTGCAGCATCATCAGGATTTAATCTAGCTCTAAGCTTAGGATCTTGTGTTGCAACACCAACTGGACATCTTCCAGTGTGGCAGTGATAACATTCACCTGCTTTTACACCCATTTCTTTTTCAAAGTTTGCTTCTGGAATATCTTTATTACAGTTAAGTGCAATCATAGATCCAGTTCCAATCGCAATTGCATCAGCACCTAAAGCTAAAGCTTTAGCCATGTCAGCACCGTCTCTTACTCCACCTGCATAAATTAATGTTACTTTTCCAGTTTTACCAACATCATCGATTGCTCTTCTAGCTTCTCGAATTGCAGCAATACCAGGAATACCAGTATTTGCAGCAGCGATATGTGGGCCAGCTCCAGTAGAACCTTCCATTCCGTCTAAGTAAATAGAGTCAGGATCACATTTTGCAGCCATACGCACATCATCATAAACTTTAGATGCACCTAACTTTAATTGAATCGGCACTTTATTTTTTGTTAACTGTCTTAGCTCTTCTACTTTTAAAGCTAAATCATCTGGTCCTAACCAGTCAGGGTGTCTCGCCGGAGATCTTTGGTCAATACCAGATGGTAATGATCTCATCTCAGCAACTTGGTCAGTAACTTTTTGACCCATTAAATGTCCTCCCATTCCAACTTTTTGACCCTGTCCAATAAATACTTCAATACCATCTGCTAATTGTGCATGATGAGGATTAAAACCATATCTCGATTGAATACATTGGTAGTACCATTTTTCAGAATATCTTCTTTCATCAGGTATCATTCCACCTTCACCAGAACATGTAGCACTACCTGCCATAGTTGCTCCTCTTGCTAAAGCAGTTTTTGCTTCATAAGAAAGGGCACCGAAACTCATTCCTGTAATATAAACCGGAATGTCTAACTCAATTGGATTTTCACATCTTGGTCCAATAACAGTTTTTGTTTCACATTTTTCTCTGTAACCTTCGATTACGAATCTAGTTAGTGTTCCAGGTAAGAAAACTAAATCATCAAAAGTAGGAATTTTTTTCATCAATGCCATTCCTCGCATTCTGTATCTTCCTAATTGAGATTTAATATGAATGTCATCTATTACTTCAGGTGTGAAGATAGCGTTATGACCTAATAAACTTTTATTTCTTTTACCCTCTTCATGTGCATGGACATCAGCTTTTCCACCAACACCTTTTCCATTTTTTTTAACTTTTTTAGATTTTTTCTTAGGCATTAAATTGCTCCCTTCTTCTCTGTAGGTTCCAAATTGTCATAATTCCAAAGTTTCTTACCAGCTACAATTTTTTTCATTTTACTAACGTCAAAATTTTCACCAATCTCAGCTACTTTTAATTTTCTTTTTAGCCAATCTTGATCACTTTTAGTTAATTCAGCGTCTACTGCATCACTACCATATGATCCAATTTCTCCACCTACGAAAATTGTCCCATCGTACATAGAGTCGCCTAAATTTATCCCCACATCTCCAAGGATAATAATTCTACCTCTTTGCATCATAAAACCAGTAAAGGCACCTGCGTCACCACCAATTATTATAGTTCCACCTTTCATATCAATACCAGTTCTGGCACCGACACTACCTTTACAAATTAAATCTCCACCTCTAATTGCTGCACCAAAACAAGATCCAGCATTCTTTTCAATCACTACTTTACCAGCCATTAAATTTTCTGCACATGACCATCCAACTCTTCCATTAATTCTAACTATTGGACCATCACAAGAACCCATTCCAAAGTATCCTAAACTTCCTTCAAAAATTAAATTAAGTTTATTTAAAATACCAACTCCAAGACTGTGTTTACCTTGTGGGTTTTTTATTACTATTGTTCCATATCCTTGGCTCATTAAGTTATCGATCTCTTTATTAGCCTCAGGTGCTGTCATGTCTTTAACATCAAGATCAGTTCTTTTATTAAAATCTACATCGTATGTACCAAAGTAGTAAAAGTTTTCTGCTTCATCAGGATTAAAGAATTTTTGTTGAGTTCTTCCTGTTAATATCTCAGTGTGCATACCCATTGATTGGGCTTTTGACTTTTTAGATACCGTTTTTAGATTTGCCATACTTTCACCTCCCCATCAAATGGATCATATGTATCAATTTCTTGTGGTAATACAGATCTAATTGCAATTTCTTCAGATCCCATAGCAACCAAATCATCTGACTCATATAGTACCAATGGTTTTGCAGCCATTGTATCTTTTGCCATTCCCAAAGAGTCTTTTGTTGCAACAAAGTAGGTAAAAACACCATCTAAACCTGTTAAAGATGCTTTCATTCCTTCTTCTAAAGTTGCTCCATCTCTCATTTTTTCAGCAATATAAACAGCAATTAATTCCGAGTCACACTCAGACATAAATCTCATACCTTTATTTTCCAAAACTCTTCTGTTATTCCAATAGTTTGTTAATTGTCCATTATGAACTACAGATACATCACTAAATGGATATCCCCAGAAAGGATGGGCAGATTTGATATCTACACCAGACTCTGTAGCCATTCTAGCATGACCTATAGCATGTGTTCCAACAACTTTATCTAAGCTATATCTATCACAAACCATTTTAGCGTTTCCAAGATCTTTAATCACTTCTAACGATTTACCCATTGAAAGAATTTCTACACCAGGAATACTTTCTATACGTTGTGAAAATTCCAAAAGGTCTTTAACATTGTAATCAAGTTCATATCTTAAAGAGTAGGGAAGAGTTCTTTCTTCTTTAACTACTTTAGCTCCCATTTCGGCTAGAGTTTGATCTACAATTTTTTTTCTTTCATCATAAACAGACACATCTTCCATAATTGATGAGCTTCCTTCTCCTACGTTTTCTCCAACTTTAAAACGCATAATAAAGTTTTTACCGTCTGTATCTCCATACAAAGCGTAACCTGTAGAATCTTCTCCTCTATGTTTTAATGCTTGAAGCATACCTTGTAATTCGCTCCCTACATTTGAGGATTTTCCTCTATGAATTAAACCTGCTATCCCACACATATTTTTATACCCTTTCTATATTTTTTTAAGACCTACGGTAGACAATCAAGATAAGTATCCAGATCCCATTGCGTTGTTGCACCAAGAAATCTTTCCCACTCATCGTTTTTGTACCAATGGAAAACTTTATACATTTCATCTGGCATTGCAGATTTGATTACTTCATCCTCTGCCAGTCTATCCAAAGCTTCACCTAAACTTAATGGAAGTTTTTTAACATCTTTACCAGCTTTTTGAGCTTCATAAATATTTCTAGATTCTGGAGCTGCTGGTTTCATTTTCTTACTTATACCTTCGTCGCAAGCTTTTAATAAAGCAGCACCTAATAAGTAAGGATTGTGCATTGAGTCTACTGATCTATACTCAAATCTTCCTGGAGCAGAAACTCTTAAACCACAAGTTCTATTTTGATATCCCCAATCAGCATAAACGGGAGCCCAAAATCCTTGATCCCATAATCTTCTGTAAGAATTTACAGTTGAAGATCCAAGAGCTGTTAATGCTGGCAAGTGTTTCATGATACCTGCAATTGATTGCAAACCAATTTTACCTGGCATTTGCATATCTTTTGTATCAGGCATGAAAGTATTTGTTCCTCCCTCAACATAACTAAATACCCCATCAACTCCTGGTAAAGATTTATGACCAAGTCTGTTGACTTTAACTTTTCCACCTTTCCATAAAGACATGTTTGTATGGCAACCACTTGCAGAAACACCCATAAAAGGTTTTGTCATAAAGCAAGCAATTAAATTATGTTCTCTAGCTACTTGTGCGCAAATTTGTCTGTAAGTAGATAATCTATCCGCATTTCTCAAAACGTTATCATAAGTCCAGTTTAATTCTAATTGACCTGGCGCATCTTCATGGTCACCTTGAATCATATCAAGGCCCATAGCATTTGCATATTCTATTACTTGCATAAATACTGGTCTTAATGACTCGAATTGATCAATATGGTAACAGAAAGGTTTTGAGAAACCTTTACCTGACGGTGTTCCATCTTCATTTTTAGTCAACCACATCATTTCAGGCTCTGTACCTACTCTTAATTCTAGCCCGTGTTTCTTTTTAAATTCATCCATGAAAATTCTTAAATTTCCTCGACAATCTGAAGTTAAATGACCGCCTGGATTTTGTCTTTCTTCTCTGTTTCTAAAACAAGTGCAGAAAACTCTTGCAACCCTTTTATCCCAAGGTAATTGCACGAAAGTTTCAGGATCAGGAATTCCCACAAGCTCCATAGCCTCTGGTCCGTATCCGATGTAATTATTATGACGATCTAAAAATAAGTTTGCAGTAGAACCATAAACTAATTGAAAACCTTTTTCTGCAGTTCTTTCCCAATGGTCAGCAGGGATACCTTTTCCTACAACTCTTCCAGTAACTGAAATAAATTGAAAATAAATATAAGTTATACCGAGCTCTTTAATTTTTGCTCTAACGTCTTTTACTAATTTAGCACGTCCAGGTTGGTTAACGTGTTTTTCTAGATCTGTCATTTTCACCCCTCAATGAATTTAATTTATTCAAACGTAGCTGAAAAATTTATTTGTGTCTAGGCTTAGAGTCTAGCTCCAAGGAAACGGACTGTTCGAAGTAGGGTGAAGTTCTCCCTTCTCGTAACGGTTGAATCTAAATGGTTTTAACAAATCACTTTCAGTACCAAGAATTTCTTTTGCAACAAGCTCACCAACTCCAATCATTTTGTATCCGTGGTTTGCATCTGCAATCATGTAAACGTTTTCAAAAAACCTATCAAAGATTGGAAAAGAGTCTGGCGTCATGCATCCAAGACCACCCGAAGGTCCTTTTCTATATAAATCAGATTTACCTTCAAATCTTTTTTGACAATGTGCTAAAGCTGAACACCACATTTCACTAAATGCATCAGTTGTTTGATACTCAGGAGACTCAATTCCATAAGGATCAACATTAACCTGATCAAAATGTTTTTTGACTATGTAAGGTGAAGTACCACCTTGGACACCTAATCCTTCGATATCAGGTTTATAATAAATTCCCCAAATTTTATCTGTTAATAATTTTTTAGTTTTGTCTGAATATAACGGAGCAGTCGAGTCTACATGAACTACAGGTGGTTGTTTTCCATCATTTGTTTTCAAAAAATCTGGCTCAACACCAATAACGCCTTCTTGTAACATCCAGTATGTCCACATATCAGTTTCATGCATTTTACCATCTTTACCTTTGATGTTTGCTGTCTTAGGTAGTTCTAACATGTTCCAAAAATCTCTTGCCCAAGGACCTGCCCCAATTACAACTTGTTCACATTCGATTATACCTTTATCTGTTTCTACTCCAGTAACAGCTTGACTGTTACTCCCTTTTTTAAATCCTGTTACTTTTACACCTTTCATCACTTGCACCCCATTTGATGTAGATTTATTCTCTAGTGCTTTAATCGAATCTTTGTTAAATGCGTATCCACCTTTTTTTTCATGAAGCACAGAAGTGATGCCTTGTGCTTGCCAATCATCAAAAATACCCTTCATATAATTTGAGCAATCTTTTTCACCTTCTATGAATACAGACTCGTATCCTATAGCTTTTTGTTGTTCATAAATAGTTGCAACATCTTCGTGCATTACTTCAGGTGATATTTGCAAATAACCAACAGGGTTATATTTAAATGCTTTAGGATCACTCTCCCACACAGAAACTGAGTGAGCCATTAATTCTCTCATTGCTGGTTGGAAATAATTATTTCTTACTACCCCACAAGCAATTCCACTTGCGCCAGCAGCAGTGTCTTTTTTTTCTAAGACAACGATGTCGCCAGGATTTTTGTAAGTTTCAGAAAGTTTCCAAGCAGTGCTAAGGCCGTGAATTCCACCACCGATGATAACTACTTTTGCTTTCGAAGGTAATGTCGTCATATGAAAACATTATTTTTTGCAAATAGTAATTAATATAATTTTTTATAGAACTAAAAATTATATATATAATTTAGATATTTCAATTTTTATGAAATTTGTCGCTAATAACTTATATTTTTTAAGGTATCAAGGTATTCATTAAATTCTTTAATAAATGAATCACTAGGTATTATATTTTTTATCCTTTGGTCTGTTGATGTTTTTTCAAGACGAAAGAATCCTTTTTCACAAGCTTCTGTAATAATTAATGCAGATTTAGGTCTAGATGTTTTAAACAATTTAGTTTTAAGTTCTTCTACAGATAGTTTTTTATTTTCTTTATATGCAGACATTACTAATAACATCATATGATAGTGAGAAGGAGATTTTCTAAAGAAATAGTTACTAGCTGTATGAGATTGTCTCATTTGATCTTCCCAAAAATCTAATAAAGTCTTTTTTTCTTTTGGCATTTTTCTTAAGCTCTGACTCTTGATTTGGTTGGATCGTAGAATGGAAAACCAACAACTTTAGCACCAATCCTTTTTTGATGACCATCGATTTTACCTATTTCAACTTCAGTACCGATTTCAGAGTATTGGACATCAATTCTGCACAGAGCAATATTTTTATTCAACGTAGAAGATAAGCATCCACTGGTAACTATACCAACCTGTGACCTTCCAATATGAACACAGTCTCCGTGCCCTGCTATTTCTTTTCCATTAAGTTCTAGTCCTACTAATTTCTTTTGAGGGTTAGCTTTTCTTTTTATTAATTCCTCTTTACCAATAAAATCTTCTTCCTTTGTTTTCAATGGAACAGCAAAACCTATACCGGCTTCAAAAGGATCTTGCTCTCCATCAAATTCAGCGCCAAATAAAATTAAACCCGCCTCAATTCTTAGTTTATCTAATGCAGCAAACCCAGCTGGTATCAACCCATCATCTTTACCTGCTTCTATTAATTTATCCCAAACTTCAGGAGCATGTTTTGGATGACACCAAACTTCATAACCTAATTCACCAGTATAACCTGTTCTAGAAACAATTAATGGAATACCTTGAAGTTCTTCTATTCTGCAAATTGTAAATCTAAACCATCCCAACTCATCTATCGAGGGCTGAGTTGGTGGTGTAAAGATAATTTTTTTTAAAATTTCTCTACTTTTTGGACCTTGCAAAGATACATTGCTAATTTGATCAGTAGAGTTTTTAACAATAGCATTAAAATTCTTTTTCTTTGCAATCTCTTTTAGCCATTCTCCGCCATACTCATCTCCACATATCCATCTAAAACCTGTTTCGCTTAATCTTAAAAGAGTTCCGTCATCGAACATCATTCCATTTTCGTAACACATTGCTGAATACACAACCTGTCCAACAGAAAGTTTTTTTATATTTCTTGTAAGAGTGTAGTTCATTAACTCCTCAGCATCAGGACCAATTATTTCAAACTTTCTTAGTGATGATAGATCAATTAACACAGCATCATTTCTGCAAGCATTGTACTCATTAACTAAACCATGTTTGGTGTAATCATTTGGAAGCCAAAAGCCTCTAGCATCAACAAAGTTTCTAGTTAATTTTGAAGTTCTTTCATAAAAACCAGAATTTCTAGTAAGTTTATTTTCAGAGTCTGTTTTCATTCTAAAACCAAATGACTTTTTAAATTCTTTGTTTTTGTCGTAAGTTCTAACAAATATATTAGTAGGATTCCATGAATTACAAGGATCTATATCGCTTGGACATGCAGTTGTTCCTATTGTTAAATCTTTCAAAGCCTTAAACATTACATAATCACCAGGTCTAGAATATGATTCATCAGAAATAACAGAGTTCAATCCTCCAGCAGAAGTGTTAAAAAACAAATTAATTGCATGCCAACCTTTTTGTTTCTGAACACCGTATTTAGACATACTTTCAGTTAAATTATCCGAACAGTTTGGATGACCAAAATATCCCGAGTCTTCGTAATACTTTGAAGTACATGCAAGATTAAAAGTATCATGTTTTCCAACAGTATCCCTTATTACTTCAACAAGTGGCTCATGATCTGTGTCATAAAATTTAGAGAACAAACCTGGTCCCGGGAAAGTATTACCCATGAATGTTCTCGTGGTTTGCCAGTCTAATCCTTTTTCAATCCCTTTTTCTAATTTTCTTGTATCGAATGCCACAAAGTCAGAACATTGTCTACCAGTTGGACTTATCACTTGAATATAATCTCCTTCCTTAACCTCATAAGATATACAACTTTCTTTCTTTATATTTTCTTCATAAACAGGTTCGAAAACAGGATCGGGAATTACATTCAATTCCTTATCATTAACAATTTTAGCTCTTTTAACAAATATGGTTAAATCAGTTGGTGGATTTTGTTCTGTAACATCCATATCTTTGCCAGGAGCTGAAAATATTACATAACATTTATCTTTTGACTTTAATTTAATTTTTTCACCAGGCTCTGTGTCTATATCAAATATAATTGAAGATTTTGAATTAGAAATTTTTAAATTTCTTTTTTTTAATTGATAGTTGGTAGCTAAAATTGTTTCATCATTCCCACTAAGAATATTTCTTATGAAGTTTTTTTTATTATTTGATTTAAGATTTAATATTCCAACATCTGAATTTCCATCTTTATCAAAAGAAATAATCTCACATATTTGATTACCTTCATTATTGATTATTTCTATTTCATCATCAGGAAAAATTTGAAAACCAGTAAGACCACCACCATTAACAACGTGTCTTTCAACTCCAGGTGGTAAAATATTTAAACCAGGATATTTAATATCTTTACTTGTTCCTATCATTTTAATTTTTTAAATATTGTTATATTTTTTATCATCATTTTTATTGTTTAAATATATATATATTTTTTAGAACTAATAATTCTTTACCTACCTATTCGTTTTGTCATAGACTATTAAATATTAATATTAATAGAGGGGTATACATGAAAAAAATAATATCATTACTATCTGCTCTAGTTATTTCTGTAGTAAGTTTTGCAGGAATTTCTAATGCTGATAGCAAGAAGCCTATCGTTATCCCAACTCATAACTGGTCAAGTCAAATTGTAATGGCTTATGTTATTGGTGGAATTTTCGAAAGTATGGGCAATAACGTTAAATACGTTAACGCAGACTCACAAGCAGTTTATGAGTCAATTAGAATTGGAGATGTAACTATATCTCACGAGGTATGGGAATCTGCATTTGGTAAATCTTTTACTACTGCTTTAGATAAAGGTGGTTTATTAGATTGGGGTGATCATGAAGCAAGAACTCTTGAGGATATGGGGTATCCAAACTGGGTTGCTGAAAAAGGATTATGCCCAGGTTTACCAGACTGGACAGCTTTAAAAAATCCAGATTGTGCTAAAAACTTTACAACACCTGATTCACCAGATGGAAAAGGAAGAATGTTGGAAGGTCCGCAAACTTGGCATGGTGACTTAATTCCACAAAGGGTTGATGCACTAGGTTTAGGTGATTTATGGTGGGTTAAATTTGCTGGAAGTGCTGATGCACTTTGGGCAGAGTTAGCTGCAGCTGAAAAAGAAGGAAGAGGAACAATTATCTTCAACTGGACGCCTAACTTTACAGATGGTGCTGGTTTTACATTTATTGACTTCCCTCCATACACAGCTGGTTGTAGACCAGAAGATGGTGGAGATGGTAAATGTGGTTCTCCTGATGGATACTTGAAAAAAGCAGTTCATGAGGATTTCCCAAAAACTCATCCTGATGCAGCAGCAACGTTTAAGAAAATGTCATTCTCTACAAGTCAAATTGGTGCAATGGCAGCTTTAGTTGATGTTGACAAAATGACTCACGAAGATGCAGCTAAAAAATGGTTAGCTGATAACAAGTCAGTTTGGCAAGCTTTTACTAAATAAGGATAAAAGTTAAAATTTTAAATCTCCCCCAACATTGTTGGGGGGGATTTTTTTTTAAATAATTTTGTGTAAAATATGTTTATGAAAAGATCTATTCTTGTTTTTCTTTTAAGCTTTCTAGTTTGCACATCAGTTTTTGCACGAAGTACAGGCTGTAAAGAAGGTAATTGTGATAATGGATATGGTAAGTGGGTTTATACCGATAAAACAACTTATGAAGGAGAATGGGTTTCAACAAAAAAACAAGGACAAGGTATAGAGACTTGGCCAAATGGATATATTTATAAAGGAGAATTCAAAAATAGTGTCTGGAGTGGAATAGGTACATTAACATTTCCTGATGGTTCTACTTACGAAGGAGAGTGGGCGAACGGTTTTATGAATGGTCAAGGAACATTTACTTGGTCTGATGGAAAACAAAAAATAGGTATTTGGAAGAACGGCAAGTTTCAAGAATAATGTCTAAAGAAAATTATATTAATAAAATAAAAGATTTACCTGAGTCTTTGAGACAATTTATTGGTCTTATATTTATTACTCTAATAGTAATTTTATCTTTTAGTATTTTAAATGTAATTTTTGGACAAGGTGATGATTTAGTAAAAAGAATGAAGTTAGAAGAAGAAAGAATTGCTGAAGAAAAAAAACTAAGTGAGTTAATATCAAAACTACCCTCTGGAATATTGGTTACATTTGATGGAACTGATCACTACAAATTAACAGATGAAGTATATGAGCAGGTATGTAAAGCTACAAAGCTGATTCCTCAAAGAGCAATAATGGGAGCTAATTTCTTAAATTTTAGAGCACATGAGCTTTATACAATTAATGGAAATAAAATTGATGAAACTTTTGTAGAGTGGGATCAAGAAAAAGGTAAATGTTTTGCAGGTTTTACTGTTAGTGGAAATAATGTAGGTGTTGATGAAAGTATTACTATAAGTGGAGAGGCTTTAAGTTTTTTAAGCACAGGAATTGATACAAGAGTTTATTTTATTAAAAATTTTTAATGAGGAAAGGCAACAATTATTAACATTTTAATTTTATAGAATTTAATATAACTTTAAAACAATTTATGTCTGAGACTGTAATCAAATGCGAGTCGGTTTATAAAATTTTTGGAGAAAATGCCAAAAAGATGCTTGAAGAATCTAATGGCAACGTAGATGCAAAAACCTTTCAAGAAAAAGGATGTATAGTTGGAGTTAATAACGCTTCTTTTGAAGTTGCCAAAGGAGAAATGTTAGTAGTGATGGGATTATCTGGTTCGGGTAAATCAACTTTGCTGCGATGTATATCAAGACTAACAGATGCAACAGGTGGAAAAATTTTCATAGAAGGTCAAGATTTACTTGAATTAAACAATAAAGAATTAATTGAACTTAGAAGAAGTAAAATGGGAATGGTATTTCAAAGTTTTGCTCTACTACCTCATAAAACTGTTGTGGAAAATATTGCTTTTCCTCTACAGATTAAAGGTACCAAGACTGAAGAAAGTATTAATAGAGCAATGGAGATGGTAAAATTAGTTGGGCTTGATGGAAGAGAAAACTATTTTCCTAGAGAACTTTCTGGCGGACAGCAACAAAGAGTAGGAATTGCAAGATCATTAGCTGTAGAACCTGATATATGGTTTTTGGATGAACCTTTTTCTGCATTAGATCCATTAATAAGAAAAGAAATGCAAGATGAGTTTCTAAGACTTCAAGAGAAATTACAAAAAACAATAATGTTCATTACTCATGATTTTGATGAGGCGTTAAAGTTAGCTGATCGTATAGCAATTATGAAAGATGGTATAATTGAGCAATTAGATACACCTGCTAACATTGTGTTAAATCCAGCAACTGAGTATGTAAGAAAGTTTACCGAAGAAGTGCCAAGAGAGAAAGTTTTGATAATCGAGGATGTAATGGATACGTCGAGCAATGATAATTTGGGGGATTTAAAGGTTTCAAAAGATGAGATTATAGAAAATGTAGCAGAAAAAATTCTTACTCAAGAAAAAATAGTAGCAGTAGTTGATTCTGGAAATAATATTGTTGGATCAATTAAACCTTCAAAAATAATTGATACAGTTTTTGGAGGAAGAAAAAACGGGAGTTAAAATATGGAGTATCTAAAAAAATATCCAAAATTATTCCAATGGTTATTTTTATTAGTTGTATTTTTTGCTTTATGTTTTGCTATTGATGTTCCCGAAACTTATAAATTTATAAGAGGACAAGCAGAATTTGTAAAAGATCCAAACCAAAGTGTTTACTTTTTTCTGGGCAAAGAAGTTAGGTATTATGCTTTTGATGTATTTTGGAGATTGCCCCCGTTACTCGGTTGGCTGCCTATTTGGATAAACGATTCTTTATTTTTCTTAATGAATGAGTGGATGCCAATGGAGTTTTGGAATGAAGATACTCAAGAGTTTAAAACTCGACCAATACTTTTACAGATAAGTAGAAATTTAACTGCATTCATGACTTTTTTAATTGAATTAATTAGAGAAATTTTATTGGGGGGCTTAGAAACCATTGTTGCATTCACTAGTTGGGATTTTATTGATGCTTATCCTTGGTTAGAGTTACCAGGTTTACCTTGGACCATTGTTGCAGCTGGTGCAGCGATACTTTCTTATAAATTAAGTGGAAAAGGATTAGCTTTGTTTGCAGGGTTAACAATGATCTATATTTCTATATTTGGTCAGTGGAAACCTTCAATGCAAACTCTTTCTTTTATACTTGTTGCAGCTCCGCTATCATTTATTTTTGGTTTAGGTCTAGGAATTGCTGCTTATAAAAGTAAACGCGTTGAAAAAGCTTTGTATCCAATTCTTTTAGTTATGCAAACTATGCCACAATACGCAGTATTAGTTCCAGCACTTGTTCTTTTTGGAGTTGGAGATCATGCTGCTGTAATTATTACTATGGTTGTTGCAGTTCCACCAATGATATTACTTACAATATTGGGTTTAAGAGCTATTCCTCCAGAAGTTATTGAAGCAGGACGAATGAGTGGGTGTACAAATTGGCAACTAATGCTCAAGGTATTAATTCCTACAGCAAGACGAGATATTTTAATTGGAGTTAACCAAGTTATTATGGTTTGTTTTTCAATGGCAGTCATATCTGCTTTCATTGGTGCCAAAGGTTTAGGATTTAACTTATTATTAGCTTTGAACCAACTTAATATTGGATTAGCATTGGAAGCAGGATTATGTATTAGTTTAATTGCAATTCTTCTTGATAAAATGTCTTTAGCTTGGGCAAATAAACAAACAGATTATTTTGGTAATCTGACATTTTTCCAAAGAAATAAAAACGTAATATTTTTTGCAGCTTCATTCGTAATTGGAATAATTCTTGCATATGTTGGTACTTTTATTTTCAAAGGTAGTTTTAATTACTTGTTTGAAATTCCACATAATAAAGGAATATCAACAGCAGATTTTTGGAATAAAGGAGTTGATTGGATTTTTGATACTTTCTTCGTGTATATTAAAGCATTCAATACATGGTTAATTCAAGATGTGCTTCAGCCGATGAGAGCTTTATATTTAAGAATGCCTGCAGTAGCTACATTAGTGTTAGCAGTTGGAGCGGGTTATTTAATTGGAGGAATTCGTTCAGCACTAGTTGTTGCTGCTTTGACTTTATTTATAGCACTAAGTCCATGGTGGGATAGAGCTCTAGTTACATTATATATGGCAACTTTTGGAGTAGTTATTTCTTGTTTAATAGGATTTACAGTTGGAACATTATGTTTTCAAAATAAAAAATCAGCTGCGTTTATGCTAGGTGTTTGTGATATATTTCAAACATTCCCATCATTTGTATATCTAATTCCAGTAATGATGCTTTTTGGAATTACAGATACTTCTGTATTAATTGCAGTAATTGTTTATGCCACAATTCCTGCAACAAGATACACAATTGAAGGTTTAAGAAGTGTTCCAGTTGGCTTGCATGAAGCCGCAACAATGTCTGGTGTAAATAAATTTCAAAGATTAACAAAAATTGAATTTCCATTAGCATTTCCACACATGATGCTTGGTTTGAATCAAACAATAGTTTTTGCTTTATTTATGGTGATAATTGGTGCCTTCATTGGAACAGAAGATCTTGGTCAATACATTTTAAAAGCACTTTCAGATAAAAATGGAGCAGGAATTGGTTTAACTCTCGGTATCTGTGTTGCGTTTATAGGATTGATTTTTGACAATTTGATTAGAACTTGGGTTGAAAAAAGAAAAAAACATCTTGGCATAGCTTAGTATTTTGAAAAAATTTATTGTCTCCATTGATCAAGGAACAACCTCGTCAAGAGTTGTTTTGTTTGATACTAAAGGGAATATTAAATTTATTTCACAATATGAATTTAAACAATACTTTCCTAGAAATGGCTGGGTAGAGCATAATCCAAATGAAATTTGGTCGACAACAATTAAAGCACTAAAACAAGTAATTAAAAAAGCTAAAAGTTTAAAAGGTCATATACTTACTATTGGAATTACAAATCAAAGAGAAACTACAATTTTGTGGAATAAAAAAACTGGAAAACCTATTTATAATGCGATCGTTTGGCAAGATAGAAGAACCCAGGAATATTGCAAATCTCTAAAGAATAAAAATTATGAAAATACTTTTAGAAAAAAAACAGGGTTATTTATAGATCCTTATTTTTCTGCTACTAAAATAAAATGGATTTTAGATAATGTAAAAGTTTCAAAAAAATTACTAAAAACTAATAATTTATTATTTGGTACAGTAGATACTTTCTTAATCTGGAAATTAACTAAAGGTAAACAGCATTTTACTGAAGCTACCAACGCAAGTAGAACCATGTTGTTTAATATCAATAACAATAAATGGGATAATGAAATTTTACAGAAATTAAAAATTCCAAGGAGCATCTTGCCAGATGTAAAAAATTCTGCAGATAATTTTGGAAAAACAGACAAGAGAGTTACAGGAAAGGAAATACCCATTTCAGCTGTTTTAGGGGATCAACAAGCAGCTGCTGTAGGACAAGCTTGTTTTGAAAAAGGATCTATAAAAAGCACTTATGGCACTGGTGCTTTTATAATAATGAACACTGGATCAAAAAAAATAAATTCAAAAAATAAGTTATTAACTACAATTTGTTATCGATTGAATAATAAGACCACGTATGCTCTTGAAGGATCTATTTTTATAGCAGGAGCAGGCGTACAATGGTTAAGGGATAAAATTAAATTAATTAACAATGCTTATGAAACTGAAAAAATAGCTAAATCAACAAAAAGCAATAATGAAGTTTATGTTGTACCAGCTTTTAGTGGAATAGGCGCACCTTATTGGAGACCTGATGCAAGAGGTTTAATAACAGGACTTACAAGAGATAGCGATTGGAAAACTTTAGTGAGAGCAACCGTCGAGTCTGTTGCTTATCAAAGTTATGATTTATTTTATTCAATGAATAAAGATGGTTTAAAGCCTAGAATAGTTAAAATTGATGGGGGTATGGTAGCTAATAATTGGTTTTCACAATTTTTGGCAGATGTAATTAATTTAAAAGTAATTCGACCAAAAGTCTTAGAAACCACTGCACTCGGAGCAGCTTTGTTTGCAGGTTATCAAGTAGGAGAATTCAAATCATTAAATCAAATTAAAAATACATGGAAAAAAGATAAAGCTTTTATGCCAAAAATTAATAAAAAACTAAGAAATCATATATTGCATGGTTGGGAGCAAGCAATTAAAAAAACCTTAGCATAAAGATAAAATGAAAAAAATATTAATAGTTGGTGCCGGAGCTATGGGAGCTGCTTTCTCGATACCATTGTTAGACAATGGTCACTCGGTTACATTAACAGAGCCATATAACTTTAAATTATTACAAAAATTAAGCTTAAAAAAAAAAATTCACCCATCATTAAATATAAATTTACCAAAAAAATTAAAAATAAATAAATTTTCAAGTGACATTTTAGATCGCAAATGGGACTTAATTGTAATTGCTGTGAGTTCTATAGGAATAGCCTTGATTGGAAAAAATCTATCAAAAATTAAAAATAAGTCACCTATTTTGGTATTAACAAAAGGTCTTAAATTAGATGGTAGAAATTTAATTTCAATGTCTAGCTTATTAAGAAAGTATAATAAAAATTTAAATATTTCAGTTTTGAAAGGCCCATGTTTAGCAAAAGAATTAGCTAGAAAAGTTAAAAGCTTCACTGTTGTTGCAAATAAAAATATTAATACTGCAAAAAAAATTGGAAAATTAATTTCAACAAATTATTATCAAACTGAATTTAGTAGAGATGTTAATGGAGTTGAGTTTTTATCTGCAATAAAAAATATTTATTCAATGATAATTGGATCTGGACAATGGCATAATACATCATCGGCTTTATTCAGAAAATCAATTGATGAAATGAAATATCTTGCAAATTATTTTAAAGGAAAAAAGGAAACCGTTTATGGTCTGGCAGGTTTAGGAGATTTATACGTAAGTGCAATGGGAGGAAGAAATAGTAAAATGGGAGAATATCTAGGTAAAGGCTATACTTTTGCCCAAGCAAAGAAAAAGTTTATGAAAAATGATACAGTAGAAGGTGCTGATTTAGCAATAGAAATTGCTCCTTTTGTATTTAAAAAAATTAATAAACGAAAAGTTCCGTTAATGATCTCTTTATTAGAGGCAATTGTTAAAAACAAAAAATTAAAAATTAAATATTAATTTTCTATTTATTTAAAAAAGTTTTCATAGAGTCATCCATCGCTTTTTCCCAAGGTGTGTGATGAATTGGTGCAATTGATCCAGTCACAGGAGATGAAAACGATTTATTTCTATAAGTTAGAATATCCTCTACCTTATGGTGTTCCCATTCTTTAAAATGTTTCCTAATTAATTCAAAATCAATTTTAGGATAATCGGACATTTCATGAAGTTCTTTGGTATACTCTGTTTGAAAATCAATCATTTGATCAGGATTTTCTAATTTTTCTTCCATTGAAACCCACTTATTAATGTCTTTATCTATTTCGTCATCACTAGGCATTTTGATTTTCCCCATTATCACATCTCTTGCATACCATCCTTGACAATCAAACATATTAAATGTGTGAAACTGATCCTGCATACCTAAATATAAAAGTTTATGATTATCTTGCCACACAACTCCTTTGTAAAGTTTTGGTGGATATAATCTGTTATGTGTTTTTAATTTTAAGCTTTCATCTAAAAATGGGAAATGATGCAAATATCCTGTACATAAAATAACTACGTCAGCATTTTGTTCTGTTCCATCTTTAAATATGGCTTTTTTCCCCTCTAACCTGTCTAAATAATGAACTTCTTTCATACCTTTTGGCCATTTGAAACCCATTGGGTTATGCCTGTAACCGATTGTTACACTTTTAGCGCCATACTTATTGCATTGTAGAGCCACATCTTCTGCAGAATAACTGCTCCCTAAAACAATTACATCTTTTCCTCTAAATTCTTCAGCATCTCTAAAATCATGTGAGTGCATTATTCTTCCTGGAAAAGAATTCATTCCTTCGTACTCGGGAATAAAAGGCACAGAAAAATGACCTGTAGAGACTACCAGATAATCAAATTTATCATTTAAAATTTTATTATTAACTTTATCTTGGTAGCTAATTTCAAACTTATCATTTTTATAAACAGTATTTGTAACTCTTGTATTAAATTTAATCTTACTTTTTATATTTCCTTTACTTACTCTTCCCAAAATATAATCTTGCAAAACTTCTCTTGGAGGAAAAGAAGGAATTGGTTTTCCAAAATGTTCATCAAAAGAATAATCAGCAAATTCCAAACATTCTTTAGGTCCATTTGACCATAAGTATCTGTACATACTGTTAGGTATAGGATCTCCATATTGATCTGAACCAGTTCTCCAGTTATAGTTCCATAAACCTCCCCAACTTTCTTGTTTTTCAAAGCAAACTATTTCAGGAATTTTTTCTCCTTTATTTTCTACATGTTCAAATGCTCTTAAAATTGAAAGTCCACATGGACCAGCGCCTATGATTGCTACTTTTGACATAGAATTTTTCCTATCATTAATAAATTTATAAATATATCTTACTAACAATTTTTAAAAAAATAAAATTATATTTTGTTATGGGTATTAATTGGAATTATCCAACCACTATGTGGATAGGAGAAAATAGAATTGAAGATTTATCCTTAGCCTGTAAAGAGTTAAATATTTCAAATCCATTATTTGTAACAGATAAAGATTTAATACACTTGGATTTAATAAAAAATATAATATTAAGATTAAAAAAAAGTTTTGAAAATTTAGCTACCTTTTCTAATTTTACGGGAAATCCAATTGGAGAAAATGTAGATGAAGGTGTAAAAGTTTATAATACCTTGAACTGTGATGGCGTAATAGCTTTAGGAGGCGGAAGTGGTTTAGATGTTGGAAAAGCTATAGCATTTATGTGCAATCAATCTCGGCCGTTATGGGATTTCGAAGATATTGGTGATTACTGGACAAGAGCAGATAGTTCTAAAATTTCAAAAATTATTGCAGTTCCAACCACTGCTGGAACAGGATCCGAAACAGGTAGAGCATCTGCAATTATAAATAAAGAAATAGGTGCAAAAAAAATTATTTTTCACCCAAAAATGTTACCTTCGATTGTTATTTTAGATCCTTTACTTATATTAGATTTATCTCCAAGATTAACAGCAGCAACAGGGATGGATGCACTTGCACATAATTTAGAAGCGTTTTGTGCACCAGGATATCATCCAATGGCTGATGGTATGGCAATAGAAGGAATGAAATTAATTAAAAATTCATTAATTAAAGCCTTTAAAAATGGAAAAGATGTTAAAGCTAGAATGGATTTACTTTCAGCAGCTTCAATGGGCTCGACTGCATTTCAGAAAGGACTTGGAGCAATTCACTCATTGAGCCACCCAGTAAACGGTAAATTTAATGTTCACCACGGCTTATCAAATGCAATATTTATGCCTTATGTTTTGACATTTAATAAACACTCAATTGAAAATAAAATAATATCGATTTGTGATTATCTTAATTTAAATAAAAATTTTGATAGTTTTTTAAATTGGATTTTGGAATTAAGACAAAATTTAAATATTCCACACAAATTATCAGATGTGATGGATTGTAATAATATTGATTTAGATGAACTTTCCTTAATGGCATTTGAAGATCCATCTACAGGAGGAAATCCCAAAAAATTAAGTCAAAATGATCTAAAAGAAATGTATATAAAAAGTATTTCTGGAGAATTATTTTAATGAAAAAAATATTGATAGTAGAAGGAAACTTACGAGAAGAAAATCAAAGTTTTTCTGCAGCTGGTATTCAAACACATACAGAAAGCCTTAAAGATAGTTTAGCGTTTTTTACAGATAAATTAGAAACCCACGTGGTTAATCCTTCTTCAGATGAAAATATCGATAAAAATATTGATGCACTTGAAAGCTACGATGGTCTTATTTGGGGAGGAAGTAGCTTGAACATCTATAACAATACTCCAGAAATAAAAAGACAAATTGATTTTATGAAAGAGTGTCAGAAAAAAATAAAAAAAATTCTAGCAATTTGTTGGGGCATGCAAGTAGCTGTGACTGCAGCAGGAGGGGAGGTAAGAAAAGCGACAAAAGGATCTCATAGAGGGATTGCCTCAAATATAGAAATTAATGAAATTGGTTTAAACCATCCACTCTATAAAAATAAAGATGAAAAATTTAATACACCAGCATTTAATTTTGATGAAGTGGTTACAATGCCAGAAAATTCAATTTTATTAGCCTCAAACTCAATAAATAACGTTCAAGGAATAAATTTCAAAGTTGGCAACTGTAATATATGGGGACTTCAATATCACCCTGAGATTACTTATAATAAAATGATCAATTTGATTATTTTCAGAAAAAAGAGACTTTTAGAAAAAGGTGCTTTTAAAGATGAGGATGAAATCGATAATCATATTAAATATATAGAAACTGAGAATAATAAATTAGATAAAGTTTCTAGAATGAGAGAATTGGAGAACTGGTTAGACTATCTAAATTTAGAATAAACCTTCTATTTCACCCTTGTCATTTAATTTTATTGAGTCGGCTGCAGGAACTCTTGGAAGACCTGGCATTGTCATAATTTCTCCACACACAACAACTATAAATTCAGCACCAGAAGAAAGTCTTACTTCTCTTACAGGTAAAACATGACCTGTGGGTGCACCTTTTAAATTTGGATCTGTTGAAAAACTATATTGAGTTTTTGCAATACAAACAGGTAGCTTACCGTAACCTTTTTCTTCAAAATCTTTTAACTGTTGTCTAACTTTTGTATCTGCCACCACTTCAGAGGCGCTATATATTTCTTGCGCAATTTTTTCTATTTTTTTGAATAGTGGGAGATCATCTTCATATAAAAATTTAAATGTATCTTTTTTGTCTTCGCAAATTTCTGTAACATTTTTAGCTAATTCAATAGTTCCTTCGCTTCCATTTGACCAATGAGTACATTTAGAAGCTTTTACTCCTTGTGTTTCACAAAAATCCAATAAGGTTTTCATTTCATCTTCTGTATCAGTAATAAAATGATTAACTGCAACAGTAACAGGTAATCCAAATTTTCTAATATTATTTATATGTCTACGCAAATTTACCATTCCTTCTTTTAGTGCAGATACATTTTCTTTTTTTAAATCTTCTTTAGCAACTCCTCCATGCATTTTTAGTGCTCTGATTGTTGCTACAATAACAACGCAATCTGGTTTGAGATCAGATTTTCTACATTTAATATCAAGAAATTTTTCTGCTCCTAAATCAGCTCCGAATCCCGCCTCTGTTACAACGTAGTCAGCTAATTTAAGTCCAGCTTTAGTTGCAATAACCGAATTACATCCGTGAGCAATATTCGCAAAAGGACCACCATGAATTATTGCAGGATTGTTTTCTAGAGTTTGAGTTACATTTGGTCTTATAGCTTCTTTTAGCAAAACGGTCATTGGACCTTGTGCATTTAAATCTTTTGCATAAATTGCTTGCTTGTCTCTTGTATAACCAATTGTAATATTACCAATTCTATTTTCTAAATCTTTAAGGTCTGTTGCTAAACAAAAAATAGCCATTAGCTCAGACGCAACTGTAATATCAAAACTATCTTGTCTAGGGTAACCATTAGCCACTCCTCCCAGATCAACAATGATAGATCTTAAGGATCTATCATTCATATCCATTACTCTTCTCCAAACAACTCTTCTTACATCAATGTTAAGTTTGTTACCCCAATAAATATGATTATCAATTAATGCAGATAGTAAATTATGTGCAGATGTAATAGCATGAAAGTCACCTGTAAAATGAAGATTGATTTGTTCCATTGGTACTACTTGGGCATAACCACCGCCAGCAGCTCCACCCTTCATTCCAAATGATGGACCAAGACTTGGTTCTCTTAAACAAACTATAGATTTTTTTCCGATTTTATTTAAACCGTCATTTAACCCAACTGAAGTTGTGGTTTTACCTTCACCAGCTGGAGTAGGAGTGATTGCAGTAACTAAAATTAATTTACCATTTTCTTTTTTAAGGGTATTCAAATATTCCAGATTTATTTTGGCAATGTGTCTGCCCATTGGACTGAAAGCAAAATTTTCATCCGGGACACCAATCTTTGAAAGAATATCTTTTATTGGTTGCATTTTAGCTTCTCTAGCTATTTGAATGTCTGATTTTACATCACTCATGAATAATCCTTTAAATTAAAAACATTTCCTGTGACTTCTTATCCTTTTTTGAGATATTTGGAAACTTCTAAAAAATATATATAAAAAAAATAAGCACTATTTATAATCTTTGTTATAAAATTATTTGATGCAGAAGTATTCAATATTTAACTTGGTTAAAAACGCTTTTTCAAACCACCAAAATTGGGATCTGGCTTGGAAAGATCCAACACCTAAAGAGGAATATGATGTAGTGATTATTGGCGGAGGAGGTCACGGTCTAGCTACCGCATATTACCTTGCTAAAGAGCATAACATTACAAAAGTTGCAATTATCGAGAAAGGTTGGATTGGAGGAGGAAATGTAGGACGTAACACTACAATTATTAGATCCAATTATATGCACGATGAAAATGGTTTGTTCAGCGAGTTTGGAATGGAATTATGGAGAAAGATGAGTCAGGACCTGAACTACAATGTAATGTTTTCTCCAAGAGGTATTATTAATCTTGCTCATTCAGATGCTCAAATGAATGCTTATGCAAGAAGAGGAAATTCAATGAGATTAAATGGAATAGATGCACTTCTTTTAAACAGAGAACAAGTTAAAGAAATTATTCCAATGGCTGATTTTTCAGACAACGTAAGATTTCCAATTTTTGGTGGCTTGATGCAACCAAGTGCAGGAACAGCAAGACATGATGCTGTTGCATGGGGTTATGCACGTCAGGCAGACTCAATGGGGGTAGATATTATTCAGAATTGTGAAGTAATTGGATTTGATGTTTCAGCTGGAAAAATAAACGGCATTAGAACTTCACGTGGAAATATTAAGGCAAAAAAAGTTGGTTTATGTGTTGCTGGTAGTACAAATATTTTAGCAGAAAAATTAAACATGACTTTACCAATAGAAACTCATTTACTTCAAGCTTGTGTTTCAGAACCAATTAAACCAGTGCTGGATAATGTAGTTACATTTGGTGCAGGACATTTTTATGTAAGTCAGTCAGATAAAGGTGAAATGGTGATGGGTGGAGATTTGGATGGATACAATAGTTATGCACAAAGAGGAAACTTGCCAACTTTACAGCATGTATTGACAGAAGGGATTGCCATGATGCCATTTTTAAGCAAATTAAAAATGCTTAGAACTTGGGGTGGTATTATGGATATGTCAATGGACGGTTCACCAATTATTGATAAAACTCATATTGAAGGTTTGTATTTAAATTGTGGATGGTGTTATGGAGGATTTAAAGCCACACCTGCTTCAGGTTGGACATTTGCTCACACAATTGCACAAGATAGGGTTCATGAATTAAACGCAGGCTATAGCTTAAATAGATTCAGTACAGGCCATCTTATTGATGAGAAGGGACTAGGAACTAAAACCTGGATATCTTAAATGCTTTATATTAATTGTCCACATTGTGGAATGAGATCCCAAAATGAATTTTCATACGGCGGAGATGCAAGTGTTAAAAGACCAGAATTAAATAAAGAAATTTCAGATAATGAGTGGGATGATTTTGTTTATAACAGAAAGAGTTTAAGAGGAAAACATTTAGAGCTTTGGCAACATATTTCTGGATGTAGGCAATGGATTAAAGTTGAGAGAGATACATCAACTCATGAAATATTTAGAACTTTTAAAGCTAATGAGGAAATTGCCTAATGACACAAGCTTTTAGAATTGAAAATGGTGGATTAATAAACAAAGATAAAAAATTATCTTTTAAATTTAATGGTAAAACGTACTTTGGTTATGAAGGTGATACTTTGGCATCGGCTTTATTGGCAAATGGAGTTCATTTAGTAGGAAGAAGTTTTAAATATCACAGACCAAGAGGTTTCTTTGGAGCAGGAGTTGATGAACCTTATGCAGTAGTTCAACTTTATAGAAATGGTGAAACAGAACCAAATATTAAAGCCACAGAGCAGGAGTTATTTGAGGGTTTAGAAGCAAAAAGTGTTAATTGTTGGCCAAGTGTTAATTTTGACATAGGTGCAATTAATAATTTTTTAAAAATTTTTTTACCAGCAGGTTTTTATTACAAAACTTTTATGTGGCCAAAAAGTTTTTGGTATCGAATTTATGAGCCATTTATTAGAAAAGCAGCTGGTTTAGGTGTAGCTTCAACTAAACATGATAAAGAAAGGTATGAACATAAGTACGAATATTGTGATTTGTTAATTGCAGGCTCAGGACCTTCGGGATTAGCTGGTGCATATGCAGCAGCAAAAAATGGAGCTAAAGTAATTTTAGCTGAAGACAAACCAAGATTTGGTGGATCTTTATTAACAAGTGATGTCAATATTGGCAATCAATCAGGAAAAGATTGGGCTGAAGGAATAATTGCAGAACTTAAAACAATGCCCAATGTTGTTGTAAAAAATAGATCTCAAATTTTTGGATACTATGATCACAACATGCTTGTGATGTCGGAAAAAGTTAGTGATCATTTACCATCAACTAAAAAATATCACCCTAACAAAAGGTTATGGTACATTCGAGCAAAAGAAGTTTTGATTTCCTCAGGATCAATTGAAAGACCAATAGTTTTCGGAAATAATGATACACCAGGGGTAATGCTTTCTTCAGCTGCTAAAGAATATTTAAAAGTATATGGTGTTTTAGTTGGAAGAAAACCATTGGTATTTACAAATAACGATAGTGGATACGAAACAGCAATTGAATTTAAAAAACATGGAGTAGACCCAGTTGTTTTAGACTCAAGAAAAAATCCTGAGTCAGAAATAATTGATGAGGCAAAAAATTTAGGAATTAATATTAAAAATTCATATGTTGTTGTTGCAGCACAAGGATACAAAAAAGTAAAATCGGCAGATATTGCAAGTATTTCTGAAGACAAAAAACAACTTGGTAAAATAGAAAATATGCAATGTGATTGTATTTGCGTTTCAGGTTTTTGGACACCAACTATTCATTTAGCCTCACAATCAGGAAATAAAACAAAGTTTAAAGAAGAAATTGATGCATTTGTTCCAGGACAATCAAAACAAAATGAAATTACTTTAGGTGCAGCTAATGGAGTATTTTCACTGGAGGAAACTTTAAAAACGTCATTTACAGCAGGAAGTGAATTATCAAAAAAAATTACTGAAAATGATAATAAGATAGCTATTCCAAATGTTGTTGAAAAGAAATCTTCTCAGCATGATAAGTTTTGGTGTGTTCCATTACCAAAAGGTAAGAATTATAAAAGATTTTTAGATTTTCAAAACGATGTAGCGGTATCTGATGTAGAAATAGCTTTAAGAGAAGGGTATCGATCAATTGAACACGTTAAAAGATATACCACTCTAGGAATGGCAACAGACCAAGGAAAAACAAGTAATTTAAATGGATTACAATTAGTATCCGAAATTGAAAACAAAGTTGTTCCCGCAGTAGGCCATACGACTTTTAGGCCTCCATATACTCCTGTTTCTATTGGAGCAATAGTAGGAAGAGAGGTTGGAAAACATTCAAAACCAACAAGAAAATCTCCAATGCATTCATGGCATGAAAAAAATAATGCAGTTTTTGTTGATGCAGGTGTTTGGTTAAGACCCAGGTATTATAAAAGAGGAAATGAAAATTTATTTGAGGGATCAAAAAGAGAAGCAAAAAATGTAAGAACAAATGTAGGTGTTTGCGATGTAACTACATTAGGTAAAATAGATATTAAAGGACCAGATGCAGCGGAGTTATTAAATAGAGTCTATACAAATGCATGGTTGAAGCTACCAGTCGGTAAAGCTAGATATGGTGTAATGTTAAGAGAAGATGGAATTGTAATGGATGACGGAACAACTACAAGAATTTCTGAAAATCATTATCATATGACTACGACAACAGCTCAAGCAGCAAACGTTCTTTCGCATTTAGAATATTATTTGCAACTCGTTTGGCCTGAATTAAATGTGAATGTAGTTTCAACTACAGAACAGTGGGCTGGAGCAGCTATAGCTGGACCTAAATCTCGAGATTTATTACAAAAATTATTTCCAAACTCTGATGTATCAAATGAAGGCTTACCTTTTATGGGCTATATGGAGGGAGATTTATTTGGTGTTAAAGCAAGAATATTTAGAATTTCTTTTTCAGGTGAGCTTGCTTATGAAGTAAATGTTGAGTCTGATTATGGAAGTTTTATGTGGGAAAAAATAATGGAAGTTGGTAAAGAATTTAACATTCAACCATATGGAACAGAAGCATTATCAACTCTTAGAATTGAAATGGGACATGTTGCTGGATCAGAACTTGATGGTAGAACAATTCCATTCGATAACGCCTTAGAAGGTCTTGTTAGTAAAAAGAAAGATTTTATTGGAAAAAGATCATTACAAAGATCTGCATTCACAGCTGAAGATAGACAAAGATTAGTGGGCGTAGTTCCATTAGATAAACAAACAAGCATACCAGAAGGCTCTCATTTGGTTAAAGATGATAAAGCACCGCTACCAAATCCAAAATTAGGTCATATCTCTGCATCTTGTTGGAGTGTTGAATATGATAATCCTTTTTCTTTGGCAATTTTGAAAGATGGAAAAAATATGATCGGTCAAAAGCTTTTTGCAATGTCGCCACTTAAAAACAAAGTAATACCAGTTGAGATAGTTTCATCACATTATGTAGATCCGAAAGGTGAAAGAGTTAGATCATGACATTAATTTCAGCTCTATCAAATGTTCATGTAAAAGGTCAATTCGGAGATTATGAAGGTAAAAATGAAAATGATTTACTTAAAATATCTGAAATCAAAAATTTATTAATTGTTCAAATAGTTCAGTACAAAAATTCTTCACTTTCTTTTGAGGGTATTGACATTGATGGTTTAAAATTAAAAAATGAACCTTTAACAGTAGTATTTAATGAAAATACTAGAATTATGTGGAATGGACCAAAAAACTGGATTTTGGTTTCAACAAAAAAATATTTAATTAAAAATGTATCAGATAATTTTAAAGATACAGATTTTGCTATAACAGATTTATCTCATTCTAGAGCTATTATTGAAATCGAAGGCAATGATTCGATAGAAGTTTTGAAAAAAGGATGTCCTTTTAATTTTAATACATTGGATAAAAATAATTCTATAAACTCAACTTATAATGGAATAGCTTTTACATTAGATAAGTTGGGTGAAAATCCAAATAAAGTAAGGTTATTTGCTTTAAGAAGTTTTGGCGAATCTTTATATCATTCTATCACAGACGCATCTTTAGAGTTTGGCTTTAAGTCTTTATAAACTTAAATTTTCAATCTCTTGTTGCAATATAAACGCCTATAGAAGTAATTAGAAATCCAATTAAATCTAAGTTAGTTAAACTTTCATTTAAGAAAAGCCATGCCATAAAAGCAGACGTTGCTGGAATCAAAAAAAATATAGAAACAGTTTTGCTTGCTGAATTATTTTTAATTAAAAACATTAATATTGTAAATGCTCCGAATGATACCAAATATATTTGATGGCTCATTGCAATAATAAATGTTTGTGAGAATTCAATATATGGATCAACAAACAAAATAATTATTAATAAATGAAACAAACACCCACCAATAGCTTGATTCATATTACTTACAGACAATGGTAAGTTATTACTTAATTTTTTTTGCCATAAAGTTGAAAATGTAATTGCTAATAAAGCAATTATGGTTGCCATCAATCCTGCTGCCGGTATTTTTGAACCAATATCAAAACCCAATACAAGTCCTGCACCAGCAAATCCTAATAAAACACCAATCCATTGTTTTGTAGATACTTTTTCATTTAAGATGGGGCCACTTAATGCATTTGTGAGAACTGGTTGAAGAGTTACAATTAATGCTGCAATTGCTGTAGGCATACCTATTGAAATAGAGTAAAAGACACCACCAAGATAAAAACCATGAAATAAGACACCACTAAAAAAAGATTCAAAAAAGTTTCTTTTACTTACTATAATTTTTTGTTTTGAATAAATAGAAAATAAAAAAAAACCTGCAGCAACTAAAGCAAATCTAAAAGCTAGAGCAGCAAATGGATCACTATTGTCTATAATAGGTTTAGTAGTTATGAATGCTGAAGACCATAGAATTATGAATATGAAAGGAAAAATTTTAATCATTATATTCAATAAACAAATAAATAAAATAAAATCAAATAAATACCTATAATGAACAAATTAGACGTAGTAATAAAAGAACAAATCACTTAAAATTTAAATATGACCTTAAAATTATTAAGAATTTTTACAATTATTATATCCTTTTTCTTTTTAACTGGTTTTGTACCTATTTTTTCATTTATTGGCCCAGGTGTAACAGCGTTTACTTCAGGCAATCTCTATAAAGCGGGTGCGCAATTTGTAATAAGCAAAAGTATAGAAAAAGAAACTGGAAAAAATTCTTTAAATTTAATTAAAGAAGAAATAAGTAAAAATTTAATTAAAGAAGAAATAAAAAAAAATAATTCGATAAATGAAGATTTGAGACAATTAGTTGAAAAAAGAATAAAAATTACTAGACAAAAATTAGAAAATCAAAATTTACAAAAATTAGTCAAGAAAAGAATAATAGTCACTAGATCAAAACTTAATTTAAATAATACTACTCAACAATATTAAGATATATCAGATTTTCTTGTTCAGTTTCTTTGCACCACATTTCATAACTTTCACAAACTCTCCATAAATGATCGAAAGCTCTTTGTGAAATTTCTAATGGAAAATGACTTTTAGTATAATAAAGTTTTGGTATCTTCATTAAAAATTTTACCATAGAAACTTTTTGTAGTTCTAAAAGTCTTAAAGTTTCTTCATTTATTTTTTTTTTAGTTATTTGGTCAATAGATTTATTTTTCTTAAGTTCTAAAAACCATTTATCATGAAATTCTCCAGAGCTTAAAATGTCATATTCCTTAGTAGTCATGAAAATTTCAAAAGCTTGTATATTATTGATTTCAGGATTTTGTTTTTTAATTTCAATTATATTTGAATAAACAAATTCAGCAGCTCTCAACACATATGGCTTTTCAGTCTTGTTAGACATAAACTAGTTTTTATGCTTAACCATAGCTGAATGAGCTAAAATTAAATTAGGATCTAAGAAAACTTTTGAGGATTTAACATTTTTAAATGATTTAAATGCAAAAATAGCAATAGGGAGCTCTGTACAACCTAAAATGATTTTTTTACACTTCATTTTAATTAAGGAATTAATTGCAGGTTTAATTGCTTTTGCTGCAGCCTTTACATTACCCATTTTAACTAATTTAATTGCTTTATTAACTGACAATTTTTGTATTTTTTGAGATGGCTCTATTAATTGATAATCCTTTTCAAAAAATTTTTTATAAACTCCAGTTTTAAGAGTACCCTCAGTTGCTAAGAGACCAACTTTGGAGTTTCTCTTACATTTTTTTTTTGTAAATATGAAAACTTCTTTTGGCATATTGATTATTGGAATATTAATTTTATTCTGCAAATCATCGAACCAATAATGAGCTGTATTACAAGGTATAACTATAAATTTACATTTATTTTTTTCCAGAAGCTTACAACCTTTGAGCAAACTTTTTAAAACTTTATTATATTTTGCTTTACTTTTTTTATTTGTAGATTTGTTTGAAAGATTTTTAGTTTGAGAGCCAATAGACTCAGGTCTACCAGGAATATTTGATTTATTATAAAGTATAAATAATGGATACTCTTGATCTATTTTTCCTCTATTTAAAACTGCAAGTTTGTTACAAAAATCAAGACCTGCTTGAGTTCCCATTCCACCTAAAATTCCAATCATAATTTTGATTAATTTAGTAATTTTTTATTTTAAATCTATAATTAATAATTGTGTTTAAAGATTGTTATTAAATAAGGTATTGGCTGAATAATAAATTTTTTAAAGTTAAATAAATTTTTCAGCCAATAGGAAGTGTGAAATTATGCAGTTTTTAAGTTAACTGCTGAAGGACCTTTAGGACCATCTTCAACATCGAAAGTCAAAGCTTGACCCTCATCTAAACCGTTCATACCAGCATCTCTTACTGCTGAAACATGTACAAACACATCTTTTTCTTTATCTTCTCTTTCAATAAAACCAAAACCTTTGGTTGGATTGAACCATTTTACTTTACCTTGTAGACTCATATTTATCTTCTTACTTTTTGTTATGTTTAATTATTACTTATAATTAAGTAATATTGGCTTTCTTTAGATTTTATTGGGTTTTGTCAACAAAATAGATCAACAATTAAAAAATAATTTTTATCTATCATCAATAACCTTAGTTAAATAAACAGAATTGATGTCTTCTTTATAGTGTGCAAAAGGCTCGCATACTGTAAAACCAGTTTTTTTGAAAAGTTTTCTTGCTGGTATAAAAAAATCACCTGCCCCTGTTTCAATACTTAATCTTTTTATTTTAAGTTTTTTAGCTTCAGTAATTAAATGATTAATTACATTAATCCCTTGCCCTTGCTTTCTAAAATTGTCGTGAATTCTTATCGACTTAAATTCCCCATGTTCTTTATTTAAAAATTTTAAAGCACCGCAACCAATCAGTTTTTCGTTATCCCACAAACTCCAAAATTTAATTGATGGTACTTTTAAACCTGGAATATCTAGAACGTGAGCACTTCCCTCTGGAGAAGCAGCTCTAAGCTCTACAAAATGTTTGGTTAGAAGCTCATTAACTTCTGGATTATCAAAATTGCCTTCTATCGATTTTAACATTTATACTAAAGTTGTGATATGACCCATTTTTCTTTTTTCTTTTATATCTTTTTTTAAATAATCAAAGAAAAATTCATTTTCATTAAACTTTTGTATATTTCTATAATGAGTAATTTGATCGCCAAGCAAATTAATCATTTTAGCATTAGATATTTTTTTTATAGGAATTTGCTCTAAACCACATACAGCTCTTACATGATTTTCAAATTGACTCACATTAAAAGCATTTATTGTTAAATGTCCTGAGTTATGTACTCTAGGTGCAATTTCATTAACGTAAAGATTATCATTTCTATCAATAAAAAATTCTACACACATAGTTCCAACATATTTTAGTTCTTCAGCAATTAGCATTGCCCAATCTTTAGATTGATTAAAAATCTTTTCATTAATATCAGCAGGTATTTTTGAATATTTTAAAATTTGATCTTCGTGTGAGTTTTCTATTGGTTCATAAATTTCATATTTATTATTACTAAACCTTGTAATTATAATTGAAATCTCTTTTTTTAATTTTACAAGTTTTTCAAGAATATATCCTTTTGAAAAATCAATGTTCAATGAATTAAGATCTTCACTTGATTTAATTGGATATTGACCCTTGCCATCATAACCAAGTGTTGTTGTTTTTAATATTCCTGGTAAAAAATCTTCTAAGGCATCTATGTCAGATTTTTTTTCAATTGAAACATATCTAGTTGTTCTAATATTTAATTTATTAACAAAATCTTTTTCAGCTAATCGATGTTGAATTAATCTGTTAACAGAAGGCTTTGGCAAAACAGGTTTAAATTTGTTTATTTCATTTAATGTTTCAAATGGAATATTTTCAAATTCATAAGTGACAACATCAACTTGATTTATAAATTCTGATATTTTTTCTTTATTATCATAACTTCCTGTAACAAATTGATTACAAAAATTTTGTGCTGGCGCATCTATGTCATCACAAAAAATAACAGTTTTAACATTTAATTTTTTAGCGGCTATTGCAAGCATACTTCCAAGTTGACCACCCCCAATGATACCAAGAGTAATTTCTGACATTTTATTTTGGAGATTTCTTTACAGATTTAGTTTGTGATGTTCTAAAATTTTTAAGTTTTTTTCGAACATTTGAATTATTATTAGCAATTATTGCTGCAGCTAATAAAGCAGCATTAATGGCGCCATCCTCTCCTATAGCAAGCGTTCCCACAGGAATTCCTTTAGGCATTTGTGCAATTGATAACAAACTATCCAAACCTTTAAGTTTTTTACTTTCAACAGGAACACCAAGTACTGGCACATGTGTAAGTGCTGATATCATACCTGGAAGATGAGCAGATCCTCCAGCACCTGCAATTATTACTCCTATATTATTTAGCTCAACTTTTGCAGCATATTCATACATTCTTTGTGGTGTTCTGTGAGCAGATATAATTTTTGTTTCAAACGAAACTCCAATTTTTTTTAGGGTTTTTTCGGCTAGTTTCATTACTTTATAGTCAGATTGACTTCCCATTATGATTGAAACTTTTAATTTATTATTTTTTTTCATGAAAATTGATCAATCTGTTTATTTCAAAATTAACTTAAAATTTCAATAAAATTAATAGTATTTAAAATGCATATTGATTAGAGTTAAGCATCCTATGAATTATAAAATCGATAATCTTCAATATTGTAACTGGTCTAGGAAAATCTTTGAGATCAATAGATCTGCCGGATTAGATGCTGTTCATGTTACTATTGTTTACCATGAAGATTTTGATGAATTACAACTTGAAATTAAAAAATGGGAAAAATTATTTCATGAAAATTCTGATTTAATTTTTCTTGGTAAGAATTTCCAAGATATTGATAAAGCTAATAAAGAAAACAAAACTGCAATATTTTTTGGTTTTCAAAATTGTTCGCCAATCGAAGATGACATTAATCTTGTTGAAAAGGTTCATCAATTAGGATGTAGATTTATGCAACTTACTTATAATAACCAGTCTTTGCTAGCAACAGGCTGTTATGAAAAATTAGATAGTGGAGTTACAAATTTTGGACGTGAGGTTATAAGAGAAATGAATAGAGTTGGCCTTGTAGTTGACATGTCACATTCTGCAGAAAAAAGCACTCTAGATGCAATTGAATTCAGTGAAAAACCAATTGCAATTACTCATGCTAACCCTTCTTTTTGGCATCCAGCTAAAAGAAACAAATCCTCAGATTTATTAAAAACCTTGAGTGATAGTGGCGGTATGTTGGGTTTATCATTATACCCTCATCACTTAAAAGATAACACAAATTGTACTCTAGATAGTTTTTGTGAAATGGTCGCAAAAACTGCTGAAATAATGGATGTAAAAAAAATAGGAATAGGATCAGATCTTTGTTTAGATCATCCAGATGCTGTTGTTGAATGGATGAGAAATGGTTCTTGGTCTAAAAGTAAAAATTATGGCGAAGGTTCGAAAAATAAACCAGGTTTTCCAAAACAACCTGATTGGTTTTTTGATGCAAGAGGGTTCTCAAATATTGAAAAAGGTCTTAAAAAAGTAGGTTTTTCAGATACCGAGACACATGGAATACTTGGAAATAACTGGTACAATTTTTATAAATCTATTTAATTATGAATGTTGAATTAAGAGACCCAAATAAGATAATGAAATTATCAAGGCTAGGATCTTTTCATCAGTCAAAATTATCTTTTTTAAGAAGTTTTCTAAATGAATTTAAAGAGTGGGAATATAAAAGAGATTTATTTAATTTAAATGAAAATGGTTTTGGAGAAGCTGTTTATTCATTTAAAAAAAATAAAAGAGTTTATTCTTTAGTTTGTTTTGCAAATGAAATCAAAGATGAAGAAAGATCAGATAGAGTTATTGCAACAAAATGGGATGCAGCTTTTACATTACATGATGGAGTTCCTACAAGAAGAGACATTGAAAGATTAAAAAATGAAGTTCCTAAACAAGAAGTTGGTAGACTTTCTTATAAAGAATTAACTTTATCTAGAGCAAACAAGTCAGTAAGAATTTATAATCACGTAGTTGAAAGTTTAAGCAAAGGTCATCAGCCAGATTTAAACTTATTATCAAAAGTAGGCTATTTATATAGGACTACGGCAGTATATGGCTCGGGCAAATTTGGCCTTGCAGATCGGTTTAGAATTAAAAATCGTGAAGAAATTAATGGTCCATTCAGATTAGAAATGATGTTGGTATATTTGGTAAGACAATTTACTTTTGATCAAGTTAATCATGTTGCATATCATAAAAATCCAAAAACAGCTGTTAAGTTAGATGATAATATTTGTAAAAACTTGGGAATAGGAAATTCCACAGGCTTAGGTATGGCTCCATTTATAGTTAATCACCCAACTCTATTAAATAATTGGATTTTAAGTAGAGAAAAAGCACTTAAGAAAATTAGAGAAATCAAAGATGTAGAAAATCAAGATAGTGATTTGTTTTTAGATTGTGTAAAAAAATCTTTAAAAAATATTACAAGCTGGAATACTGATAGCAAATATCAGCAAACAAAAATCACATCATTGCTAAAAGATGTTGAAAAATTTTTAAACTTTATAAACAAAGATTTTAATTTTGAGATCGAATATCCTTTTAACAAAATATATCAATGGTTGGAGGATAATACTTGCGAGGAATGCATTGAATACATTGTTTCAATAATGATGGAACCTTATAATAATATTGTAAATCCTTTGGTAAAAGAAATGAGCTCAGATGAAGAAAAATATTTTAATATTCCAACTCATAGAAAAGTTGAAGAATTGCGTAATATCGTTGAAGCAAAGTATCCAAACATTTTAGATATTAATTTTGAAGAAAAAGAAAATAATAAAAACTTTTGGTTTATTTCAAAAAATAAAGAGGAACCTAGATTAGCTGATCGTTTTGAGGAGCATGGATCAGAATTAGAACAGCCTTTAGCAATAGCAAGAGATATAAAAAAACTTCATGAAAAATTATTAGTCTCAAAAAATAGTTTAACTATTGCTGAGTTTTTAAGAACAAATTCTGAGTTAAGACATGTTGTAAGGAGAGCATTCATTGTAGAAAAATTTCCTTATTCAGAAATACAAGATAATACAATTGGTAAAGATTTAATGCCAATTGATATGCTAAGATTAAAATTATCTTTTTTTGGGGCATTAAAATTTGATCCAAGATCTGACAAATGGTTAAGAATTTGCATGTTCCAAGGAGCTCCACTTCCAAATGAGTTAAAAAGTTATGACGAGCAGTGGGTATATAAAACCAATATTTAATAATGAAATCACTGAGTGAAATTGAAACTACTGTTAAAAGAGCTTCAAAGGCAGCAGGATATTCTTGGGGAATTTCTGAGGAAACAGGAAAAAGTATAAGATTGTTAGAGCTATTTAGTTTACCGGGTATTAAGCACCTTAATGAATATTTTAATCAAAAAAATAAAAGTAAATTTGAAAATTTAAATTTAATTTGTGAAAATAATTCTTCATCAAATAATCCTTACTGTCCAATTACTTTAGGTGTTAGTTTTTTAGATCAAATAAATATTTTAGAAAATTTAAAAAAAATTGAGTTTAAAAATGTTGCTTATCCTATAATTTTTATTTCCTTCATAAGTCGTTCGTCAGAAATTATTGGAAAAAAAATTAATGTAAAAATTGATGAAAAAAAAATGTTACTAAATCTAAATGTAAATATTATTTCAAATTTTATTGATCAAGAATTTCCAAAGATAGCGAATACAATTGAGGTCAATCTTCTTGAAAATGAAGATAATTTTACAAACGATGAATGGAATAATTTATACAAGTTTTCCGAACGAACTTTTGTTGAAGAGAGTGACAGTTTAAAAGAGGGTGCGGCAGGTGCCGGTTTGACTGATAATGATTGATAAATTTGATGAAAAAAATCTAAATGTAGATACTGAAGAATTAAATAATATTTGTGACGAATGCAAAGAGGAAGACGAGAGTGTTACTCAAAATTTAATTCTTACTGGGTTTAAATTATGTAAATCTTGTAGGGTATCTAAGACTATATTTCCACTTTAACTGATTTGACTTACTGGAAGCATATTCATTCTACTCATCACAAATGAGATAGATAAAAATGCAATAATTAAAAAGGATAAAAGCACGATCCCAAAAGATTTAAAATTAGATTTTAAACTCAATATTTGTTTAGTTGAAATTATTAAACCTGCAAAAATCCAGAACTGAGTAAGAAAGATTATTGGTATCATTAAATCTGGTGTGACTGCAAAAAATCTTAATAAACCAGGGGCATGTGCAAATCCAACAGCTGTTAAAACTTTTTTGAATGAAACTTTGGTTTGCTTATCTGGAAATAATTTAACTCCAATTACAAAAATAAAAATCGCCCATATTAGCCAAGTAACTATTGCAGTTAGACCAGACATTGCAATAGCTGTTTTAATAATGGTATTAGCTGCTACTGCGCCAGCGATACCATCTAGGATCATTATAATTCCAGCAAAGTATATTGATGCTTCTCCAAAATTTTTATTATCCGAATAAAGAGTTTTGTCTAATTTAATTGACTTAAAAATTATATTTAAAAATTCAGCAAACATTAATTTTTTTTATTTTTATTTTTTTGAGCCTTATAAGAAACAATTAATGGAAATATTATTAAAGCAATAGCAATGATAATGCAAACTGCTATTAAAAAACTTTTGGTCATTAGAATTGAAAAGGGGAGCTGAAATTAGCTCCCCCATAGTAAATTTTAGCCTTTTACAACTTCTCTTGTATTTGCGTTGAAAGACTCTTTGAATGGAATATCCACAACCACAGCATCTACAGGTGTTCCTGGAGTGTCCGAGTATTTTTCTGGAAGATGAACTTTAAACTTAGTTCCAACTTTACCTTTTGGAAATCCATTAGGGTTTAAAGTTCCATCAAATGGAACATAACCCATAGCAATATTAGTTTTCTTTTCTGGATGCCACCATGGTGATGTAATAAATCCGACTGGATCTCCACCACTTTCTGGTGATACTAACCAAAAGTCTGGCGCATAATCGTCAATAGGCTTACCACCCAATTCCATCCCAACTAATTGAAGTTTGTATGGTTTTTGACCAGCTTTTATGTCTGCTTTCATTTTCTCTAATGCAGCTTTACCAACATAGTCAGCTTTTTTATTCCATTCACCCTTACCAGATAATGAAACTTGATAACCTAAATTACATTGAAACGGATTATGTTGTTGATCCATGTCTTGCCCCCAAGAAAGAATACCAGCTTGTATTCTTCTGTGGTGCGCAGGTGCAATAACCATCAATTTATGTTTTTTTCCTGCATCCAATACAGCATTCCACATATCCTCAGCATATAAAGTTGCATTTCTTAAATATATCTCATAACCAGCTTCTCCTGAAAAACCAGATTGAGAAATTACACAACTTCTTCCACCAATTGTTGCTTCTGCTAATCCATAGAAAGGCATATTATCAAAATCAACTTGGTCTCCACAAAGATCTTTCATTAAAGCTTTTGATTTAGGACCCTGAATTTGTACTGGACATGCATCGATTTCTTCAACTGTACAATTAAATCTTCCATCTGCATTTACACCTTGTAAATACATTCCAATATCAGAGTCTGATAATGAAAACCAAAATTCATCTTCTGAAATTCTTAAAAGAATTGGATCATTTAAAACTCCTCCGTAAGCATTACACAAGATTACATATCTTGCTCTCATAGGAGAAATTTTTGTTGCATCTCTTGTTATAACGTAGTCAGTAAATTTTTCTGCATCAGGACCTTTAACTCTTATTTGTCTTTCAACAGCAACGTTCCACATTGTTACATGGTTTACGATAGCATCGTATTCAACCATTGCTCCACCATCTTCAGGTTTTACATAACCTCTTGGGTGATAAATTCGATTGTATACAGTTGCTCTCCAACAACCTGCCTGCATTGATAAATGCCAATAAGGTGACTTTCTTACCCTTGTTGAAATTAATAATTCAACTTTAGTTGGCCCACTTTGTCTTAAATTGTATGGTACTTCTCTATCAGATTGATCAACAGAAGTAACATGTTGTACTTTAGTATAGTCAAATTCTTTAGACATAACTATTCTCCTTCAACCACTTGTTAGTTTCCTTCAAGCCGCCGAATGTATAAATGTGGAAGTTATCAGTATGCGATTTAACTTTCCCAATTAAATCATTAGGGTCTTTAGGTTTCAATAAATCTAATGCCTTACTAAAATTAGATTTAAGAAAGTTTAAGGAATTTTTTGCCCCCACAATATTAGCAAATTTAATTAAGCTAGATATTTTTAATGGCCCAGTAATTCCCACATGCACTGGTACGCTTTGCTTAGAAATAAAATCTATAATAGGCTGAGGATCAAGTAACCACTGAGTTACGATATAATCAGCATAAGGCTTTTTATCTATCATAGCTTTTTCTAATTCTGAGTCGGATATATCAGGACTCCCCTCTGGGTGTCCAGCAATTCCTATTTTCATTTTTTCAAAAAAACCTGTTTCTAGAAGTTGAAATGAACTATCAAATTTACCAACAGGCTCTCTTCCACCGCCTATAATTAAAGCTTGTTTAACTCCACCATCCTTACATCTTGAAACATAATCTTTAAGTTCGTTTTCATCCTGCATTGATCTCGCTGGAAAATGAGGCACTGGATTAAAACCTTTTTTTACTAGCTCTATGGCTTTTTCAGCTGTCTCTTTGTAGTCTCCGCCAGGCAGCATTGTAATGTATACATCGTTAACAGCCGGGACTGTTTCAATGTCGGTTTTAGGACCTATTTCCAAAGAAAAATTCATTTTCTTGGATCTTTATTTATTTTAAAATATGAGTCTAGAAAATTCGATTGAGGTAAATTTACTTCTTCAGCTGGCCTCTGTGCTTTTGAATTCTTTGTCCGTACTGCTGTGTGACCCTATCAAAAATAATTGCTAGGGCTACAATCGCCAAACCATTCATCATTCCAAGGGCTAAATATTGGTTAGAAATGGCCTGTAAAATAGGGACTCCCAAGCCTTTTACACCTATCATTGAAGCAATCACTACCATTGCTAAAGCCATCATAATTGTTTGGTTAATCCCAGCAAAAATAGTTGGTAGAGAAAGTGGGATTTGAACAGATCTTAATTTTTGCATTGGTGTTGCCCCAAAAGCTTCGCTAGCCTCTAAAGTCTCTTTATCAACTTCTCGAATTCCAAGGTTTGTTAATCTAACTATTGGAGGTAGAGCATAAATACAAACTGCGAGCAGTCCTGGAACTTTACCAATACCAAGAAGCATAATTATTGGAATCAAATATACAAAACTTGGAATAGTTTGCATCATATCTAAAACAGGTAAAATTGCTTTTTCTGCTCTTGCAGATTTTGACATGACAATTCCAATTGGAATTCCAACTACAATACAAACTAATGTTGAAACAGAAATTATAGCAACTGTAGCCATACAATTTTTCCACATTCCAAAATAGCCAATTACCAAGAAACAAACCACTGTACCAATAACAAGTTTAACACTTCTTGATCCAATCCAAGCTAATAAAGCAAATACACCGATTACTAAAGGCCAAGGACTATTTACTAATAATTTTTCTAACCAAATTAAAAAATGTAAAAGTGGATCAAAAAAACCTTCAATACCATCACCATACGCTCTAGAAAATTCTTTGAAACTAGAATCAATTCCTTTTTTAAGCTCTCTAAGAGCCGTTCTATCCATTACAGGAATTTTATTGAAGAAGTCCATAATTTTTATTTAATCAAACCCGCCAAGGCGGGTTTGATAATATTTTTAATTAAAGTGCTTTTTTGATTTTTTTTGCAGCATCACTTGAAACCCATTTACTCCAAACACTTTCTTGTGTTTTTAGGAATTCAATTGCAGCATCAGCACCTTCAGCTTGGTTTTCACCCATCCAAACTAACATACCGTTCATAACTGGGCCTGGATAAGTTCTTTTCTTAAAGTATTCCATACCAGCGTTTCCAGCTGTTTTTTTGAAATTATCAGTTACGATTGTGTAAACTTCAGATTTTGTCCATGAAGTTTTTTTAGGATTAGCACATTCTTGCTCTGGTAAAACAATACAACCATCCCAGTTGTCTTTACCACCCCATTCACCCATATCTACAGCTCTCATATCATATTTACCAATAATAGCTGTTGGTGACCAATAATAACCAAACCAGTTTTCTCCTCGCTCAGCAGCTTTAGCAATTGATCCGTCAAGTCCTGCAGCAGAACCTGTTTCAACAATAGCCCAACCTTTAGCTTCCATGTCCCAAGCTCTAAAATGGTTTCTGTTACTTAATTCACAGTTCCAGCCTGGAGGACAAATGTGGAAACCACCTTTTGATGGATCCTCTGGGTGAGGAAACAAATCCGGTCTTGCTAAAATAGCTTCAGCAGTTGTTAACTCAGGATGTTTTTTAAGTGTGTGAGGTAATACCCACCAACCTTCACCCAAACCAGTAATTGGCGCTTTGTTAAGTGAGTGCATTTTACCTTCATCAACAGCTTTATTCAAAGCGATGATAGCAGCATTTGCCCAAAATTCTGGAGCAACATCTGGCTCACCTTTTTCTTGCATAGATGTAAACGTAGGCATTGTAGCACCAGGTACTAATTCTACTGAACATCCATAACCTTCCTCTAATATGATCTTATCAACTTCAGCCATAAAGTTTGCTGAAGCCCAGTTCATATTAGCAATCGTTATATTTCCACAAGCTGCATTTGCAACACTTCCAAAAGAAGTAAGACCAAACACAACAGCTAGTGAAAGAAGTATTCTTTTAATCTTCATTATATCTCCCAACATTTGATTCATTTAAAAGTTAAATTGAACATATCGTGGCTTATAATGCAAATTTAATTCAACTATTGGTTGCAGTAAAATTGTCTTTAACTGACCTAAATTTTTGTTTAGGGTTTTAGCATGACTTTTTCTGCAAATTTTTTTTTCAAAGAATTTGTTTATATTTTAAATTGCAAAACTGTTTTTCAACAAATCATAATTAGAGAAAGATAATTTTAAGCCTCGATTAATTTTTTAATTAATTAAAAAAAGGAGGTTTATGAATTTAAATAAAAAATTATCAGACATCTTAGATCCCAATAAAATAGAAGTTGTTAAAAATCCTATAGAGAAAGCCCATGGATTACCTAATGAATGCTATTTGAATAATGATTATTTAGAGTTTGAGAAAGAAAAAATATTTAAAAATAATTGGACGATGATTGGGGTTGCAAGTTCTGTACCAAATCCTGGCGACGCTAAACCTTTTAATCTTTTAGGGATACCAATACTAATAGTTAGAAACAAAGAGAATGAAGTAAAAGTTTTTCATAATGTTTGTAGTCATAGAGGTTTCAAATTAGTTGATCAGGAATGTAAATTAAAAAATGTAATAAGATGCCCTTATCATTCTTGGTCCTATGATTTTAATGGAAAATTAACTGTTACTCCACATATAGGTGGACTAGGAAAACATGAGGTTGAAGGGTTTGATAAAAACAATAGTAACTTAAAAGAAATTAAATCAAATATTTGGATGGATTTAATTTTTATCAATATAAATTCTAATGCAAAACCATTTGAAGATTTTATTAAACCTCTAGAGGATAGATGGTCTAAGTTTATTTCTAAAAAAGATCAAAAATTAATAAGACATTCGACTGATAACGGATATTTTAATATGACAGTAAATAGTAATTGGAAATTTGCAATTGAGAATTATTGTGAAAGTTATCATTTGCCGTGGATACATCCAGAACTAAATAAAGTTTCAAATATTTCAGATCACTATCATATTGAAGATGAGAATTTAAATTTTTCAGGACAAGGAAGTAATAAATATTCACAACAGTTTGATGGAAACATTAAATTTAAATGCTTTCCTACCTGGCCTACTGAACTTTCTGAAAAATCTGAATATGTATCATTATATCCAAACGTAATGTTAGGAATACATATTGATCATTTCTATGCATTTTGGTTAGAGCCAATTTCTAACAATCAAACCAAAGAACATTTTGAATTATATTATGTTGGAGACGAAAGTGCCTCTAGTGATGAGTTTAAAGACATAAGAGAAAAAAATTTTGCATTTTGGCAAGAAGTCATGAATGAAGATGTAACTGCAATAGAAGGAATGCAAAATGGGCGAAATTCTCCAGCTTACAATGGTGGGAATTTTTCACCTGTAATGGATACTCCTACTTTGATGTTTCATAAGTGGGTTGCAACCAATTTAACTAAATGAGAGGGTAAATTATGAAAAAAGATCTTATTACAAGATTAAATGAAGGTCCAATAATGTGTGCAGAAGGCTATCTTTTTGCAATGGAAAGAAGAGGTTATCTTTCAGCAGGTCCATTTGTTCCAGAAGTGGTTTTAGAACATCCAGAGGTAGTAACTCAATTACATCGAGAATTTATTAGAGCTGGTTCAGATGTTGTTCAGGCATTTACTTATTATGGTCATAGAGAAAAGTTGAGAATAATTGGCAAAGAACACTTGTTAGAACCAATGCAAAAAGGTGCTCTTAAAATTGCAAAAGATGCTGCAGCTGAGTTTAAAGATTTAGATCTTATGGTTTGTGGAGATGTGGCAAACACCAATGTATTTGATCCAGGTGATACCAATACTCACAAACAATGTCAACAAATGTATGAAGAACAAGTAGCTTGGGCAAAAGAAGCTGGTGTTGATTTTGTTATTGCTGAAACAATAAGTTGGACTGACGAAATGAAAATTGCATTAAAAGCAATTAAAGATGCTGGACTTATTGCAGTTTGTAATTTTGCAATCCCTAGAGGGGATAAAACTAGAGAAGGTCATAGTGCTGAGGATGCATGTAAGATGATGGAGGATTTAGGCGCTGATGTCGTTGGATTAAATTGTTACAGAGGACCCGAGATGACAATGAAACTTTTAAAAAAAGTTAGAGATAAAGTTTCATGCCATGTGTCAGGACTTCCTGTTCCTTATAGAACTACTGAAGAAGAACCTGGTTTCTTGAATATCACTGATCATGGATGTGACTGTATTCCAGGTGGAAATGCATTTCCGGTTGCGTTAGATAACTTATTTTGTAACAGATTTGAAATGGCAGAATTTGCAAAAGATTGTGTAAAAAATAAAATAAATTTTATTGGCATATGTTGTGGTGCTGAAGCTCACCACGTTAGAGAAATGTCAGTTGCGATTGGAAAGAAACCAATTTCAATGAAATATATGCCTGACATGAGCAAACATTTTCATCACGGTACTGATAAATCTTTGAAAAAAGTAAACAAGGAAATTAAATATTAATGGAAAAGAATGCCAAAGTAGTAATCATAGGAGGTGGTGTAGTTGGGTGCTCTATACTTTATCATCTATCTAAATTTGGATTAAAGGATTGTATTTTACTTGAGAGAAATGAACTAACATCAGGTTCTTCTTGGCATGCTGCAGGAAATGTTCACGTGATTTCATCTGACCCTAATATCTCTAGGATGATGGCTTACACAATAGGTTTATACAAAGAGATTGAAAAAGAGTCTGGTCACTCAACTGGATTTAAACCTAGCGGGGGTTTTTACTTAGCGTCAAATGAAGTGTGGGCTGATTATTTAAAGAGAGAAAGATCAAAAGCAAGATACATGGGACTTGATCAAGAATTTATTTCTCTAGAGGAAGTGAAAAAAAAACATCCTTTAATTGATCCATCTCGATATTTGTTAGCTTTATGGGATCCTATTGATGGTGAAGTCGATCCATCAGGAGTTACTTACGCTTTTGCAAAAGCTGCAAAAGTTCATGGTGGAAAATATTATACTCACACTGTTGTTAAAGATACGAAACAAAAAGAAGACGGAACTTGGGATGTCTTTACTGAAAAAGGAAACATCAATGCTGAAATAGTAATTAACGCTGGTGGTTTGTGGGCAAGAGAAGTTGGCCAATTAGCTGGACTTAATCTTCCAGTTCAGCCAATGGAACATCATTATTTGATTACTGAACCTATTCCAGAAATTGAAGCTATGGGCAATCAAAGATTGCCTATTGGAACAGATTTTGAAGGAAATATTTACTTCAGACAAGAAGGAAAGGGAATGTTGCTTGGAACCTATGAGCCAAAATCAACACCTTGGAAAGTAGAAGGTACACCAATGAATTTTGGTCATGAGTTACTTCAGCCAAAGTTAGATAATATTGAAGATAGATTGGCAATTGGTTTTGAAAGAATGCCAGCACTAGAACGTGCAGGTATTAAGAATATAGTTAATGGACCTTTTACTTTTGGTCCAGACGGAAGCCCTTTGATTGGTCCAGTACCAGGAATGAAAAATTACTGGGTTGCGGTTGGTGTTATGGCTGGTTTCTGTCAAGGTGGAGGGGTTGGTAAATGTATAGCAGAATGGATTATTGATGGAGAACCTTCAATTGATGTTTGGGCAATGGATGTTGCTAGATTTGGAGATTACGCTTCACCTCAATATGGAACAATCAAATCCTCAGAAAATTATGAACGAAGATTTATTATGACATTTCCAAATGAAACTTTACCAAAAGGAAGAAAACAAAAAACTACTGCACTATATGATCGTTTTGTAAATCAAGGTGCTGTTATGGGAGATAGTTTTGGATTGGAAAATGTTTTGTGGTTTGCAAATAATAAAGAAGATGCTCATGAGGAACCAACAATAAAAAGATCGAGATCGCATGACTATGTTTCAAAAGAAGTTATTAATGTAAGAGAAAATGTTGGTTTAATCGAGGTTGCTAACTTTTCAAAACATGAATTCAAAGGTCCGGATGCTAGAAAATTTTTAGATCACATAATGGCCGGAAGACTTCCAAAACCTGGAAGAATATCTTTAACCCCAATGTTGTCATATAGAGGAAAGTTATGTGGTGATTTAACGGTTGCTTGTTTAGATGAGAATGAATTTATGGTATTTGGATCTGGTGCTGCTCAAGAAATGCATAGACGCTGGTTTGAGAGTCATTTAGATAAATTTAATTTAAGTTATTCCAATAGATCTGATGAGTATCATGGTTTGTCTATTGCAGGACCTAACTCAAGGAAGGTTTTAGAAAAAATTGTAAGAGACGATGTTTCAAATGAAAAATTTAAATTTAGAGATTCTAGAAGAATGTTTGTTGGGGGAGTTCCAACAATAATTAATAGAATTTCATTTACAGGTGAACTTGGTTATGAAATTTATGTAGCACCTCACTATCAATTAAAACTCTATGAAGAATTAATGGAAGCTGGCAAAGAATTTAATATTAAACCTTTTGGTGGAAGAGCATTAATGTCAATGAGGTTGGAGAAAAATTGGGGAGCTTGGACTTTAGATTATAGACCTGATTTTACTGCAAAAGAGACAGGCTTAGATGCTTTTATAAATTGGGACAAAGAGTTTATTGGTAAAGAAAGTGCACAAAAGGAAAATTCTTCAAATAAACTTGTACCATTAATTGTTGAAACAAATGAAATTGATGTAACAAATAATGAAGCCGTCTTGAATGGAGATCAAAGTATTGGTTATGTAACTTCAGGTGGGTTTGCTCATTTTGTAAACAAAAGTGTAGCGTTTACTTTTGTTGATCAAAAAAAAATTAAATCTGAAAATAAAATTCAAGTAGAGATAAATGGAGATTTATTTAATTGTTCAATTATTAAAGAACCACTTTACGATCCAAGTGGTCAAAAAATGAGAAGCTAATGGCTCAAAAAGACGTAGGAAACAAAATTCCAATTTATAAACTTAAAACCACAGATGAAGTTATGAAGTACTACGATGAGTGGGGAGACAAAGATAAATATAATAAAGACATGGTTGATTGGAACTATACTGGACCCAAAGAAACCGCTGAAATATTTAACAAATATGAGAAAAATAAAGATACTTTAATTTTTGATGCTGGATGTGGAACAGGTTTAGTGGGATTGGAGCTTAAAAAATATAGTTTTAAAAATTTTCATGGAGCCGATTTATCTCAAACTTTATTAGACACTGTACCAAAAGATCTTTATCAAAAATTAGTAAAGGTTGATTTAAATAAACCAATAGAAGTTGAGGACAACTTTTATGGTGGAGTTATGTGTGTTGGAACATTTACTTTTGGGCATGTAAAACCAAATGCATTAGATGAATTTATAAGAATAACAAAACCAGGTGGTTTAATTTGTTTCACAATTAATGAAGGAATTCATGAAGAGTATGGTTTTGATAAAAAAATTGATATACTCAAAGATAGCAAGAAGTGGGAAGAAGTAGAATTTTTTAAATCCGACTATATTGCAAGCAAAGATGTTAACGCATGGTTAGGTTTGTATAGAGTATTATGAGGTTTAGTAGAAAAATAGCTCCTGAGATAAAACCAAGACAAAATTTTATTACTAAAAAAAGATTAAGAGAAGATGAAATTGATTTTGATAAGTTAAGATCATATCGTTTAGATAGGGTTAGAAAAGAATTAGTAAAAAACAATTTAGAAGCTTGTATTCTATTTGATCCAGTGAATGTTCGTTATGCTTTAGATACTGTAAACATGAGTGTCTATAATATGCATAACTTAACAAGATATTGTTTTGTACCGGTCAATGGACCAACTATTCTTTATGAGTATTTTAATTGTGAAATATTATCGAAGCATTTAAATCTAATTGACGAAATCAGACCTGCAATCACATGGGATTATTTTAGCAATGGAGATCAAGCAAATTTACAATTATCAAAATGGATAAATGAAGTTAAAGATTTATCAAAAAATTATTTTAAAACTAAAAAAATTGCAATCGATGTTTTAAATGGTCCTGCGGTTACAGCTTTAAATAAAGAAGGAATTGAAGTTGTAGATGCAAAATTGATTTTAGAACAAGCAAGAGTAATAAAATCACCTGATGAATTGACTTGTATGAAAGCAGCAATAGAAGTTGCAGAAAAAGGTGTATCAAAAATGAGATCAGATCTTAAGCCAGGAATGACTGAAGATGAATTGTGGTCAATTTTACATAAAACGAATATTGAAAATGGAGGTGAGTGGATTGAGTGTAGAATTTTATCGTCTGGTGAAAGAACAAATCCATGGATGCAAGAGAGTAGTAATAAAGTTATGCAACAAGGAGAAATTGTTGCTTTTGATACAGATATGGTTGGTCCCTATGGATACTGTGCTGACATATCAAGAGCCTTTGTAGTTGGACATAAATTTAATGATGAGCAAAAAAAACTATATTCAATGGCTAGAAATCAAATTGATCATAATTTTAGATTAATAAAACCAGGAATGAGTTTTAAAGAATTTATAAAAAAATCTTGGGTTTTGCCTGATGAGTATTATGGAAATAGGTATTCATGTATGGTTCATGGAATTGGGTTGTGTGATGAGTGGCCTCAAATAAGATATCCAACTGATGGTGGAGAAGAAGGTGGAACTTTTGAGAAGAACATGACAATTACAATTGAGAGTTATATTGGTAAAGTTGGTGGTAAAGAAGGTGTAAAACTTGAACAACAGTATCTTGTAGGTGAAAATGGACTTGAATTAATGTCCCATCATCCGTTAGAAGATATTTAATGAAAATTATTTTAGTAATGGGTTTACCTGGAGCAGGTAAAACAACTCTAGCAAATGAAATGGCACCACTATTAAATGCAAAAAGATTAAATGCAGACGAGGTAAGAAAAGCTGCAAACGATTGGGATTTTTCTGAAGAGGGAAGAGTAAGACAGGCAAAAAGAATGGCTGAGGCAGCTTTAAAAATAAAAGAAGAAGGTCATTTTGTAATTGCAGATTTTATTGCACCAACTCCTGAAGCAAGAAGCTTGTTTCCAGCAGATTTTAGAGTGTGGGTCGATACAATTAAAAAAGGAAGATTTGAAGACACCAACCAAATGTTTGTTAATCCTAAGAATTTTGATTTTCACGTAACAACTCAGGATGCAAAAAATTGGGCACCAAAAATAATAGAGGAGATAAAAAAATGACATACCAATGGGATAACAAAAAACCAACAGCACAAATGCTAGGAAGATGGCAACCTTTTCACGATGGGCATTATACTTTGTTTAAAGAAATTATTAAAAAAACTGGACAAGTTTGTATTCAAATTAGAGATGTACAAGGTGTAGATGATAATCCTTTTGATTTTGAAACAGTAAAAAAAAATATTGAAGACAGATTAAATCCTGAGTTTGAAGGACAATTTAAAATAATGTTGGTACCTAATATTACAAATATTTGTTATGGTAGGGGAGTTGGATATAAGATTGAGGAAATAGTTTTGGATGAAGAAACTCAAAAGATATCAGCTACTAAGATAAGAGCAAAAATGAGAGAAGAAGGAAAGTTAAAATAAAATTAAATGAACGATAGACTTAAGACTATTGTAGATTTAGAAAAATATCCAATACACGATTTAAATTCACCATTAATTAAAAATCTAGTTAAAAAATGTAAAGAAGAACTGGATCAAGATAGTTGTTCAACAATTCCAAATTTTATTTTACCCAAATCACTTAAGGTAATGAATTCTGAGTTAGAAAAACAATTAGACGATGTTTATATGTCTAAAGAGAGTATAAATGCTTATTTGTATGCAAAGGACGATCCCTCATTGCCAAAAGATCATCCAAAAAGAACTTTTATGAATAGATACAATGGATATTTAAATTCAGATTGTTTTCCAAAAGATTCCGAAATGAAATATCTATACGAAACTGAAGAACTTTTAAAATTTGTATCTGCTTGTTTAGGTGTTTCTCCTATTTACAGATGGGCAGATCCTTTAGCATGTCATGCTTATAATGTTATGAAGCCAGATGGAGTACTCCCATGGCATTTTGATAGTTGTGAGTTTACGCTTAGTTTAATGATCCAAAAACCTGAGAAGGGTGGTGTATTTGAGTACTGTCCAAATATTAGAGAACCAGGAAATGAAAATTTTGAAGAAGTTCAAAAAGTTATAGCTGGGGATAGAACCAGAGTAAGACAATTAAAATTAGAGCCAGGAGATTTACAAATTTTTAAAGGTAGATTTACTTTGCATAGGGTAACAAAAGTTGAAGGCCAAAAATCAAGATATATGTGTATTCCAGCTTATGTTTTAGATCCATGGAGAGTAAACACTCCAGAACATTCTAAAGCTATTTATGGTAAAGTTTTACCAATTCATATAGAAAGAAATCAGATCCGATCCGATGGATTAACTGATTAAATGACTAGTAACATTAAAATTAAAAAAAAAAACAACGAAGTTTCATCAATTATTATTGATGAACCAAAAACTTATAACTCTTTATCATTCAAAAATCTTTCAGATTTATTAAAGACATTAAAAAAATTAGATGCTGATAAAAAAGTTAAAGTAATAATATTAGAGGGTGCCGGTAAAGGATTTAGTGCAGGTCATAATTTAAAAGAAGTTAGAGGTTTAAAAAAGAAAAATAAATATTTAAAATTATTTAATCTTTGTTCAAAAGTAATGCTTCAGATTGTTGAAGGTAGGAAACCTGTAATTGCTAAAGTTCATGGAGCAGCATTTGCAGCTGGATGTCAATTGGTTGCAAGTTGTGATTTAGCTTATAGTACTAAAGACGCATTATTCGCTACTCCTGGTGTCAATATTGGTTTGTTTTGTAGTACACCTATGGTGGCTGTCAGTAGAAAGATAAATCGAAAACCTATGATGAAAATGCTTTTAACCGGAGAACCTATCAATGCAAATTATGCAAAAGAAATAGGGTTGATAAATGATAATTTTTCAAAAGCCAAATTAAACAAAGAAGTGTTAAAAGTAGCAAATAAAATTGCTTCTAAATCTAATTTAACAATAAAAATTGGAAAGCAAGCTTTTTACAAACAATTAGAAATGCCATTAAGTAAAGCTTACGCTTATACAAGTAAAATGATGACCCTTAATATGATGGCAATGGATGCAAAAGAAGGAATTTCTGCTTTCCTTGAAAAAAGGAAACCTAAATGGAAAAATAAATAATGATAAAGAATATTTTAACAGTTGTTTTTCTTATTGTTGCAATGTTTGTAATTTATAATTTTAAAGATCATAATCAAAAAAGAGCTATAGATGCATGTATTGCTGGTAGCCAAAAACTAGAAAAACCAATGACAGTTCCTGAAGCTAAAATTTTTTGTGAAGAACAAATTAAAAATAATAAATGAGTGATATTAAAGAAGTTCTTTCTAAATATAAATCAATTGCAATGGTAGGAGTTAGTAACGATCCAACAAAAGCATCAACTATAGTTATGAAATATATGCAAAAATATGGATTTAAAGTTTATCCTGTCAATCCTAGAGCTGAGGGTCAAAAAATTTTAGGAGAAGAAGTTTTTGCTAAAATATCTGATATTAATGATCAGGTTGATATTGTAGATGTTTTTAGACCATCAAAAGAAGTTTATGCTATTGCAGAAGATACAGTTAAAATTGGAGCTAAAGTTTTATGGTTACAGCTCGGTATACGAGACGAAAAGGCAAAAGAATTGATGGAAAAAAATGATATTAAGTATATTGAAAACAAATGTACTAAAATGGAATATCAAAAATACTTTTTAAAAGTTAGACAAGCTTTTCCAGTTTTAAGTGACTAATGAGCAAAATAATAAAATTTTTAGACAGCACATTTTTAGATTTGGGTCGTCAATTTAAATGGACTTATCTACCTCCATTAATGGTTTATATGGCTGCGGGTATTTCTGGTTTAACAGGTATTGTTGGTACATTTTTTGTTAAAGATTATTTAAATTTATCAGCAGCATTTTTAGCAGGCCTAGGTTTTTGGGCTGGAATTCCTTGGGCATTAAAAATGCCATTAGGACATTTAGTAGATCTAATCTGGGAGAGAAAAAATTATATGGTCTACTTTGGAGCTTCATTGATAGCTCTTAGCTTACTAATTATGTATGGATTGATTATTCATACTGAAGATATGTCCCAGATATTTTCGGTAGAAACATGGTTTGTGATAAGCGTGATTTTAGCTCCAGTTGGTTATGTGGTTCAGGACGTCGTAGCCGATGCTATGACAGTTGAGGCAGTTCCTTTGGTTGATGAAACAGGAAATGATTATTCTAAAGATCAAATAAAAATAATGCATACAACAATGCAGACACTTGGAAGGTTTGCAATTATTGGCGGTACAGTACTTGTTGCATTAGTTAATGTAATATTGTTTAGAGATGTGGAAAGCCTTGAGCAGGCCGATAAGATAAATTTATATGGAACTATCTACATTTATGCTCTTGTAATACCTTTAGTTTCTATACTAGGTGTAATTTTAGCAAATTATTTAAGACATAAAAAAATACAAACTTTAAAATCTAAAGGTCTAGAATTTAAAGATGAAAGAGGTAACGAAAAAACGAAAATAAACTGGTGGATATTAGGAGGAAGTTTAGTTTTTGTTATTTTCACATTGTCTATTGGTTCATTTAAGGTTCCGTTTGCACAAGAAATTGTGTTTATTGGCTCAGTCATAATCATTTTGTTTTTAATGTTTAAACTTATTAAGGAATTACCTGAGGAACTAAGATTAACAATTGTAGGTACAGCAGTAATTATTTTTGTATTTAGAGCCATGCCAGGTCCTGGACCAGGATTAACTTGGTTTGAAATTGATGAGCTTGGATTTAATGAACAGTTTTTTTCTGTTCTATCATTATTGGCATCAATTTTAACATTAGCAGGAATTGTATTATTAAGACCTTTTATGGCAAATAATTCAATTGCTAAAATAATTGTAGTTCTAAGTATTGCGGGTGCGATTTTGTTTTTACCAAGTGTTGGAATGTATTATGGTTTTCATAACTGGACATCCTCGTTAACAGGTGGAGTTGTTGATGCTAGGTTTATTGCATTAATTAATACTGCGTTGGAGTCTCCGCTTGGCCAAGTATCAATGATACCTTTACTTGCTTGGATAGCAAAAAATGCTCCAGCACATTTAAAGGCAACCTTTTTTGCAGTTTTTGCATCGTTTACAAATCTAGCATTATCAGCGAGTGCGTTAGGAATTTTATTGATAGTTGTAACACTTTTAACTTTAATTCTTCCAATTGTATTTGTATTTATAATTAATAATAGTAAATACAAAACTACAGAATAAAAATTTTATAAAATGAAAAAAATTTTCCTGGTGTATGGGCACTACAATGACAATTCATTTAATGCAGCAATTCGAGACGAATTCGTTAAGCAATCAAAAGCAAATGGAAATCAGGTAGATGTTGTTGATTTATATAAAGAGAAATTTGATCCTGTTTTTGCTGGAGAGGAACCTGATCAAGAAGTTTTAGATCACAGAAAAAGAATTGAAGATTGTGATACTATTGTGCTAATTGCTCCAATTTGGAACTTTAGAATGCCAGCAATAGTTGAAGGTTGGATTGATAAAGTATTGGCACCACCTTGGGCTTTCAAATTTAAACAGTTGGTAGGAAACTACGGTTATCCAATCGGAAACTTAAAAGCTAAAAAAGCTATAATTTTTTGCACATATGGTTCACCAAGATTGGCAATCACTACATTTTTCTTAAACTTGCCAATTAGAAGGTTAAAACGAGGAGTGTTTCATATGTGTGGCATATATAACATTGTCTATAGAAGATATTTTGCAGTACCCTTTGTAAGTGATGCAAAGAGACAAGAATTTTTAAGCGATGTTAGAAAAACTGCTAATAATCTCTAAAGTTTTAATATTATTTTTTTTCTCTATTTCATTTTCTAAAGCTGAATTATTAAGCCCTAATAGTACAATAAGCCCTAAAGAGGTTGTTGAAATTCAACTTAGTGGACTTCAGCAAAATGATCTTGATTACAAAGATAGTGGTATCGAACAAACTTGGCAATTTGCACATCCAAACAACAAAAGGGTTACGGGGCCATTAAATAACTTTAAGATGATGATAAAAAGTGACTCTTATAGCATGATGATCAATCACCTAAGTCACACAATAACTGAACTTGGAAGTAGTGACAAATGGGCTCAATTTGAAGTTATCATTCTTGATAAAGATAAGATTTATCACAAATTCAATTGGCAAGTCGAAAAGTACACCTCCGAGGGCACTTTAAAAGACTGTTGGTTAACCACAATGGTATCTAGCCCAATCCCCCTTGGAAGCTCAATCTGATTGTTCACAGATACATTTTTGTTTCGTAACAATTAAAAATTTAGTAGGAATCGCAGAATGAAAACAAAAACTAAAGTTGTAGTAGTTGGAGGAGGAGTTGTAGGGGTTAGTGCCCTTTATCACTTAGCAAAAAAAGGCTGGTCTGATGTTGTTCTAGTTGAAAGAAAAGAATTAACATCAGGATCAACTTGGCATGCTGCAGGTTTGTTACCATTATTTAATATGAGTTATTCAGTTGGACAACTTCATAAATATGCAGTTAATCTTTATAAAACATTAGAGGAAGAAACTGGGAAAAATGTTGGCTTTAGTGTTGTTTCAAATATTCGTCTAGCAAGCACAAAAGATAGAATGGATGAATACCATCAATACGCAGGCGTCGCTCGAACTATCGGAGTAGATGTTAAATTTTTGAAACCAGAACAAGTAAAAGAAATTTGGCCATTATGTCATACAGATGATTTAGTTGGCGCAATACAACACCCTGAAGATGGATATATTCAACCAGCAGATTTAACACAAGCATTAGCAACAGGTGCAAGAAATAGAGGAGCAGAAATTTATAGAAACACAACTGTCCTATCAATGAGGCAAACTAAAGATGGATGGATTGTGGAAACAGATAAGGGATCAATAGAGTGCGAACATGTTATTTCTTGTTCTGGAAATTTTGCGAGACAAACAGGTGAAATGGTAGGATTAGATATTCCAGTCATACCTGTTGAACATCAATACATTGTTACAGAACCGCATCCCGCAATTCAAAAAAGAAAAAAAGATGGATTACCAGAAATGGGTGTCTTAAGAGATAGTGATAGTAGATGGTATATGAGGGAGGAAGCTGGAGGATTAATTTTAGGTCCTTACGAAGATGGTGCACCAGCTTGTTATGTAGAAGGGCCATCAAAAAATTCAGAATATGAATTATTTCAAGAAGACTTAGACAGATTAGCTCCACACATTGAAGGTGCAATTCATAGAGTGCCTGCGTTTGGAGAAGTTGGAGTTAAGAAAGTTTATAATGGAGCAATCTGTTATACTCCTGATGGAAATCCAATTGTTGGACCAGCTTGGGGACTTAAAAATTTTTGGATTAATGAAGGACATAGTTTTGGAATAACAGCAGCAGGTGGTGCAGGCTGGCAGTTAGCAGAGTGGATCGTTGATGGCGAACCTACAATTGATATGTTAGGAGTTGAACCAAGACGTTACGGAAACTACGCAACTAAATCTTATTTGAAAGCAAAAAATGAAGAAGCATACAGCCATGTATTTATTGTTCACTATCCAGATGAAGAAAGACCAGCGGCAAGACCATTAAGAACAGCTCCTTGTTATGAACGAATGAAAAATTTAGGTGCTGTGTTTGGTCAGAAGTTTGGATGGGAAAGACCTAATTTTTTTGCAACAGACGGAATGGAACAAAAAGATAATTGGTCATTTAGAAGATCGAAATGGTTTGATGCTATTAAAAAAGAATGTCAAAATGTTAAAGAAAACGTAGGTCTTTTAGATATGACTGCGTTTGCAAAATGCAGAATTAGGGGACCTAAAGCAGAGGAATTTTTAGATTATTTAGTTGCAAACAAGCTTCCTAAGAAAGTTGGAAGAATAAATTTATGCCATGCTTTGAACACTAAAGGTGGAGTGCATTCAGAATTTACAATAATGAAAGAAGCGGAAAATAGTTATTATCTAGTTTCTGCTGGAGCAAATTTAAGATTAGACCATGATTGGATACAAAAATGGATGCCAGATGATGGGTCTGTAATATTTGAAGATCTAACAAATAGCACAGGAGTTCTGGTAGTAGCTGGTCCAAAAGCAAGACAATTAATGCAAAAGGTATCAACAGACGATTTTTCAAATGAAAATTTCAAATGGTTGACTGCTAAAAATGTAAATGTTGGCTATGCTCCAGTAAATGCAATGAGAGTAAACTTTGTGGGTGAGCTTGGTTGGGAACTACATCATCCAATTGAATATCAAAACCATATTTTTGACAAATTAATGGAAGCGGGAAAAGATTTAGGAATTAAACCTTTTGGAATTAGAGCAATGAATAGTTTAAGAGTAGAAAAATCTTATAAACTAGTTGGTACAGAATTATCAATTGAATACTCACCATATGAGTCTGGTCTTGATAGATTTGTTCATCCAAATAAAGGAAACTTTATTGGGTTAGAAGCACTTAACAAATGGAGAGAAAAAGGTTTTGATAATAAATTGGTTACTTTAGAGGTTCATAATACTAAAGATGCAGATGTGCTTGGAAATAATCCAATTTTTAAAGACGGAAAAGTTGTTGGAAGAGCAACTGGAGGTGAATTTGGTTTTAGATTAGATAAATCAATAGCTCTTGCAATGGTTAAGCCAGATTGTTCGAATGTGGGCGACAAATTACAAGTTGATATATTAGGTGAAATGTACGACGCTACTGTCTTAGATGAGAGTCCATATGATTCAGAAAATAATTTATTAAGAGCTTAATGAAAATTTTAGTAGCTGTAAAAAGGGTTATTGATTACAACGTTCAAATCAGAGTTAAAGAAGATGGAACTGGTGTAGTTACTGACAATGTAAAAATGTCAACCAATCCTCCAGATGATAATGCAATAGAAGAGGCTGTAAAAATTAAAGAGGCTGGTAAAGCTACAGAAGTAGTTGCAGTAACTGTTGGAGAAGAAAAAGCTCAAGAAACAGTTAGGAAAGCTTTAGCAGTTGGTGCAGATAGAGGTATTCATGTAAAAGTTGATGGAATTCTAGAGCCACTTGCTGTTTCAAAAATTTTACAAAAAATAGTAGATAAAGAAAAACCAGATTTAGTATTTATGGGCAAACAAGCAATTGATGACGATTGTAATCAAACAGGCCAAATGTTGAGTGCTTTATTAAATTGGCCACAGGCAACATTTGCCTCAAAAATTGATGTAAAAGAAAATAAATTAGAAGTAACCAGAGAAATAGATGAAGGTCTTGAAACAATTGAAATAAATGTTCCAGCTATTGTAACTTGTGATCTTAGACTGAACGAACCAAGATACGCATCACTACCGAATATAATGAAGGCTAAGAAAAAACCTATAGAGGAAATTGCTGCTTCTGATTTAGGTGTGGATGTATCACCAAGATTAGAACAATTAAAAGTAGAGGAACCTCCAAAAAGAAAAGCAGGTATAAAAGTAGCAAATGTTGCTGAATTAGTTCAAAAGTTAAAAAATGAGGCGAAGGTAATTTAATGGCAGTTTTACTTATAGCAGAACACAATAATAAAGAATTAAGACCATTTACTCTTAATGCAGCTACAGCAGCATCTCAAATTGATTCAGATGTTCATGCTGTGATTATTGGTCAAAACTCTGCAGATGCTGCAAAACAATTATCTGAACTTCCAGTAGTTAAAAAGGTATTGAGTGTAGAAGGAGCTCACTATGAAAACTTCACAGCAGAAAATTTTGCTCCAGTGATTGTTAAACTCGCAGAAAATTATTCTCACATTGTTTGTTCGGCAAATACATTTGGAAAAAATTTGATGCCACGAATTGCTGCTCATCTTGACACATCGCAAGTAAGTGACATCATTAAAGTAATATCACCAGATACTTTTTTAAGACCAATTTATGCTGGTAACGCTTTTGCAACAATTAAGAGTAATGATGCTAAAAAGTGTATAACTATCAGACCTACTTCTTTTGATCCTTGTGAGAGTACAGGTGGATCAGCTCCAATTGAAAAAGTAGATGCTAGTGAAGAGTTTTCAAATACAAAATTTATCAAAAGAGAAGAAATTAAATCTGATCGACCTGAACTTGGAACAGCAAGAATTGTTGTATCAGGTGGTAGAGGAATGCAAAGTGGAGACAATTTTAAATTGATTACAGAAATTGCTGACAAACTAGGTGCAGCGATTGGAGCATCAAGAGCGGCAGTAGATGCTGGATATATAAGTAATGATCATCAAGTAGGTCAAACAGGAAAAGTGGTTGTACCAGATCTATATATCGCTGTTGGAATTTCAGGTGCTATTCAACATTTAGCAGGAATGAAGGAAAGTAAAGTTATAGTTGCAATTAATAAAGATGGTGAAGCTCCAATATTTAGTGTTGCAGATTATGGACTTGAAGCTGATTTATTTGAGGCACTGCCTCAGTTCATGGAAGAGCTGAACAAATTAAACACTATACAAAAATAATCCTTACAGTTAAAAACTAGAGTATGTCTAGAGAATCAATGGAATATGATGTTGTAATCATTGGTGGAGGACCATCAGGATTATCAACTGCAATAAAGTTAAAACAACTAGATGCAAATTTAAATGTTTGTTTATTGGAAAAAGCATCAGAGATTGGAGCTCATATTTTAAGTGGAAATGTATTTGAAACGCGTGCTCTAGATGAATTACTACCAAATTGGAGAGAATTAAATTCTCCAATCAAAACAAAAGTAACTAAAGAAAAATTTTTATTTTTAGGAAAAACCAAATCTTTAAGTTGGCCAACTTGGCTCCTACCTGCGGTGCAACAAAATCATAAAAATTATATTATTAGTCTTGCAAATTTATGTAGATGGCTTGCTGAACAAGCTGAAAATTTAGGTGTAGAGATTTTTCCAGGATTTCCAGCAAGTGAAATTTTATATAACGAAGATGGATCTGTTAAAGGTGTTGCAACTCAAGATATGGGCATAGACAAAGATGGTAATAAAAAAGATAGTTTTGAACCAGGTATTGAGCTTTTAGGTAAAGTAACTGTTTTTGCCGAAGGGTGTAGAGGTCATTTAGGAAAACAATTGATTGAAAAATTTGAATTAAATAAAGGTAAAGATCCTCAACAATACGGAATTGGTTTTAAAGAAATTTGGGAAATAGAGGATAAAAATCACGAAGAAGGCTTAGTTATGCATACAGCTGGATGGCCATTGGATAACAATACATATGGTGGTAGTTTTATGTATCATGCAGAAAATAAACAAGTTTTTGTTGGTTATGTAATAGGTTTAGATTACAAAAATCCACATTTATCACCTTATGATGAATTTCAGAGGTTTAAAACACATCCAGCAATTAAAAAAATTATAGAAGGTGGAAAAAGAATTTCTTACGGGGCAAGAGCCCTAATTGAAGGTGGATTTCAAAGTTTGCCAAAAATGTTTATGCCTGGAGCTTTGTTGGTTGGCTGTGATGCTGGAACTTTGAATATGCCAAAAATCAAAGGTTCACATACTGCAATGAAAAGTGGAATGATTGCAGCTGAAACTATTAATGAACATTTAAAAGAAAACAAAGATTTATCTATTTATGAAGATAAATTTAAAAATAGCTGGTTACATAAAGAGCTTTATGAAGCTCGGAACGTGAAACCTAGTTTTAGTTGGGGATTAATTTTAGGGATAATTTTCACAGGTATCGATCAAATTTTATTTAGAGGAAAACTTCCTTTTACACTTAAACATAAACATGCTGATCATGAAACATTAAAATCTGCAAATCAAATGCCAAAAATAGATTATCCAAAATATGATAATGTTATAACTTTTGATAAAACAAGTTCAGTTTATCTAACAGGAACCAATCATACAGACAATCAACCAGTTCATTTAAAACTTAAAGATCCTGATTTACCAATAAATTATACTTTAGAAAAATTTGATGAACCTGCTCAAAGATATTGTCCTGCAGGTGTGTATGAAGTTCAAAAAGAAAATGATGTAAATAAATTTGTGATCAATTCTCAAAATTGTATTCATTGTAAAACTTGTGATATTAAAGAACCTTCTCAAAATATAACTTGGGTTACACCGGAAGGAAGTGGTGGTCCAAGATATGGAAATATGTAAATTAGGACAAATCTATTGCAAACTTTTTTAAAGTTTCGATAGGTACATATTTAAGAGTGTTTTCGTGAGTTCTTTTCAAAAATATTGGACATCCTTTACCGGCTTCAACTGCTCTTGCATACCAACTAGCACACAAACACCATCCATCTCCATCTTTTAAACCAGGAAACCCAAATTCAGGATGTGGAGTTATTAAATCGTTACCTGCTTTTTTCATCCACTCTAAGCATTCGGTAGTAACTTTGGCACAAACTGTATGAAGTCCATGATCGTTCTCGTCAGTGTTACAACAACCATCACGAAACCATCCTGTTAAAGGATCATTTGAGCATTCCTCTAAGTCTTCGCCAAGAACATTTTTTTGTTTATGATCTGTAGACATCATAAATCTCGTCATCAATATAAGCATTAAAGGAAATAGATCTTCTTTCTTCATCGGTATCACGAAATGGATACACAGAATGCATAAGATAATTTGGAAAAAAATAAAAATCTCCAACTTCTGGACTTATTGTATATGTTGACTCACAAAGAAACATTTTAGAACCATGTATTAATTCTAGTTTTCCTCCAGAGTAATCAGCATTAGTTTTATTTTGTTTATGATTGCCAAAAGTTTTAGGTAGTTTTAAAAATCCTGCACCTGATATGTGTCCATTATGCCAGTGTGTTGGATTGTACTCATGTTTGAATTGTCTAACTATCCAAGATTGGATCATATGAAATTTTTTAATTTTTTTTCCAGTTTCTATTTCAATCCACTTATGAACACAGGTTGAT
>CACIXF010000002.1 GCA_902590535.1 uncultured Pelagibacteraceae bacterium
TTTACAGGTAAAGACGGAAATACATTTTTTAACTCTAGTAAATCAAATATATTTTTTTTATTAAATGAAACATTCAGGACAAGATAATAAATTTCATCTATAAACTTTTCTTCCTTTATAGAGAAAGTTTCTATCATTCCTTTTATTTGATTTATTGGCGTTTTTTTTAATTTTATTTGATCTTTACTTTGGACAATTGAAAAAATTAGTTCATTAAATGCCTTTAAAAATCCTTTATCAATAATTTCATTTTTATTAAAATTTATTTCAAAAGGTGTTGATATTTCAATATCATTTATAGAAAATGTCTTTGCATGACTTTTTTCTGTGGAAAAGAAAATATTTATTAAAGCAAGAAATAAAAAAAAATTATATAAAAGCCTTAATTTATAAAGTTGAGAAATAAATTTCATAAAACATATTAATGAATAAAAAAAAATTTACCTATAAAAAAAGTGGAGTTAATATCAAAGCTGCAGACAAGTTTGTTGATTTCATCTCTACAGTTTCAGCAAAAAAAAGAGGCAAAAAAAAGTTTTCAAATATAGGTGGGTTTGGCTCAATAACAAATATACCAAATAATATTAAACAACCTAAAATCGTAGCTTGCACAGATGGTGTGGGAACCAAAATTGAAATTGCTAATACGTTAAATAAATTTGATACCATTGGAATTGACTTGGTTGCCATGAGTGTAAATGATTTAATCGTACAAGGAGCTAAGCCTTTGCTTTTTTTAGATTATATATCAATAAATAAAATTGATCTTAAAAAACTTAAAGCAATAATAAAAGGGATTAACAAAGGTTGTAATCAATCAGAATGTGAGCTCGTCGGAGGAGAAACTGCTGAAATGCCGGGTACATATGAAAAAGGTAAATTTGATATCGCAGGTTTTGCTGTAGGAGTTGTAGGAAAGAATAGAATTTTAAATAAAAATAAAATAAAAAAAAATAATCTTATAGTTGCAATTCCTTCCAGTGGTTTACATTCTAATGGGTATTCTCTTGTAAGATATTTATTAAAACTAAAAAAAATAAATATTAAAAAAAATAAATTTTTAAAATCTGAGCTTCTAAAACCAACTAAAATATATGCTAAAGAAATAATGAATTTAATAAACAACAACTTAATCAATGGCTGTGCAAATATAACTGGGGGAGGTTTGGCTGATAATATTAAAAGAATTATTCCAGATAAACTCTCAGCACATATAAGTTTAGATAAAATTGAAACTTCTAAAATATTTAATTGGCTTAAAAATAATGGAATTTCTGATAAAGAAATGCTTAAAACATTTAACTGTGGAGTTGGTTTTTGTCTTATTGTTGAAAGTAAAAATTTAAAAAAATTAAGTAAATTTTTTTCAAAAGAATACAAACCATATGTTATTGGAAAAATTTTTAATGGAAAAAATAAAGTTAAGTTAAATGGTTCTATCAACTGGTCATAATAGATTAAGAACAGCTGTATTTATTTCAGGGACAGGCAGTAATTTAAAATCTTTAGCTAAATTTTCTAAAACTAAAATATCTCCTATATCAATTAACTATATTGTTTCAAATAACTCTAAGGCAAAGGGTTTAAATTATGCTAAAAAATTTAAAATTAAAAAAAAAGTTTTAAATTTTAAAAATAAAAAATTAAGTGAAAATAAGCTACTTTCTATCTTAAAAAAAAATAATATTGAAATGATTTGTCTAGCTGGATTTATGAAAATTTTGTCAAAAAATTTTATAAAAAAATTTAAAGGAAAAATTTTAAATATACACCCCTCTTTACTGCCTAAATATAAAGGATTAAATACTCACCAAAGAGTATTAAACAATAAAGAAAAGTACTCAGGATGTACTGTTCATTTTGTAAATGCTAGATTAGACTCAGGAAAGATTATTCTACAAAAAAAAGTAAAAATTTCAAAAAAAGATACTGAGACTTCTCTTGCTAAAAAAATTTTAGCTCAAGAACATAAGTTGTACCCAAAAGCTATATTAAAAGTTTTTAATCTTTAAAGAAAAAATCTATTTCAATTTTAGCATTTTCAACACTATCTGATCCATGTACGGAGTTTTTGTCTATTGAAATCCCGTATTTTTTTCTAATAGTACCTTCTTCTGCATCTTCTGGATTTGTAGCACCCATTAATTTTCTATTTCCCAAAACTGCATTGTCTTTTTCAAGAACCATTACAACAATCGGACCTGATGATAAATAATTACATAAATCATTATAAAATGGTTTGGTTTCATGAACATTATAGAACTTTTCAGCTTCTGATTTTTCAATTTGGATTTTTTTTTCTTTTAAAATTGTAAAACCATTAGTTTTAAACATTTCTTTAATTTCATTGTCGAGATTTCTTTCAACTGCATCTGGTTTAATAATTGATAAAGTTTGTTCTAAATTACTCATAATTGTCCTCTATTAGTTTGCTTAATAATCTTACCCCATAACCTGTTGCTCCACCTGAATTTAATGCACCTCCGTACTTTGAAAAAGCCATTCCAGCAATATCTAAATGTGCCCAAGGTGTCTTGTTTAAAATAAATCTCTGTAAAAATTGTGCAGCTGTTGTAGATCCTGCCCCTCCAACATAGTTAATATTTTGCATGTCTGCATTTTTGGAATCTATTAATTTATCAAAATTTTTATTTAAAGGCATTCTCCAAACTTTTTCTTCTACATCCTCTCCAGCATCAATTAAATGTTTACTTAATTTATCATCATTAGAAAATAAACCCGCATACTCAGATCCAAGTGAAACAATAATAGCTCCTGTTAAAGTTGCTAAATCAACTATAAATTTTGGTTTAAATTTTTCTTCTGTGTAAGTTAAGGCATCAGCTAGAACCAATCTGCCTTCAGCATCAGTATTTAAAATTTCTACAGTTTTACCGCTGTAGGATTTAACAATATCACCTGGTCTTTGTGCATTTCCTCCAGGCATATTTTCAACTAACCCAACAACACCAACGGCATTTATTTTTGCTTTTCTAAGCGCTAAAGATTTCATTAGTCCTACTACAACTGCAGAACCAGCCATATCATAAGTCATATCCTCCATGAATTTTGCAGGCTTTAAAGATATTCCTCCAGTGTCAAAGCAAACCCCTTTTCCAACAAATGCTAACGGTTTAGATTTTTTACTTAAACCATTCCACTCTATTGTAACAAGATATGATCCTCTTATACTTCCCTGGCCGACACCAAGTAACGTATTCATTCCAAGTTTTTTTAATTTTTTTTCGTCATATACAGAAACCTTTAAACCATATTTTCGGAATGAAGTTAATCTTTTGGCATATTCATCAGGATGTAAAATATTACCTGGTTCAGAAACTAAATCTCTCGCACAAAAAGTTCCATCTTCGATTGCTTTAAACTTAATTTGATCTTTTTTAGACGGTATGTTTTTACCTATAACATTAATTGTAATGTTATTTTTATTTTTTTTTGTTTTATATTTTTCAAAAGTATAAGATTTTAATTTTAAACCATGTAAAAAATTACCAACAAAGTTTTTTGATTTGTCAGAGATAGTATTTGAATTTAAATTATAAGTATTTTGTTTTATGTCTTTAAATAAATCATAGAATTTCGCTCCTAAATTTTCCACATCAGAATTTTTAATATTTTTTTTTAAAGATACTAAAATTATTTTTTTCTTTGAGCTTATATCAAAAGATAATATTTTTTTCTTAATATCCATCGTTTTGATTAAATCTTTTACAAATTTATGCTCTGAGCTTGAAATATGTTTTTTTAAAGGCGAAATATTAAAGTTTTCATCTGAAAACATAATAAGATTAGATGAATTAATTTTAGATAAATTATTTTTATATTTAATTGTTACTGTCATAAATTTTAAATACACTCTATACGAGATGGATGCTATATAGGTGTAAAAATACCAATTTTCAATGAAAAAAATTTTATTTAGAAAATTACTTTTAGATTGCCTAATTTTCTTTTCAATAGCTTTATTAAGTACCAGTATAATTATTTGGATTTTTCAAGCTGTTAACTATCTTGATATAATTGTTGAAGACGGAAGAGATTATGCAGTTTATATTAAATATTCAATTTTAAATTTTCCAAAAATTATAAGTAAAATTTTACCATTTGCAGTTTTTTTTAGTTTTTCTTATGTATTAATTAAATATGATCTTAATAATGAACTAATGATCCTTTGGAACTATGGTGTTCATAAGATTGAATTAACTAATTTTTTTATTAAAGTATCAATTTTCTTAACTTTAACTCAATTGATTATTACCGTTTTTGTAGTTCCTGAAACACAAAATTTGTCTAGATCATTAATAAGAACATCTAATGTTGATTTTTTTGAAAGTTTTGTGAAACCAAAAAAATTTAACGATAATATAAAAGGTCTGACAATATATGCGGAAGAAAAAAATTCTAATGGCGAATTAAAAAATATTTTTTTAAAAAAAGATGTAAACGATAATGAGTTTCAAATCACTATTGCAAAAAAAGGAAAATTTAAAAATATAGATAATTTAAAAATACTAGTTTTAAGTGATGGTCAAACAATAAATAGTGTAAATAATAAATTAACAAATTTTACCTTTTCAAAATCTGACTTTAATTTATCTTCATTAGATACAGTAATTGTGACAAGTGATAAAATTCAAGAAACCAAAACCAAAGAACACATAGATTGTATTCAAAAATATTTTTTAAGTGATCTAAAACTTAATTCACAACAAAAAGAGTATATTAATCATAATTGTAGCCTTTCTACTTTAGACAATCTTTTTCAGGAATTATATAAAAGATTTATTGTACCACTTTATCTACCAGTTTTAATATTAACTTCATTATTTTTAATTTTGATTTCAAAAGAAAGTAAATTCTACAATAAATTTAGAATAATAGTTTTTCTAAATGGATTTCTGTTTATAATTTTGTCTGAAACGCTCCTTAGACTTATTAAAAGTGACTTCTACTATAATATAAAAATTGTAATAGTTCCTTTTATTCTTTTTACACTTTTATATTTAATTTTCATATTAGCACTTAAAAAAAACATAGGGTCTAAAACTTAATGAAAGTTTATATTAAATTTTTAATTTCTAATTTTTTAAAGTCATTTATATACATTTCAATTACAATTTTTTGTTTAGTATTTATTCTTAACTTACTTACAGAAATTGATTTTTTTAAAAATATTAATGTAAAATATTATTTTCCTATTTATGTCTCTTTAATAAATTCACCCTCTTTAATTTTTGAAATGTTTCCTTTCATTTTTTTAATTTTTACTCAAGTTTTTTTTATAAATCTTTTCAAAAATCAGCAAATAATTACATTTAAATATTCAGGGCTTAAAAATTCAAAAATTTTATTTATAACAACTATTACGTCTTTTCTTATTGGTGTTTTATTAATTACTCTTTTTTATAATATTTCCTCAAATTTAAAGAAAGTATATTTGGAGTTAAAAAATACATATACTGCAGATGACAAATACTTAGCAGTCATTACGAATAATGGATTATGGATTAAAGACAACGTTGAGAATAATATAAATATAATTAATGCTTCAAAAATAGATGGTACATTTCTTCTAAATGCATCAATTACTGAACTTGATAATAATTTTAATGTCACAAAACATATTGTAAGTAAAAAAATAGATATTTCAGATAAAAATTGGAAAATTAATAACGCATCAGTTTATTTGGGAAATGTTAAAAAAGAATTAGATAATATTGTTTTTTTTTTCAAACTTCGATTACCAAAGAATACAAGGTTTGTTCTCCAATCTATCCTCTCTATCTATTATTGAATTGATGGAGTTAAAAGAAAATTATAATCTTTTAAATTTATCTACCACTGAAGTAAGTCTTCAAATTCATAAAATTTTAAGCTATCCATTATATTTATGTATGATGTCTATTTTAGCTTCGATTATAATGTTCAACACAAAAAATTTTAAAAGCAACACTCTAAAAATATGTATTGGATTGTTTTTTTCCGTAATAATTTATTATATTAATAACTTCTTTTATGTAATGGGTAAGACAGAAAAAATCCCTATAATGTTATCAATTTGGTTACCTATTATTTTTTTAATAGTAGTCAATTTTATTTATATTAGAAAAATCAATGAAAAATAAACTTATAAATATTTTAAAAATTGTAATTTTGAGTTTAAGTATAATTAAATCTTCCCTAGCAGGTGAAGTTTTTAATTTTGATGTAACAGAAATCGAAATTATAGAAAACGGCAATATATTTATTGGAAAAAAAGGAGGTACAGCTACTACTGAAGATGGAGTTGTTATCAAAGCTTTAAATTTTAATTATGATAAAAAAAAAAAATATTTTAATAGCAACAGGTAATGTTAAAATAATTGATAATGCAGATGACATAAAAATCTACTCTGAAAATGTTACCTATCTTAAAAATAAAGAAATAATAATTTCTGAAGGTAATTCAAAAGCAAAAAATGAAAATATTGAAATTAATGCAAATAAATTTAAATATAATAAAATAACTAATATTATAAATGCTAATGGATCAGTTAAAATAGAAAACAAAATTGAAAATTATATAATCTTTTCTGACAATATTACATATCTAAGAAATTTAGAAAAAATAATTACAAAAAGTAATTCAAAAGCTATAAATAATGGAGTCACAATTGATGCTGATAATTTTTTATTTAATAGAAACAAAAATATACTTAATGCTGAGGGAAATGTTAAGGTTGATGACGTAGTAGAAAATTATCAAATTTTTGCAGAAAATATTACTTATTATAAAAATGAAAATACAATATCAAGTAAAGGAAAAACAAATATAATAGTTGATGAAAAATATAATTTTAATTCAACCGACGTTTTTCTTGATAGAAATCTTAAAGAATTTAAATCCTCTAAAAAATCAAATATAATTTACGATAATTTAAATAAGTATGAACTATCAAAATTTGTATACTTTTATGAAAAAAAATTTCTTAAGGGAGAAAACATAAAAGTTCAAAATAATTATAAAAATAAAAATAATGATAAATTATTTTTCTCTAATGCATTTATAAATTTTATTGATAATTCGTTTATATCAAAAGATACTAAAGTATTATTAAATAAAGGAACATTCGATAAGGAAAGAAATACTAAGGAAAACGAAAACAATATTTTTTCTGGTCAAAATGATCCAAGAATCTATGGCAGTTCTTCAAATGGTGATGAAAAAAATATAATAATTAACAATGGTATCTTCACAAGTTGTAAAAAAAGAGACAAATGTCCTCCATGGAGTATTAAAGCAAAGAAAATTTCTCATGATAGAGAAAAACAAAATATCAATTATGAAAATGCTTTTTTAAATATTTATGATGTACCAGTTTTTTATTTTCCAAAGTTTTTTCACCCAGATCCTAGCGTAGAAAGACGATCTGGTCTTTTGCAACCAAGGTTAAATAACTCCGATATATTGGGAAGTTCTTTAAATCTTCCATATTTTCATGTTATATCAGAAAATAAAGATATAACATTTAAACCTACCATTTTTGATAACAGAATTTACATGTTTCAAAATGAATTTCGTCAAAAAAATGAAATGTCGAGTTTTATTGCAGATTTTAATTATATTAAAGGCTATCAATCATCATTAAAAAACAACAATTATAGTAATAGAAATAGTATATCACATTTGTTTGCTAAATTTGATCTAGATCTAGGTTTAGAAAAATTTACAAACAGTAAATTAAAAGTTTCTTTGGAAAAAGTAAACAACGATACATATTTAAAAGTTTTTGAAGACGTATTATTGGTAGATAAAGAATTTGAAAATGATTTAAAGGATTCAAATAATTTAACGACTGGTATTGACTTTGAATTAGATAATGAAAAATTTAATTTTACAGCTAATTTAAGAGCTCATGAAAACCTCCAAAAAGAAAATAATGATAGATATCAATATATTTTTCCAGAATATAATTTTAATACTTCTCTTTTTTCAAATCAAAATGGAAGCTTAAAATTTAAAAGTTATGGAAGAAATTCTTTATCAAATACCAACAATTTAAGAAGCAATATTACTAATGAAGTAGGTTATTCTACTAATGATATTTTTTCGAAAAATGGATTTGTAAATAATTTTGGAATATATTTTAAAAATTTAAATGCAACTGGTAAAAATGATACAAAATATAAATCTAGTATTCAAAGTGAATTATTAAATATTTATGAAATAAATTCAAAATTACCATTGATGAAATTAAATGAAAAAACCGTAGATTTTATAACCCCGACCTTATCTTTCAGAATAAATCCAAGCGACATGAAAAACCATTCAACTGATAATAGATTGTTAACAACAAATAATATATTTGACATAAATAGATTGGGTATTTCTGACAGTTATGAGTCTGGAAAATCAATAACACTTGGATTGGATTACAAAAAACAAAATAAAATTGATGTTGATAAATATTTTGAACTTAAACTTGCTACAATTTTAAGAGATACTCAAGAGGCTAAAATTCCTAAATCAAGTTCAGCGAATAGAACTGTATCAAATTTGTTTGGATCAATTGAAAATAATTTTTCAGATATGTTTTCAATAAATTATAATTTTTCATTAGATAATGATTTTAATAAATTTGAGCATAATTCAATTGAGACCGAATTTTCAGTAAATAACTTTGTTACAAAATTTAACTTTCTGGAAAAGAATGGTGAAATTGGAGATGTTAATACATTAGAAAATTCAACAAAGTTTACTTTCGATGAACAAAACAATTTAACATTTAAGACAAGAAGGAATAGAAAAATAAGTTTAACAGAATACTATGACTTGGTTTATGAGTATCAAAATGATTGTTTAACTGCTGCTGTAAAATATAGAAAAACATATTATAATGATAGAGATCTAAGACCAAAAGAAGATCTATTTTTAACTATAACTTTATTTCCTCTAACTACTCTAGATCAAAAAATTGAGGAAAGTGCATGGCGAGGAGATAATGCGATCCAAAACTTATTTGATTAAATTAACTTTTCTTTTCATAACTATTTTATTGTTTAATATTAGTAATCTAAATTCCTTAGAAAATAAAATAATATTAAAAATTGATAATGAAATTATTACAACATTAGACATAGAAAATGAAATTAAATATTTAAAAGCACTAAGTCCAAATATAAAAAATTTAGAAAAAAAAAAATTATTTCAATTTGGTAAAAACTCATTGATAAGAGAAAAAGTAAAAAAAAATGAAATACTAAAATTTATAGAAATAATAAAATTAGAAGAAGCTTATTTAGAAAAATTAATACAAGATAGATACTCGAAACTCAATTTTAAAAATAAGAAAGAATTTTTAGAATACCTCAAATTAAACGACGTAAATATTGAGCAAATAGAACAAAAATTTTCAATAGAAGCTCTATGGAATGAGTTAATCTATCAGAAATATATTTCAAATATAAAAATAGATGAAAAAGAATTAGAGATAGAAATTGAGAAAATATATCAAAAAGGAAGTAAATCTTACTTGTTATCTGAAATTGTTTTCAAAATTGACAATAAAAACAATTTAAAGAAAAAATATAAAGAAATTAAAGATAGCATATTATCTAATGGGTTTGAAAATAGTGTACCAATTTACAGTGTATCTGGTACTTCCGATATTGGTGGTAAATTGGGTTGGATAAAAGAAAATTCTTTAAACAAAAAAATTTTAGAAAATTTAATTAAATTAAATAAAAATGATATTACTGAACCAATATTTACACCTAATGGCTACCTTGTTCTAAAAATAGAAGATATTAGATATGAGAAAATTAAATTTGATAAAAAAAAAGAATTAGATAAATTAATTAAAGTAAAAACAAATCAACAGCTTAATCAATACTCAAATATTTATTTTAACAGAGTCAAAAAAAATTTAAATATTAATGAATTATAATCCAATTTTAATAGTTGCGGGAGAACCAAATAGTATTTTTTTGGAAATTTTTTTTAAATCAATAAAATTATATAAAAATAAAAATCCACTTATTCTTATTTGTTCAGAAAAAATAATTAAAAAAACAAATGAAAATACTTAAATTTAAAAAAAAAATTAAACTTTTAAATAAAAAAAATTTTCATCAAGAAAGACTCAATAATAAATCAATTAATTTAATTAATATAAATTTTGATCAAAAAAAAGCTTTTGAAAAGATATCTAGAAGATCGAACAATTATATTAAACAATCTTTTGATGTTGCGTTTGAAATAATCAAAACAGGTAAAATAACTAAACTAATAAATGGACCAATATCAAAAAAACATTTTTTAGGAAATAAATACTTGGGTATTACTGAATACATTTCTAGAAAATTTTCTAAAAAAAAAAATTGTATGTTGATATATAATAAAGAACTTTCAGTTTGTCCTATCACTACTCATTTGCCTTTGAAACAAGTAGTTCGAAAAATAAATAAAAAAGTTATTTCTGAAAAAATTGAGTTGATTAGTAATTTTTTTAAAAAAAATGTAGGTTTTAATCCAAAAATCGCTGTATTAGGCCTTAATCCACACTGTGAAAGTATTCATAAATTTAATGAGGATGAAAAAATCATTAAACCTTTAATAAAAAAATTACAAAAAAAATATTCTATTTCTGGTCCATTCCCAGCAGATACAACTTTTCTAAAAAAAAATAGAAAAAATTTTAATGTTATTGTTGGTATGTATCATGACCAAGTTTTAACTCCCATAAAAACAATTTATGAATATGATGCGATAAATATAACTATAGGTTTACCTTTTTTACGTGTTTCTCCAGATCATGGTCCAAATGAGAAAATGTTAGGTAAAAATAAGTCTAATCCATTTAGTTTAATAAAAGCAATTTCATTTTTGGATAAAGTTTGATTAAAGCAAAAAAAAGTTTAGGTCAGAATTTTTTAGTTGATAAAAAGGTTTTAGAAAAAATTATAAATGCAGCAATTATAGAAAATAAAACAATACTTGAAATTGGTCCTGGTACAGGAAACCTTACATCATATATTCTTAAAAAAAATCCAAAGAAATTATTTGTAATTGAAAAGGATGATGATCTTGCAGTAATGCTAAAAAATAAATTTCAGGAACAGTTGATAATGATTAATGATGATGTTTTAAAAATTGATGAAACAAAAATTTCAAGTGATAAAATAATTGTTTTTGGAAATTTACCCTACAATATCTCGACAGAAATTTTAAGCAAATGGATAACAAATTTAAAAAATCACTTTTGGTTTGATTCTTTAATTTTAATGTTTCAGAAAGAGGTTGCTGACAGGATAATTGCTAAATTTAATACTTCTAATTATGGGAGGTTGGCAATAATGTGTAATTGGAAGCTTAATATAAAAAAAATATGTGATGTAAAAGCTGATGCATTCTTTCCTAAACCTAAAATAGATAGTTCTTTGTTAATTTTTTCACCAAAAGAAGATTTTTTTAAAATTAATAATCCTTATAACTTAGAAAAAATTACAAGGATTTTTTTTAATCAACGAAGAAAAATGATAAAAAAAACCCTTTAACCAAATCTTTAACGGTGACCAAAAAATTTTAGATAAACTTAAAATTAATTTGAATTTAAGACCTCAGAACTTGAGTTTAGATACTTACTATAAACTAGTTTATGAATACGAAAAGCTAATTAGTTAATTTATTAACTTGGCTTCTAACATACTCAATATCATAATCTTTCGATCCGTTGTTTATTACAGCATCAATCAATTTTGTAATTTTTAAATAACATTCATCTAAATCATTATTAATAACAACGTAATCATAATTTATCCAATGTAAGACGTCCCTCTCAAATTGTTTAATTCTTTCTTCGGCAATAAGCTTGTCATTAATATGACGTTTGGATAATCTTTCAAATAAAACTTCTCTACTTGGAGGTAATATAAAAAAAGTAATTAATTTATAATCTAATTTTTTATTTTTAATTTGATCTGCTCCCTGCCAATCAATATCAAAAAGAACATTTTTACCTTTATTTAATTTATCTATTACTGGTGTTCTTGTTGTCCCATAAAAATTATTGAAAACTTTTGCATATTCAAGGAACTCCTCATTTTTTATTAATCTTTTGAATTCTAATTCATCAACGAAAAAATAATCTTCATTTCGATTTTCATTAGGTCTAGGCTGTCTGGTAGTATGTGATATTGAAATTTCAAAATTATCTTTTTCTGATAATTTTTTAACCAATGTTGTTTTACCTGCTCCAGAAGGAGAAGATAAAATTATCATTACTCCATCTTTTTCTGATGGCATTAAAATTTCTAGTTAGCTTTTCCTTCGATAAACTTAACTGCATCTCCAACAGTTAAAATTTTCTCTGCTTCACTGTCTGAAATTTCAGATCCAAATTCTTCTTCAAAAGCCATCACTAATTCAACTGTATCTAAACTATCAGCTCCTAAATCATCTATAAAACTAGACTCTTCAGTTACTTTTGCTTCATCGATACCTAAGTGGTCTGCTACAATTTTTTTTACTTTGCTTGAAACGTCTTCTGACATATTGATCCTTTTTTGTTATAAATTCTTATTAGTTTAAAAACCTATTTTGTCAAGCCATATACATGCCTCCATTAACATGCAAGGTTTCTCCATTTATATAACTTGAGTGACTAGAACATAAAAAAAGTACAGCATTTGCAATATCATCTGGCTCTCCTAGTCGGGCAGAAGGAATTTTTGATATTATAGCCTCTTTAAATTTTTCATCTAATTTATCCGTCATAGCTGTTTTGACAAAACCAGGTGAAACACAATTTATATTTATATTTTTCTTAGCATATTCTATTGCCAAACTCTTAGACATTGCAATAATACCTGCTTTAGAAGCGGTGTAATTGGCTTGTCCTAAATTGCCTGTATGTCCAACAACTGACGTAATATTAACAATCTTTCCAGATTTATTTTTAAGCATTTTTTTAATTGCTGATTTGCTCATTAAAAAAGTTGATGTTAAATTAACATCAATTACTTTTTTCCACTCATCTAGGCTCATCCTTATTGCTAAATTATCTTGGGTAATGCCTGCATTATTAACTAAACAATCTAAACTGCCACCAAGTTCTTTGGTTGCGTTTTCAATAAACTCCTCAATTTTATCGCTTTGAGAAATATCAAACTTTAATATTTTAATATTTCCATATTTATCTTTTAGTTCCTCAAGTTTTTCTACTCTTGTTCCTGAGGCTAAAATATTTGCATCTGATTGGTTTAATTTTTGAATTATTGAATTCCCAATCCCACCTGAAGCACCTGTAACAATAATATTTTTACCTTTTAAATCATTCATATTTTTAGACCTTCAATATCACTTTGAGAATTAATTGTATCAATTTTTACATTTCTATTAATTCTTTTTACTAAACCTGACAAAACTTTCCCAGGTCCAATTTCTATAAAATGGTTTACATCATTTTCTATCATATTAATCACGCTTTCTCTCCATCTAACTCTATTCTCTATTTGCTTAATCAAGAGATTTTTAAGCTCATCTGGGTCTTTAATTTCATTAGCAGTAACATTTGATATTAGTTTATTTTGACCATTTTTAAAATTAAGTTTATTTAACTCTTCTTTCATAATTTTGGTAGCATTATTCATCAAATCGCAGTGGAAGGGTGCGCTAACTGGAAGTTTAATATTTTTTATAGAATTATCCTTAAAAATTTGAATTAACTTTTCTAAATCCTCTGTTTTTCCACTCAAAACAATTTGGCCCTCAGAATTATCATTTGCAATTTGTGCTTTTAAATTTTCTTTATTTTCTATCAAAATTTTTTCAATCATATCAACTGTTGAACCTAATACCGCAACCATCCCACCTTGCCCTTTAGGAACAGAGTTTTGCATAGCATCTCCTCTAGTTCTTAATATCTTTAAAGTATCTGAAAAATCTAGATATCCCGCACATGATAAAGCAGAATATTCACCTAAAGAATGTCCTGCAAAGTATTTTGCTTTATTTAAATCCATTTTGAATTCATTTTTTGCTAAATTAAATATTGAATAACTTATTAAGAATATTGCTGGCTGTGTATTTGCTGTTAAATCTAAATCTTCTTTTGGCCCTTCTAGGATAAGCTTAGAAATAGAAAAATTTAGTGTATCATCTGCCTGTTTAAAAAGGTCTTTTACCATATTAAATTTATCATAAAGCTCTTTTCCCATTCCCACTATTTGAGATCCCTGACCTGGAAAAATTACTGAAAACATATAAAAAAAACTAATATTTCTGCCTTTTTAACTATTGTAATTGAACTTTTATAATAGTATATCCTCACTTTTTATTAAAGAACTTAAATGAATTTATACGAACATACTATTATAGCTAGGCAAGATACTTCACCAAGTGAATTAAAGCAACTAACAGAAAAGTATTCTAAAATTGTTGAAAAAAATGATGGCGAAGTTGTTAAAACTGAAAACTGGGGATTACTAAACTTATCTTATCTAATTAAAAAGAATAAAAAAGGGAGTTACATACACTTTAAAATAAAAGGTAAAGGTAATGTTATTGATGAGTTAGAAAAAAATGAAGCTATAGATAAAAAATTACTGAGATATCTAACAGTTAGAGTTAAAAAATTTGACTTAGAAACAAACTATTTTGGAAAAAAAGAAGATAGTGAAAAAAAAGAAAGTGTTAAAAACTAATGCCAAAAAGACAAAGTGGGAATAAAAAAGGTAAACAAAGTAACTTTGCGAAATTAAGTATTTTTCAACCTAATAAATATAAATTCAAAAAAACTTGCCCATTATCAGCTAAGGGTGCTCCTCAAGTAGATTACAAAAATATTAAACTTTTAAAAAAATATGTATCTGAGAATGGTAAAATTTTACCTTCAAGAATAACAAATGTTTCTCAAAAGAAACAAAGAGAACTTTCTCTTTCAGTAAAAAGAGCAAGAAACTTAGCATTAATATAAAATGAAAGTAATATTATTAGAAAACGTTAAAAGAATTGGATCTATTGGTGAAGTAATAGATGTAAAAAGAGGTTTTGCTAGAAACTTCTTAATTGCTAATAAAAAAGCTCTTTATGCATCAAAAGAAAATGTAAAAGAAGTTGAAAAAATTAAAGCTGAGTTATCTAAAAAAGATAACGAAAAGAAAAAAGAAGCCTCGCAAATTGCTGAGCAGATTAATGGTAAAGAGTATTCTGTCAAAAAGCTAAGTACAGAAAATAATGAATTATATGGTTCAGTTAAACCAACTGAAATTTCAAAACTTATTCAAGAAAAAAATAAAATTGATATAAAACCTTCAATGATACAACCAGTTGAAGAAATAAAAGCTTTAGGAAAATTTAAAGTTAAAATTTCTTTACACTCAGAAGTTGATGCTGAAATTACAATCGATGTTTCTTCAGCTGATACAATCCAATAATTATACATTCTTTTCCCCAGTAGAAATATACAATTTGATTTAACTATTTTTCATGTAAATTTATTTTCATGGAAAACAATTTAAGTATAGTCAAAGATCAATTTAAAGAGTTACCAAATAACATTGAGGCGGAACAAGCAGTTATAGGATCTATACTTGTAAGCAATGATATTTTTGATGAAATAAATACAATAATTTCCAGTATTAACTTTTATGATCCAATGCACCAAAAAATATTTGAGGCAGTTGAAAATCTTATCTACAAAGGAATGTTGGCTAACCCAATTACTTTAAAAAATTATTTTGAAGATGAAAAAGATGATCTAAATGTTCCAGAATATTTGGTTAAGATCACAAAGTTTTCTACATCAGTTAGACAAGCAATAGAATACTCAAAAATAATCTACGATATGTTTGTAAGAAGAGAATTAATAAAAATTTCTGAACAAACTATTGATAGTGCAAAATTGAATGATCTTGATACTAACGGACAATCTATAATCGAAAGTTCTGAAAGATTATTATTTGATTTAGCTGAAAAAGGTTCTTTCAATTCTTCTTTAGTAAAATTTGATGAAGCAATGAAACAAACAATTGAAATGGCTTCAGCTGCTTATAAGAATGAAGAGGGAATCGTTGGCGTTCCGACTGGTTTAAGAGATTTAGATGATAAGCTAGGTGGTTTACATCAATCAGATTTAATTATTATTGCTGGTAGACCATCAATGGGTAAAACATCACTCGCAACAAATATTGCATTCAACGCTGCCCAAAAATTACAAGAAAGTGGTAAGAAATCATCCATAGCTTTCTTTTCACTTGAAATGTCTTCAGAACAATTATCTACAAGAATTATTTCTGAACAAGCCAGAATCAGTTCTAATGATATTAGAAGAGGAAGAATTTCTGACGACCAATTTGACAAATTTTTAGAAACATCAAAAAATATTTCTGAACTGCCTCTTTATATTGATGAAACTCCAGCAATAAGTATTGCTGCTTTGAGTAATAGAGCAAGACGTATTAAAAGGCTTTTTGGTCTCGATATGATTGTCGTAGATTACATCCAGTTAATGAGAGGAACTACATTTAATAAAGATGGAAGAGTTCAAGAAATATCACAAATTACTCAAGGACTTAAAGCAATAGCCAAAGAACTTTCTGTTCCTGTTGTAGCTCTTTCGCAGCTTTCTAGACAAGTAGAACAAAGAGATGATCACAAACCACAATTGGCAGACTTAAGAGAATCTGGATCCATTGAACAAGATGCTGATGTTGTAATGTTTGTTTATAGAGAAGGATATTATTTGCAAAGAAAAGAGCCAAGAGAAGCAACAGTTGAACATGCAGAGTGGCAAGCAAAAATGAATGAAGTTGCACATTTAGCTCAAATTATAATTGGAAAACAAAGACATGGTCCTATTGGCAATGTAACTCTTGAATTTGAAGAAAGATTTACAAAATTTAAGGATACTCAATTAAGTTAAATTCCAATATAAAGAGCTTGAATGATAGCTCATTTTTATCAAAACGTTATCCTTAAAAATCCCAAAGCAATATTTGTTTTGTTAATTATTGCTATTTTAAGTTTTGGATACTATTCAAAAAATTTTAGACTGGATGCTTCATCAGAAACCTTGTTAATAGAAGGTGACCCAGATTTAGCATATTTGAAAGAAGTCTCTGAAAGATATGGATCTAAAGAATTTTTAATTCTTACCTATACACCAAATGAGGGAATGGCGACTGACTCATCAATTAATAATTTATTAAGTTTAAAATATAAAATTCAGAGCCTCAATTGGGTCCATAGTGTGATTACATTATTAGATATTCCACTTTTAAACAATTCTGATGCTCCTCTTCAAGAAAGACTAGAAAGCTTCAAAACATTAAAAGATGAAGATGTTGATAGAAATCGAGGTTTTAAAGAAATTTTAAATAGTCCTGTTTTTCGAAATTTTGTCATTAGCGAAGATGGTAAAACTAGTGGAATTATTGTTAACATTAAACAGTCTCAAAAATTAGATGATATTGAAAATAAATCAAAAAAGGATGTTGAAATAATAAAAGATCAAATCAAAAAACAAAATCATCAGAATATTTTAGAAATTAGACAGGTTATTCAAAGCTATGGTGATGTTGGAAAGATTTATCTTGGTGGAATACCAATGATTGCTGATGATATGATGACTTTTATCAAAAGTGATATAATAGTTTTTGGTTTGGGAGTTCTGTTATTTATAATTGCTACTTTATGGTTTGTTTTTAGAAACCTTCTTTGGATAATAGTACCTATAAGTAGTTGTCTTTTTTCTGTAATAATAATGATGGGATTACTTGGATTGCTAGGATGGAAAGTTACTGTTATTTCATCAAATTTTATTGCACTGATGTTAATTCTAACAATGGCAATGAATATTCATATGAGTACTAGGTTTCTTCAGCTTAAAAAAGATTATCCATCAAAAAATAATTTTGAAATTATTTCCTTAACAACTTCAAAAATGTTTTGGCCAATTCTTTATACTGTTCTAACGACAATTTTTGCTTTCTTATCTTTAATTTTTAGTGAAATAAAACCTATTATTGATTTTGGCTGGATGATGACTTTTGGTTTGATTACATCATTTATCATTACATTTACTTTACTGCCTACCCTTTTAAACTTTGCACCCACAAATAATATTTCAGTGAAGAAAGAGCAGAAATCTAAAATCACAAATTTACTTGGTTTAATCTCTATAAACAATAAAAACTCTATCTTCTTAGTAACTGGAATAGTTATAATATTCAGTGTTACTGGAATAAGTAAGCTTGAAGTTGAAAATAGTTTTATAAATTACTTTGATAAGAATACTGAAATTTACAAGGGCATGAAGCTTATAGATGAGGAGCTAGGTGGAACCACTCCTTTAGAAGTTATTATAAAATTTCCTGAGAAAGAGAAGGTAAAAAAATCTGAGGAAGATGATGAGTTTAACGATTGGAGTGATGAAGAAGATACTAACGATGAAAAATATTGGTTTACCAAAGATAAAATTGATCTAATTACATCTGTTCATAATTACTTAGATAGCTTACCAGAAATTGGTAAAGTTCTATCTTTTTCATCAATTATAGAAGTAGCTACTCAATTAAATAATAACAAGCCTTTAGGTACTTTAGAAATGGGAGTACTTTACTCTAAAATTCCTGAGAGCATTAAAACTGAAATCATTGATCCCTATCTTTCAATTAAAGATAATGAGGCTAGAATTAGTTTAAGAATCATAGATTCGCAGGAAGATTTAAGAAGAAATGATTTAATTAACAAAATTAATTTTGATTTAAAATATCAATTCGGGTTAGAAGAAAAAGATTACAAATTAGCAGGTGTATTAATATTATTTAACAATTTATTACAAAGCTTGTTTAAATCTCAAATTTTAACATTGGGATTAGTTATGATTGGAATATTTTCAATGTTCATAATCTTATTTAGAAATATTAAACTTTCATTGATTGGTGTTGTTCCAAATTTTATTGCTGCTTTTTTTATACTAGGAATAATTGGATTGTTAAGAATACCTTTAGATATGATGACTATAACTATTGCAGCAATTACAATTGGAATTGCTGTAGATAACAGCATTCACTATATTTACAGATTTAAAGAAGAGTTTAATAAAATAAAAGATTACAATAAAACATTAAAAACTTGTCATTCAACTGTTGGGGTTGCTATACTAAACACTTCAATTACGATTGTTTTTGGATTTTCAATTTTGGTTTTATCAAAGTTTATCCCAACAATTTATTTCGGTGTGTTTACAGGACTAGCTATGTTATTGGCCATGATATCGGTATTAACTTTATTGCCAGCATTAATCTTAGTGATTAAACCATTTAGCAAAGCATCTTAATGTTAGAAATCATAAAAGATTTTTATAAAGCAATATCAATAATTGATTTAATTTATTTAATTTTAACGATTCTTTCTTTGATAAATTGTTACAAAAAAGGTTTTATTTTAAGTATTCTTTCAATGGCTAAATGGTTGCTGGCTTATATAATTACATTAATTCTATTTCCCAAAATTAAACCATATGTAAAAGACATAATTGATAATGAATACGTACTCGATGTTAGTTTGGGAATAGTAATATTTGTGGTTGTTATCTTTTTGGTTCTATTAGTTAATAAAGGAATCAGTAAAGCGGTCAGATATACGGGAATCGGTGGCTTAGATACGACATTTGGATTCTTTTTCGGTTTTATAAGAGCTTACATTATTTCTGTGTGTATCTTTTCAGGTATTCATATTGTTTATAATTATGATAAATGGCCAATAAATTTTGACAAATCATACGTCTTTCCATATTTAAAAAAAGGTAGTAGTTATCTGATAAAAGAATTTCCTAATGAAAAAACATATCAAGATTCTAAAGAAAAAATTACAGATCTATAATCCAAGACTAAAGGAAGAATGTGGAGTTTTTGGTATTAGCAATGCAAAAGATGCTTCAGCTCTAACAGCACTTGGACTACATGCATTGCAACACAGAGGTCAAGAAGGTTGTGGAATAGTTACATTTGATGGAGAAAAATATTATTCTGAAAAAAGATTTGGTTTAGTTGGTGATAATTTCAATAAAGAAAAAGTACTTAATAATCTCAAGGGAAATTATGCGATTGGCCATAACAGATACAGCACAACTGGAAATAATATTTTAAGAAACATTCAGCCTTTTTTTGCTGACACCAATGCAGGTGGAATTGGAGTTGCGCATAATGGAAATCTTACTAATTCAATTGCTTTGAGAAATAAACTCGTTGAGGATGGAGCTATATTTTACACTACTTCAGATACTGAAACAATTGTACAATTAATTGCTAAATCAAAAAGACCAAAAACAATTGACAAAGTAATCGATGCAATTTTTCAAATTCAAGGTGGTTATGCATTAGTTATGTTAACTCAAAACTCTTTAATTGGAGTAAGAGATCCTTACGGAATTAGACCACTAGTAATTGGTAAGCTTGGTAATAGTTATGTCTTAGCATCTGAAACTTGTGCATTTGACATTATTGGTGCTAAATTTGTTAGAGAAGTTGAAAATGGTGAGATAGTTTTAATAGAAAATAACGAGCTGAAAAGTATTAAGCCTTTCCCCGCTAAAAAAGTTAGACCTTGCGTATTTGAATATATTTATTTTTCAAGACCAGACAGTCTAATAGGAGGAAAAACGGCTTATGAGCATAGAAAAAACATAGGTAGAGAACTTGCAAAAGAAAACGATACCGATGCTGATATAGTGGTTCCAGTCCCAGACTCTGGAAATGCAGCTGCTATGGGTTTTGCACAAGAATTAAAAATGAACTTTGAACATGGATTAATTAGAAATCATTATGTTGGAAGAACCTTCATTGAACCTAGCCAAAAAATTAGAAGCTTGGGTGTTAAATTAAAATTAAATGCTAATCAAACAACAATTGAAAATAAAAAAATAATTCTAATTGATGACTCACTTGTTAGAGGAACAACGTCGTACAAAATTGTTAAAATGCTTTACGATGCTGGCGCAAAAGAAGTTCATGTAAAAATTGCATGTCCCGAAATAAGATATCCAGATTTCTATGGTGTAGATACACCTACAAAAAAAGAATTGTTGGCAGCAAATAAAACAAATGATGAAATTTGTGAATATATTGGAGCTAAAACTTTGAGATTTTTATCAATTGAAGGATTGTATAAAGCTATTGGTTTTGAAAAAAGAAACGAAACATATCCACAATTAACAGATCATTATTTTACAGGTGAATATCCTGTTAAATTAGTAGATGAATTAGGAGATAATAAAATAACTCAGTTGTCTTTACTAAGTACCGGATCAAACAATTAAATTATGAAAACAGTAAATTTTACTGAAATGAAAAACGGAACTAAGGAAGATTATGAGCTTCTTGAAAAATTTGAGAAAAACTTTGAAAGACAAACAGCTGAGAGAGTTTTAAATTATTTATCAAAACAAACTACTACTTTGGAAGGATATAAAATCACTAGATTAGAACACTCCTTACAAGCTGCAACAAGAGCTTTTAAAAATAAAGAAAGTGATGAAATGGTTGTTGCAACTTTAATACATGATATTGGAGATGATCTAGCGCCAATGAACCATTCCCAATATGCTGCATCCATACTTAGACCTTATGTTTCAGAAAGAACTTATTGGATTGTTCTACACCATGGTCTTTTTCAAACTTACTACAGCGCTCATCATTTAGGTGGTGACAGAAATGCAAGAGATAAATTTAAAGACCACAAGTATTATCAAGACACGATAGATTTTTGTGAAAAATATGACCAGTGTTCTTTTGACCCTGATTACAAAAGTATGACTTTGGATGATTTTAAGCCATTAGTTAAAAAAATATTCGCAAAAGAGCCTTATTATTATCTTTAAATTTAGGTATAAATCACTACTTACAGCGCATGATTGATTCAAAAGAAGAAATTATAAATTATTTTAAATCAGGTATTAAAGAACCCAAAAATTTCAAAATTGGGATCGAGCATGAAAAGTTTTTATTTAATAATTCAAACAATAAAAGGATTAATTATTCAAAAATAAAAGAAATGTTTACAGCCCTACTTGAATTTGGGTGGAATCCAGTTTTTGAAAAAGAAAATATCATTGCTCTTAATAAAGGTGGAAAAAATATAACTCTTGAACCGGGCAATCAGATAGAATTATCAGGAGACAAATTAAATCACATGCACGAAGCTTGTGCAGAGTCACAAGACTATTTGTTTGAACTTAAGCAAGTTACTAAAAAACTAGATATAAAAATTGTTAGTGCAGGATTCGATCCTATATCTAAATTAAATGAAATCCCAAACAATCCTAAACAACGATATGAATTGATGACTAAAGATATGCCTCTAGGTGGCGAACTTAGTTTGGACATGATGTATCGAACATGTGGTACACAATTAAATATAGATTATAGCTCAGAAGAAGATTTTATTAAAAAATTTAGAGTAGCAAACTCAATAGTGCCTATTGCAATCGCTTTATTTGCGAATTCCTCAATTGTGGAGAAAAAAAATAGCAATTATTTATCTTATAGATCTAAAGTATGGCAAAGTACTTCTAGAGGTGGATTACCTAAATTATTTTTTGAAAACATGAATTTTGAAAAATATGCAGATTTTGTAATTAATTTTCCTATATTATTTATACAACATAAAGATCAGTATATTTCAGGAAGAAAATATATTTTTAAAGATTTTATGGAAGGAAAAATCCAAGAAATTGGAAATAGACTTCCAACTGAAGCAGACTTAACAATTCACTTAAGCACAATATTTACAGAAAACAGAGTTAAGAAATATATTGAATTGAGATCGATGGATACATGTGGTTGGGATTGTTTATGTGCAGGACCAGCTTTCAATATAGGCATGCTTTATGGGAATTTAGATGAAGTTCATGAACTAATTTCAACATGGGACAACGATAAAATAATTAATGCTTATCTAGAGGCGCCACAAAAGGGATTTAATGCTCAATTAATGGGTAAAGATCTTCTTTATTGGTCATCTACACTTTTAGATCTTTCTAGAAAAGGTTTAGAGAATAGAGATGTTTTAAGTAAAAAAGGTAATAACGAGACTTTATTTCTAAACCATCTACAAAAAGTAATTGATGATAAGACAACAAACGCAGATCATATGATTAGTAAATTTTCAAAAAACGAAAATTTAGACGAATTGTATGATAAATAAAATTGTTGCTGTTCAAGGAAACCATCCTTCTAAACTAAATCCTTTAACGGATACAAGTGTTTTTTTAGCAAACGAAATTCAGAACAAAAAATATAAAATATTCTATTACGATCCAAAAGACTTATCGGTTGTTAATTCGAAAGTTACAGCTAAAGGTTTTTTTATTAAGTTTAACTATAGTAATAAAAAATTTTATAAAATCATAAAAAAACAAAATCTAGACTTAAGTAAATGTAAATTTATTCTTATTCGCCAAGATCCACCTTTTAATCTTGAGTATATTTCAACAACATACATTTTGGATACAATTAAGACTAAAATAAAAATAATTAATAATCCTACATCTGTAAGGAATATTTCTGAAAAATTGTATTCATCTAAATATCAAAAATACATGCCAGCTACTATTTTTACTCAAAATATGGATGAAATTAAAAAATTTTTCAAAAGAAACAAAAAAGTTATTTTAAAACCCATCCATAGTTTCAGTGGAAATGATATTCATTTACTAACTAAATTTAATTCAAAATTAGTTAATAAATTTATAAAAAAACATGATCATATAATGTGCCAAAAATTTCTTCCTAAAATAAGTAAGGGAGACAAAAGGGTTTTTATTATTAATGGGAAAGTATGTGGTGCAATTTCAAGAGTTCCAAAGAAAGGTTCAATTTTAAGTAATATGAGTAAAGGAGCAAAACCTACTAATATAAAATTAACAAGTAAAGAAATTAAAATTTCAAAACTAATTGCAAAAGATTTAAAAAAAGAAAATATTTTTTTTGCAGGGATTGATTTTATAGATCAAAAACTCAATGGAGATATAAATGTTACTTCTCCAACTGGACTTAAAACACTTTATGATCTATCTGGAAAAAATTTAGCTAAAATTTTTTGGAAAGAACTTAAAGTGTGAACAATTTAACTAATCAGCAAAAAGGTTCATTGATGGCTTTTATAGGAGTTATGTTTATAACTCCTGACTCTTTACTAATTAGATTATCAAATATTGATACTTGGGGGATGCTTTTTTACCGAGGAGCAATACCATTTGTGGTGGTTTTAATTGGTCTTCTTTTATTTTATAAAAATAATTTCTTAAAAGCTTTGTTTAAAATTGGTTACCCAGGCATTTTTTATGTAATTAGTTTTTCTATTTGTAATATTACTTTTATTATTTCAATTCAAAATACTAATGTAGCAAACACTTTATTGATGGTAGCTCTTGCACCAATGCTCTCAGCAATATTAGGGGCTATTTTCTTAAAAGAAAAACCAGATAATAAAACTTGGGTCGCTATAATAATTACCTTCATTGCTTGTGTTTATATTTTTTACGACTCTTTAAGTCTTGGCAATTTTTATGGAGACATGTTTGGTTTAATCACTTCTTTTGGATTAGCCTGTAACGCAAACATTGCGAGATACTCTAAAACTATTGATTTAGTGCCTGCTGCTGTAATTGGAAAATCATGCGTTGCTATATTTGCCTTTTTCTTTGTTAAAGACTTTGCTCTAGTGGATAATGACCTTTTTTATATACCTTTAATGTGTGTGATGTGTGTAGCTATACCATTTGTTTTGGTCACCATAGCACCAAGATTTATAACTGCAGCTGAAGTTAATCTATTTTTCCTATTAGAAACTATCCTTGGACCGATATGGGTTTGGATGGTTATCAAAGAACAGCCTTCCAACGAGACTATCTATGGAGGTATTGTTATCATTATTACGATAGCAATTCATTCTTTACTGGCCATAAAAAAAACACAAACCAAAACTACGTAGCCAGAAATTATTTAAACTTATAAATTATAAATGCAAAAAGAAGTAAAAAAATCCTGGGCTCTTTTTATAGGTATTGGAACAATGATGATAGCTCATGGATTACAAATGCAGATAATGGGTATTCGTTCTGTACTTGAGGACTTTAGTGTTTTTACAACTGGTATCTTTATGTCTGGATATTATGTTGGTTATTTTGTGGGTTCAAGAACTACTCCTAATTTTGTTTCAAAAGTTGGTCATATAAGAGTATTTGCTGCGTTTGCTTCTCTTGCATCTTTAAGTGCATTAATCGCTGTTGTTTATGTAAATCCATTTATGTGGACAATTAGTAGATTTATAACAGGTATAAGTTTAGTTAGTTGTTATGTGGTTACTGAAAGCTGGTTAAATGATAGAGCAACTAATAAAAATAGAGGACAACTATTGTCTGCTTATATGATGGTTATCTATTTTGGATTAGCTATAGGTATGTTGCTACTTAATATTAGTAAACCAGATGCTTATGAACCATTTATTTTAGTTTCTATTTTGCTATCTGTTGCTCTTGTTCCTATTTTATTAACTAAAAGACCTGCACCTAAATTTAAAAAAAATAGAGACAATAAGCATTAAAGAATTATATAAAATTTCACCACTAGGTTCATTGAGTTCATTCTTTACTGGTATTATTCATGCAGCATTCTTCTCTTTAATATCTGTTTATGCAACACTTGCAAAATTTACTTTAGTTGAAACATCGATACTTTTATTTATTGCAACAATTGCAGGAGTGATTGGTCAAGGGCCAATAGGTTATTTTTCAGATACATTTGATAGAAGAAAAGTCATCGTAATTACAACATTTGGAAGTTCTTTTTTAGCATTTATTTCAATTCTAACTTCAAATGATCCAATCCAAAATATTTATTACATGGATGAATTTTCTTTTAGAAAAATTATATTTTTTATTGCTGTAGGATTATATTCAAGTTTATGTCTTCCTTTGTTTTCACTTAACCTTGCTCACACAAATGACTTTGTTCCTAAATCAAAATTCGTAGCGGCTGGAGGTGGTTTGCAGTTTATCTTTGGTGTAGGCGCAATTAGTGGTCCTATTTTATGTTCTGTATTTATGGAATGGTTTGGTTTAAATGGTTTATTTATTTTTTTAATTATTGCTCATGCGATAATTGGTGGATTTGGTTTATATAGGATGAAAGTTAGAAACACTGTTGAAAACCCAGACTCAACTTTTACACCTGTACCAGCAACAATTACACCTGCTGGACTAGAACTTGACCCAGACACACCTGCAACACTTGATGAAAATCCAGTTAATGAAACTGTAAAAACTTAATTAATTATTTCTATTTTATCACCGACATTAATTTTGGAAGACGAAAGAATTTGGCATCTAAGTCCACCTTTTCTCATAAATTCTTTAAGGATATTTTTTTGATCGAGCATTTCAGTCAAATGTCGACACGGACGACATAATTCTATTCCCTCTAATTCAACATTTCCTACCTTTAATTTTTTTCCAATTAAATCATTTAATTGAATGCCTTTTGTAACAATATTCCTTCTAAAATTGATGTAAGGTATATCGAGCCCAAATTTAATATTATATTCATCAATATTCTCAGCCTCTATTAAAGATAATTGATTGTAAGGATCATTAAAATCATGAAAGTGTCGATCGCCTACTATTCCTTTATTTGCTAAAACCTCAATTGAATTTACTTCGTTGATTGGTTGATTGTTGTTGGCAGCAATTCCTAATTTAAATACTTCGGCCATAAATTATTGAAGAAATAGTTGAGCTCATATAATCTTTTCAAAATAATATGACTTATCTATCATCAAATCAACTTAAACAGTATCAAGATCAAGGATACATATCCCCTATTGAAGTTTTGTCTAGTAGTGAAGCATTAGAGGCAAGAAAGGAAATCGAATTAATTGAAAAAAAAATGCCAAATGAAATAGATAAATCGGGAAGATATAATGTTCATTTAATTTCACCAAAACTTGATTCGATTGTTCATAATTCAAATATTTTAGATGCTGTAGAAAGTATTATTGGAAAAAACATCTTAGTTTGCAGTACTACTTTATTTATTAAAAACCCTAACGAACAAGATTTTGTAAGTTATCACCAAGATGCAAAATACATAGGATTAGAACCACACAATTGGGTTACAGCATGGGTAGCATTAACAGATTCGAATGAAAATAACGGATGTATGAAAATGTGGCCTAAATCACATTTGAATATTAAAGATCACAATGAGAAATTTAATGAAGGAAATTTACTTACCAGGGGACAAACAGTAGAAAATGTACCTGAAAACGAAGTTAAATCTTTAGAACTAAAAGCTGGTCAAATGTCTTTGCATCATCCAAGAGTAGTGCATGGGTCAGGTATTAATAAGAGTAATGACAGAAGAATAGGATTTGTTATTCAAAGTTATATAGGGACAAACGTAAAACAAACCTTAGGTAAAAATAGTGTTCAAGTTGCAAGAGGAGAGGATAAATACAATCATCATGAAATTATAAACAGAACTAATGCTTTAATGAGTGAAGAAAGTATTTTACTTCGAAAAAAAGAAAATGATTACTTGCAAGAAATTTTTTATAAAGGTGCAAATCAAAAAGGTTCTTACTAGTTTATGAAAAAAACACTTAACCTTGGAGTAATCGGAATAGATCATGGTCATATTTTCGATATGTTAGATGAAATGCTTAAAGAAGGTTGTAGTTGTAATTCTTTTTGGACAGATGGGGATCCTTTAACTCTTCAAGAATTTAATAAAAAATATCCAAATATAAAAAGAAAAGAAAATAAAGAGGAAATATTAAATGACTCATCTATTGATATGATTTTAATTTCTTCAATCCCTGTAGATAGAGCTGGTCATTCAATAGATGCATTAAAAGCTGGGAAAGATGTTATGGTAGATAAACCAGGCTGTACTACCTTAGATCAATTAAATAATTTGAAAAATACTGTTAAAGAAACTGGAAAGATCTGGTCTGTAAATTTTTCTGAAAGATTTCACGTTGCTGCAGTTACTAAAGCAGAAGAATTAGTAAATGAAGGCAAAATAGGAAAAGTAAAACAAACTATTGGTACAGGTCCCCATAGACAGGGTAATTACGAAAGACCTGATTGGTTTTATAATCGTCAAAGTTATGGAGGAATTATTACTGATATTGGTTCTCACCAAATTCATCAATTTTTAGTTTTTACAAACTCAAATCAGGCAAAAATCAACCATGCATTAGTAGAAAACACCACAAAGAAAGATATGCCTGGTTTTCAAGATTTTGGTGAAGTGAACCTTACTGGTAATGGCGGGCATGGTTATATTCGCCTGGATTGGTTTACTCCAGACGCTCTTCCAACCTGGGGAGATGGAAGATTATTAATCCTTGGAGACAAAGGTTTTATTGAAATAAGAAAATATACAGACTTAGCAAAATCAGAAAAAGGTAATCATTTATTTTTAGCAAATAATGATGAGGTGAAGCATATTGATTGTTCTAATGTTAAACTACCCTACTTTAGTAATTTAATTACTGATGTTTTAAACAGAACAGAAACTGCATGTCCTCAAGAAATTACTTACCTTTCAATGGAACTTGCTATTAAAGCTCAAGAGCAAGCTGAAAAAAAATGAAAAAATATCAAGTTGCAATAATTGGTACCAATATAGGGGCAAAACATTTTGAAGATTTTCAAAAAGTATCTGAGAGGTTTAATGTTCACACATTATGTGGTTTAACTCGGAAAGCTATTGATAAAATATTACAATCAAATAACGAGACAAAAGTTTCTCTAAATTTTGACGATGTATTAAAAGTTAAAGAAATTGATATCATTGATATTTGTCTCCCACCCCATTTACATTTCTCTGCTTGTAAAAAAGCTATGGAAGCTGGTAAGCATGTGATTTGTGAAAAACCATTAGTTTCAAGTCTTAAAGAAGTAGACGAATTAGAAAAGATCAGTAAAGCAACTGGTAAGATTATTTTCCCAGTATTTCAATATCGATATGGTCTAGGATTTTCAAAATTAAAATCATTAATCAAATCTGGTTTAGCAGGGAACCCTTTGGTTTCTTCTTTAGAAACTCATTGGAATAGAGGTAAAGATTATTATTCAAAACCTTGGAGAGGAACTTGGGAAGGTGAACAAGGTGGTGCAATATTAAGTCATTCAATCCATATTCATGATTTAGTGAGTATGATCTTGGGACCAGTTTCAAATGTTTTTGCAAAATTAACAACTAGAGTAAATAATATTGAGGTTGAGGATTGTGCTGCTCTTTCTATTGAAATGGAAAACGGCACATTGGTTACAAGCTCAATCACACTTGGAGCTGCAAATGATACTAGTAGACTTCGATTTTGTTTTGAAGGGTTAACAGCTGAGTCTGGTGCATCACCAGATAAACCATATAGTCCAGCTGATGATAAATGGGACTTTTTACCAAGAGCTCCTATAACTCAAGCTCAAATAGATGAAGTACTATCAAAAGTAAAAGAACCAAAATCATGGTATGCAGGTATGTTTGAAGAAATTGCTAATAAACTAGATGGATCTCCTAGTGATGAGGTAACTTTATCAGATGCTAGAAAATCTCTAGAATTTGTAACCGCTGTGTATGATTCTTCTAGACAAAATAAGAGCATTAAACTTCCGATCAATAAAGATAATCCTTTATATAATTCTTGGTTACCTTTAAATAATTAAACATGGCAGATTCAAATAAAGCACCAGACGATTTTTTTGATAATTGGAATAAAATCCAATCAATGTCGTATAAAAACGTCATTGAACTACTTGTAAAGAGAAGTAGCGAAAAAAAGATATTAGCTTTAATCCAATTTGAATTAGATCAATTTTCAGAAAATGTTCAAAAGGATTTAGCTATTTCTGAAACAAGTTCTTTCTACCAAGAAATATCTAATCTTTTTAGAGATTCAAACTGGTGGTCAACTGCTACAGTAACAGACGCTTGTAAATATTATTTAAACTGTGCGAGAAATAATATTTCTTATTTTGAAAACTATGTAGAGGCAGATAGTGGTTTGTCTCAAAATCAAAAAAATGAGATATTTGCCTTATATCAATTATGTACTTTATTTGTTTCTTGGAATGCTATTAAAGACAAACAGATCAGAGAAATTATAGATATTAGAAAAAGTTTATTTTTTAGATAAAACTAAACTGTATGAACAAAGAAAACGCAAGTAAACTCTGGAAAATTATTCAGGAAGCTGGCGATTATTTGGGGGATTAGAGGGACAACATAATCCACATTAAGCTACACTATTCTACAGTACTTATACGAATTTAAAAAGTTAGCTTAAAATAAATCGCCTAAAGACTCATCAATTTAATTAAAAAACTCGATGTCAAACTCGAAACAAAAGAGATAATTCAAACAACATATTAATAAGAATTAGACACCCATATTGGAGTAATGTTACAATTTTTATATGAAAAATATTATAGCCATATGCTTAACAACATTAATTCTTTTAAGCCAGGCTAATGGAAATATTGTAGATCAATTAACTGAACTAAATAACTTGTATAAATCTGGTGCAATCAATGAAGATGAATTTAGTAAAGCAAAAAATATTTTATTAAAATCAGAAGATGATGAAAAATCAGATATTGAAGAAAAAATAACGACACAAAAAAATATAGAAAAAGAGGAAAAAGAAACTGCACAATTAATCGAAATTAAAACAACCAATAAAAATTTAAAAAGAGAAGATTTAAGTAAAACATTTGTTTCTAAAGAAGAATTAGAAGAAATTGGTCAATATAAAGAATTAAAAGAATACCCTGAAGGATTATTTAAAAATCCAAATTTTTCTGAAAGTATGCTTGCAAAAAAATCAGCTGAAGAAATGTATAAAACATTTGTTCAACACAAAAATTTAAATGAAAAATATCCTGAAAACATGATGAGAGCTATGGCTTACTTTGAAGTATTTTATAATCACAAACTTAAGGAAGAAAAAAAAGCAATTGAGGATTATCAAAATAACTACCCTAACGTCAAAAAGAGCAGCAAAAAAGCTATACAATCACTTTATTCATTATCTCAAGCTAAAGAGTCTATGAGAAAATCAATAGGACTTACATCCAATGATAATTTAGAGGATGCATTAACAGGCTATATGCACATGTATGATTTTATGTCCCAAGGTACCAAAAGCCAGAACAAACTTACAAGTGAAGAAAAAAAAATAAAAAAAGAATCTACAAAATTTAAATCATCTTATGGGACTTTTAAAAAAAATTTAGAATTAAAATTAGAACAAAGGATCAGCCAAAAAGAATTTGAAAAAGAGTTTAAGAAAACTTCTAAAAAAGTTGAAAAGTCTTTAAAGAAAATTATCAAAATTAATCCTGATAAATATAGTGTTTATGAAAATATTAGTGAAATTTTTACAAAATCTCTAAATATAATAGATAATTGCAATAAAAGTTGTGAAGACAAAGACTTCATAACTGCAATAGATTCTGTTGATTTTTCAAATGCAATTTTAAAAGATGTTGAGAAAAATATTATTAAAAAAAAATTTGAGAATGATTTAAGTAAAATTAATATTGAAAATGTTTCAGATAACACAAAAAAAACATTAACATTAGCCTCATTAAGTTCGAAAAAACAAAATAATCAAAATATTCTTAATTTACAAAAGCAAGCTCTTAATTTAGCAAATAATGATTTTGCTGTAGATGAAATTCTAGAAAATATTGAGAAAGATGGTTATGAATTTACTCCACTAAAAATAGCCTATCAAAATTTAGAAGAAATGGAAAATTGGGAGGTAAAAGATTGGGCTAACTCTTGGAAGGGAGACATGCCCGTTGAAAATTTTAAAGACAATTCTGGAAATTTAATTGAACTAACTAGTGAGAATATTAATGATTTAAAAGCTCAGTTAGCAAGAAATGAATTTCAAAATTTAATCAATTTTAATGAGACAGCTTTAAGTAATGATTTAAATCAAAATCTAATTGATATTGCAAAATCTGTTCAAGAAAATCCGTCGTTCAATTTAGAAAATTGGCTCAATCAAGATTTTTCAATTACTTTGGATAATTATACAAAAATTGCTTCTGAAAGTATTATATCTGAATTTGGAGACTCTTTAGATCAGGCAACTATTAATGATATCAGAGCAAATGCAAATTTTGAGAATTTAACTAAATTAGTTAATGCTGAATATGGTAGCAATTTAACTCCAGAAGAATATGCAAAACATTGGGAGAGTGCAAAATTTACATATAATCAACCAGGTCAATGTGGAGACCTACAAGGTTCATGTCCATCTTCTTCATGGGGCGATGTAACAAGAGGAGTAGATTTATTAAATCAGGTTGGATCATTTGAAGCGGCATCAATAGCTAAAGATCTTGGTACAAATTTGCAAACAGTAGCTGACTCGATTGCTTTAGCTGCGACCGTAGGTGTTTCAACTGATCTTGAAGCTGCTGCAAGTGGATTAGGATACAGCAGCTTTGCTGATGCGGTTTCTGCTTATAACGAACAATACGGTACCAATTATTCAGTAGATGAAGCTAAAGAAGCTCTTGGGCAATAGAATTAAAATTTAATAAAATTTATAATAAAGGATTATATATAAGAACTCGAAACATACTCGAAACAAAAGTGATAAAACATAAATTTAGATAGTATGAACAAAGAAAACGCAAGTAAACTCTGGAAAATTATTCAGGAAGCTGGCGATTATTTGGTGGGGCAATTACCTGATCACCCAAATCACCCTAAAGGAAGAAACCCCTATGCTCATGTTGCTATTTGTGTGAAGAGTAAGTTTAATGCAAGTTATAAAGACATTCCTGACGAACAATATGATGAAGTGATAAAATATATTGAGTTTTTAAAAGAAAATCCTAGTTAGCTTTAATTGTATTTAACAATTCATCAACATCGCTATCTTTAGTATTCCAAGCAGCAACTAATCTTACCGCTTTACCATCTAATTCTTCTTCATTCATTTTATAACCTTCAGAATTTAGATGTTCTATTTTTTCTCTTGGAAATTTTGCAAATACTTCGTTTGCTTCTGTAGGATAAGCAATTTCAATATCGTTGTGCTTGCTTAAACCATCGCTTAATTTTTTACCCATTGCATTAGCGTGCTTTGCGTTTCTCAACCAAACATCATTTGAAATGTATGCATCGAGTTGCGCAGAAACAAAACGCATTTTTGATAATAAGTGCCCTGCTCTTTTCATTAAAAAAGCAATGTCTCCAACTAATTCTTTCTTAAAAAATATAATTGCTTCAGCTGCCAGACATCCATTTTTAGTTGCTCCAAATGACAAGACATCAACCCCAGATTTCCAAGTCATTTCAGCTGGAGTTACATCTAAAGATACCATAGCATTAGCAAATCTAGCGCCATCCATATGTAAATTTAGATTATGTTTATGAGTGATTTCTGCAATTTTTTTAATTTCATCTAATTGATAAACTTCACCTGTTTCACACACTTGAGTGATACTGACTGATGAAGGTTGTGTATGATGAACAATCCCTTTTTCCCCAATAGATTGATCTAACTCCTCTGCAGTTATTTTTCCCATTATTCCATTTAAAGGAACCAACTTTCCTCCTCCTGTATAAAATTCAGGTGCACCACATTCATCGGTGTTTATATGAGACATCTTATGACAATAAATATTTCCATATGAAGGTGTCATTGTAGATAATGCTAAAGCATTAGCTGCAGTACCTGAGGCAGTAGGAAAAACAATTACTTCTTTTTCAAAGATTTTTGAAAACTTATCTTGCAATTCTGTTGATAAAGGGTCGTTTCCATATGGTGTACTATCTCCTTCATTGGCTTTTAAAATTGCATCTAATACCTCTGGACAAGCACCAGCAACATTATCAGAAGCGAATTTAACTCGCTCTCTTTTTATTTTAATTTTTGCCATAATTATTGTTTTGGAAAGTAATCTTTAAGTTCACCCTCTCGGTAAACATCTGCAGTACAACAATGTAAACCTCCACCAAAAGCGTAGGCATCTCTAAGTTCTACTGGTATAACTTCCATTCCTAATTTATCTAATTGTTCAGCTTGGTATTTTTCACTTTTTTCCACACATACAGTTTTAGGATCTAAAACTAAAACATTCATTGATAGCCAAGTTGATGAATAGCATAATGGTGGTGGTTCGTTATGTGCTGGTTGTGCACTGTCTACAATTTCCCAACCATTGTCCTCAAAAAGTCTTCTTTGTTCCTTAGGAAGTCTTCTTTGTGGGTTATTGATAATTAAACCTTCTTTAATTGGGGTAAAAGTTGCATCAATATGAATTGGATAAGGATCACCTGGGAAGTTAACTGCATGAACTCTGTGATCTTTATAATGTCTCTTTAGCCAATCAATTCCTTTTAAATTTGTTGTAAAACCATGTTGAACAACTAAATCTTTACCGAATCTTAATACGTCCGCTGCATCAAATAGCGGTTCTTCTTCAGTGGTTACAAAATATTTTTTTTCGGTCCACTCTAATCTTTTTTGAACACCAATTTTATCTGATAAATAATCTTTTCTGTAATCTGCATCCGTTAATCTTGGTTTTGGAGCAGACTCGTGTCTCATATTAGGATCTTGATTATAATAATCTTTTAAAAGTGGTCGGTAACATAAATATTCAAACCAACGACAACGATAACTCATTGTAGCTTCTAAGATCTCATTACCCACTGTTAACAAAACATCTCTTGGGGGCATGCAGCCAAACATGGTTTCTGCTTCCCAATCAGGTGTGGAAGTTTTTTGATTAAAATCAATTGGTGTTGGTCGATCAACTTTAATACCTCTTTTTTGAAGCATACTTGAAAAGTTATCTAATAATTCATTTGCTTTATCTACAGTGTCTTTAGTTCTTGGACCAAACTGACCCCGCATATCACTATCTTCAGGAACTTTTGCATCCAAAGCAGGCTCTGGTGCTGGTATACAAGTACCATCCGCTCTTCCAACAATAACATGTTTTAACGGATCCCACTCGTTCCAACTATTAACAATAGTTTTATTCTCGCTCATAAAGATTAGTTTTTTATAATATTATGCTCCGGACCAAAAGGAAATTTTGTAATATTCTCTGCTCCATCTTTACCAATCACCAAAATATCGTGTTCTCTATATCCACCTGCGCCAGGATTACCCTCTGGGATCATTATCATTGGCTCCATCGATACGACCATATTTTCTTCAAGAACAGTATCAATATCTTCTCTTAATTCTAAACCAACTTCTCTTCCATAAAAGTGAGAAAGCATACCAAATGAATGTCCGTAACCAAACGTTCGATACTGTAGATAACCAATTTCAGCGAAAAGTTCGTTAAGCTCATGACAAATATCAGAACACTTTACGCCTGGTTTAATTAATTCTAATCCACGTTTGTGAACTTTAACATTTGCCTCCCAAGCTTTAAGAGAAGCATCATCAGCATGATCTAAAAATAAAGTTCGCTCTAGTGCAGTGTAGTATCCTGAGATCATAGGAAAAGTATTTAAAGATAAAATATCTCCTTTAACTAATTTTCTATTAGTCTTTGGATTGTGAGCTCCATCAGTATTAATACCAGATTGAAACCATACCCAAGTATCCATGTACTCTGCACCTGGATAACTTTTAACAATCTCCCTTTCCATTCTATCTCTTGCAGCTATTGCTACTTCGATCTCCGTATTATTTTCTCTAATATTTTTAACTATTTCTTCACCACCAATGTCTGCAATTCTTGCACCATTTCTAATGATCTCAATTTCTTCGTTCGATTTAATCATTCTAAGTTTCATTAGATCTTTTGAAACATCACTAAACACAGAAAAAGTAAAAATAGACCCTATTTTTTCTCGTATATCTAACGTGACATGATCATTTTCAATTCCAATATTTTTTGGAGGCTCGTCTCTTCCAATAATTGAAACAATGGCTCTTAAAAAATTATCTCTCTTCCAATCAGTATAAATAACATTATCACAATGGGATCTACGCCATGGTTGACTTGCATCAATGTTAGCTGAAATTGTTGAGATTTTATTTTGAGTGATCACACATCCGTATGGTCTTCCAAAAGAACAATAAATAAATCCGGTGTAGTATGCAACATTATGCATTGAGGTTAAGATAACCATATCAAGACCATTTTGGTCCATCACTGATCTAAGTTTACTTACTCGATCGTTATATTCTATGTCAGTAAATGGTAATTTTACTTTTTCACCGTTTTTAAGTTCAAAAAAATCTGGTCGTTCCATATTAATTTAATGCTATGTATCTTTTGTTCCATCGCATTATTAAACTGTAATAAAATATAGATACAAACAGAAAAAAACCACCGATTATAGTATTTGTGGATGGTACTTCGTTAATGCCAAATAATGGCAACCAGACCCAAAAAATTCCACCAACAACTTCAGTTAAAGATAATAAAGTCAATTCTGCTGCTGGTATCGCTTTAGATCCAATTGAATATAAAATTAAACCAAAACAAACTAATGTCCCGTGCAAAGAAAACAAAGCTCCATTATAGCTAGATGAAAAGAAAACTAAGTTGTTTGATAAAATCATAATTGTTGCAAACACAAAACAAAAGAAACCTGCAAAAGCTACAGTTGTGAATTTTGGTGTTTCTTTTCTCCATCTTAGAGTTACAGAAAAAACTGAGAAACCAGTTGAAGAAGTTAAACCAAACACGAAACCAATTAATGATTTTTCACCAGTATTTCCAAGTGCCATAATAATGATACCAACTGTTGCAATTATTATTGATATCCAAACATTGAGAGAAATTTTTTCTCTTAAAAATAAAAATGCCAATAATGCTGTAAAAAAAGGCATTGCTGCTAAACAAAGCAAAGTAATTGCAGCACTAGTATTTGTAATTGAATAAATAAATGTAATCATAGCGATCCCCAACCCAGATCCACCGATTACTCCAGATAAACCTATTTTATAATAGTTTTTGTAAAAATTTTTTCCTTCCTCGAAAAATAAATAAAGATTTAATAGGATGAAAATTGTTAAACCTCTGCCAAAAATGTACTGCCAAGGTGCCAATTGCGGATTATCCATGTATCGAACCACTAATGGACCAAACGACCACAACAGACCGGCAAAAAGTACAACGGGAATGGCTATTCTTGGATTTCTTAACTCTAACATAATGAGAAATCTAATTGTAAATAGAATTTTCTACAACAAAAATACGTTTCTAAACTAAATTTTGATTTGAAAGGTTGGGGAAAAAGCAATCAACGATATCTCCCTTTTTAAATTTTGATTTACCCGCTGGTAACAAAACCCAAATATTTGATTTTACAAATGATTTAATTCTAAAAGACTCTTGACCTTTTAAAATTTCAACATTTAGTTTTCCATTTTTAGTTGTGCTTAATTGGCTCTTTACAAATCTTGTGAAATTCTTTTTTTTATCAAAACCATTAGTCAAAATAGCTTTAATTGATTTTTCTTCTGATAATCCTAAGGCATTTAAAATATATGGAATTACAAAAAATCTAAAACATGCAGCTGAAGAAATTGGATTTCCAGGGAGCCCGAATATTGCCTTTTCTTTCCCTTTAATTTTTGCAAACATTATTGGTTTTCCTGGCCTTATTGCAGCACTTTTAAAGTAGCTTGATAACTTAAATTTTTTAACAACATCAGGTATAAAATCAAACTTACCTGCAGACACTGCACCTGACGTAATAATAATATCATCTTTAGATTTAATTAATTTATTTATTTTTTGTTTAAAAATATTTTGATGATTGTCTCTTAATATACTGCCACTTTTAAAATTAAATAAAAAATTTTGATTTAAGTTTTTTATATAGTGTGTGTTAGAATTTCTTACCATCCAATTTGGAATATTGTCATTGTTTGATATTTCGTTTCCAGTTGAAAAAAATAATATATTAATCTTTTTTTTTACTTTAATTTGTTTAATACCTAAACTTTTAAAAGCTAAAATATGATTTGGTTGAACAATTGTATTTTTTTTTATTACAACCTCTTCTTTTCTATAATCTGAACCTGCAAACCTAACATGATTAAATTTTTTTATTTTCTGGTCGATTAAAATATAATTTTTATTAGGCGCAAAAATTATTTGTTCTATAGGAATAATTGTATCAAAACCCTTTGGAATAATTCCTCCAGTCATTATTTCTACAGTATCAAATTTTTTTATCTTTTTTTTAAATGGTTTCATTCCTGCAGCAATTGAACCAATAATTTTAAATTTTTTTGGGAATTTTTTTTTTAATCCATTAGTATCTTTTGAATTAATTGCGTAACCATCAAATGCAGCATTATTCCCTGCTGGATAATTTATTTTAGAGTAAATGTTGTTGGAAACTACTCTATTTAAGGAATTAATGCTCTTTATGGTTTCGTTTTTAATTTTTATTTTGGCTTTTTTTAAAATTGTTTTTGATTTTTCGTAACTAATCATTTTTGAATATTTCTTCAGCTTTTTTTAAATCTTCTTTTGTATTTATATTAAAGAAAGGATCATTATTTGAAAACTCCATATTAATTATTTTTACCCCAGTATTATTAGCCCACAACTCTACTTTTCTTTCTCCATTTTTTAGATCCTTCTCTAACTTATCTAATAAATTAATCGACCATAAGCCAAATATATTATGTCGTGTGTTGTTTGACTTAATGAAAAATAAATCGCTTTCATTGAAATTAATATTTTGAATAAAATCTTTTAGTATTTGTCTCTTAAAAAAAGGTGTATCAACAGGGAAAGTTGCTATCCATTTGTAGTCTTTTTGGTTTTCTTTTATCCATTTCATAGCTGATAAAACTCCTCCTAACGGACCAAGACCTTTTTCATAATCTTCGATTATTGAAATTTTTTCTGAGTTATGAAAAATAATTTTATTATTTGATACTATTAAGAGTTCTTTGAATTCATCAATAATTTCAGTCAACATGTGATCAATTAACAATTTACCAGATAACTTTACTTGGGATTTATCTTCTCCAAACCTTTGTGACTTACCGCCTGCTAGCACAGTGCCTAAAATATTGTTATGATCCATCTATAAAATATAAAACATTAAAAGTTGAATTAAAGAAATTAAATGGATTTAAGAATTTTAGAAATAGCAGCCCATACTGAAAATAATAAAGTTGTTGAAAACTATACTCATAAGTCAAAACACAAAAATCCATTATGTGGTGATGAGATGGAAATAAGCTTAATTGTCAAAGAAGATGTTGTAAAGGATATGGGATATCAATGTAAATCGTGTGTTTATTGTCAGGCATCAGTCAGTCTATTATCTAGAAAAATTAAGGAAAAAAAAGTTGATGATGTTAAAAAATTTATAAAAGTTGGTGAGCAACTTTTTGAGGACGCAAAAGTAAGTATGGAAAAACATTGGAAAGATTTTAAAGAAATTTTAGATAAAAAAAATCTTTCAAGGAAAGAATGTTTGCTTTTACCTTTAAGAACTATTGCCAAAGCATTAAAAATATAAATGATCAAAATTACAAAAACATTATTGCAAAAAGCATTAATTGCAGGTTTTTTTTCAGCATTTACAATTGGTGTGCTAACAGTCCTTACTTATAAAAGTACATTGGGATATTTTATTGCTGCCTCATTCGGTTCCTCAATGGTTTTACTATTTGGTTTTCCTGAAAGCCCATTTGCACAACCAAAGAATGTTTTTTTTGGACATTTGGTAACCGCTTTAGTAGGAGTAATTTTTGTAAACTTTATTCCACTTCCTATTTATATCAGTATTGCAATCGCTGTTGGAGCTGGAGTTTTTTTAATGATTTTATTTAATATTGTTCACCCGCCTGCTGGTGGAAATCCAATTATAGTTATTATTGGAAGTGCCTCTTATGATTATTTAATTAATCCAATAACTTTTGGCTGTATAATTATATTGTTATTAGCAATTATAATTAACAAATATTTATTAAAAAAAAACTATCCATTAAAATAATTTAATGAATTCTAAATACAAAGTTTTAAAATATTCATCTAATAAGTTTGATAATATAGATGATTTAATTTCAATTGAAGAACCATTGGAGATTTCATTAAAGTTTAAGGAATCTGGTAAATGGATAAATCAAAGTTTATCTATAACAATGAGAACTCCTGGCAATGATGAGGATCTTGTTAGAGGATTTTTATATAACGAACAAATTATAATAAATATTAGTGATATTGATTCAATAGAAAGTTATGGAGATAAAGTTGGTCAATACAATATTCAAAATAAAATATTAGCAACTTTAAATAATTCTAAAAATATAAATATTTCAAAAATAAAAAGAGACTTTTTAACTAATTCCTCATGTGGTGTATGTGGAAAATCTTCACTTGATGCTCTAGAAATAATTAAAAAAAATAAAATAAATCCATCAGAACCCAAAATCAAAAAAGAGGTAATTGTTAAATCACCAGATATATTAAGAGAAGGCCAATCAGAGTTCAGTAAAACAGGTGGAATTCATGCAAGTGGTCTTTTTAATAGTAATGGAGAATTAGTTGCTGTCAGAGAGGATGTGGGAAGACATAATGCTCTTGATAAACTTATTGGTTGTGCATTGAAGAACAATCAAATTGATCCAAAAACCCAATTTATAACATGCTCAGGCAGACTTAATTTTGAATTGGTTCAAAAGGTCTTGATGACGGATATAGGTATAATGATAGGTGTTGGTGCGCCAACTAGTCTAGCTATCGATTTAGCGAATAAATTTGACATTACCCTTGTTGGTTTCGTAAAGAGAGACAGTTTTAATATTTACACAAATAACAAAAAAGTTATTGTGGGCTAAATTAAGAAAAGGGTATTTGTGTCAAAAAATATAAGTAATTTATCAGGCAGAATAGGCTTAAAAGATAACCTATTTAGGCAAATCTCAGAAAATACCTTAAGCGATAATCCACAAGATATTAAAGAAATTGCCAAAAAACATAACCTAGGCGTTTCAACTCTTCATGGTGCAGAATCATTTTATGAATTTTTGAGACCTTCTCATAGAGAAAAGAAAGCTTTTGTTTGTAACGGTAGTGCATGCATGTGTGCAGGCACTCAAGACAAATTAAAAGATAAACTAAAAGAAAAACTGGGTGATGACAAAGTTGGAGAAATGTTCTGCTTAGGTCATTGTTATGAAAACCATGCATTTCATTATGATGGAGAAAATTATGCTGGCAAAGATATAGAAAAAATTGACCAAATAATTAAAGGTGAAGAAATTAAACAAGATAAGTTTTTCTCTAAAAGTTATGCAACAACAAGTTTTTTAATGGATGACAAGTTATCTTCAACAGATCAATTCAAAGAGCAATTAAGTAAATTTTTAAAAACAGATAAAAAAGAAATAGTAAAATCATTATTAGACTCAAATTTAACAGGAAGAGGCGGTGCTGGTTTTCCAACAGGAATGAAATGGGATTTTTGTAGTAAAGCAAAAGGAGATAAAAAATATGTTATCTGTAATGCAGATGAGGGTGACTCTGGTGCTTTCTCAGATAGATATTTATTAGAGGATCAACCTTTAAAAGTTATTTTTGGAATGGTAATTTGTGGTTATGTGATAGGAAGCAATGAAGGAGTTTTATACATTAGAGGTGAATATCCTAAATCTATTGAAGCAATTAATGGCTGCATCAATGAACTTAAAAAATTAAATTTACTAGGTGAAAATATTTTAGGAACCGATTTTTCTTTTGATCTTGGAATTTGTATTGGTCAAGGTGCTTATATTTGTGGAGAAGAAACAGCTTTGATTGCATCTATTGAAGGAAGAAGAGCTGAGGTAGATGTAAGACCTCCCTTCCCTGTTACCGAAGGGTTATATAAAAAACCAACTGTGGTTAATAATGTTGAAACATTGGCTGCTGCAACTGGAATTTTATTAAATGGACCAGAAAAATTTTCTTCAGTTGGAAATAAAAAATCAGCTGGAACAAAATTAGTTTGCTTGGATAGTTTCTTTAACAACCCAGGTGTTTATGAAATTGATATGGGTACACCAATGAAAAAAATATTTAATGAAATTGGTGGTGGATATAAAGAGCCTGTTAAAGCTTTTCAAATAGGAGGTCCATTAGGCGGAGTTGTTCCTTTAAGTGAAATAGAAAATTTAAATTTAGATTTTCAAGAATTTACAGCAAAAGGTTTTATGTTAGGTCACGCAAGTGTAGTTAGTATTCCAAAAGATTTTCCAATGGCTGAATACATTCATCACTTGTTTGAATTCTCAGCAGAAGAATCATGCGGGAAATGTTTCCCAGGAAGACTCGGATCTTACAGAGGTAAGGAAATGTTTGACCAAGCTAAGAAGAAAACAGCTAAAATTCCGTTAAAATTACTAGAAGAATTGTTGGTTACCATGCAAAAAGGATGCCTATGTGCTCTTTGCGGAGCAATCCCAACTCCAATTCAGAACATCCTAAAATACTTTGGTGATGAAATGAAAAATGATATGGTGAAAGATAATTAATGAGCTCAGAAAAAAGAAAAATTGCTTATATTGATGGAAAACCATACGAAATTGGTCCTAAACACACGTCTATTTTAAAATTTGTAAAAAGCTATGTAGGTGAAAAAAAAGTACCTACTTTATGTGATGATCCAAACCTAGCTCCTTATGGTGCTTGCAGAGTTTGCTCTGTAGAAGTTGCTTTAGAAAAAGATGGTCCAACAAGAGTGGTCGCATCTTGTCATACTCCAGTTGCTGAAAACCAACATATCTTTACTTCAAATGAAGCTTTAACAAGTCTAAGAAAAAACATTGTTGAATTAGTTTTAACAGACCATCCAATGGAATGTGATACTTGTGAGGTAAATAATAATTGTGAATTACAAACAGTTGCAAACGATTTAGGAGTTGCTGATCACAGATACAACAGTCCTAAACAGCATAAAGGTATACCAAGAGATACTTCTCACGATTACATGAGAATGAATTTAGACAATTGTATTAATTGTGGAAGATGTGTCAGAGCTTGTGATGAAATTCAAGGTTCATTTGTACTTACAATGAGCGGAAGAGGTTTTGAATCTAGAATAACAACTGATAATGATATGATGTTTGGAGATAGTTCGTGTGTATCTTGTGGAGCATGTGCGCATACATGTCCAACAGATGCAATTTCAGATGTTTTTCAATCTAAATCTGCAGCTGTAGATAAAAAAGTTAGGACAACTTGTTCATACTGTGGTGTTGGATGTAATTTAGAAGCATCAATAAAAGATGATAAAGTTGTTGCAATAGATACTCCAAAACAAACAGAGGTAAATGCTGGTCATACTTGTATTAAAGGAAGATATGCATTTAGTTTTTATGATCATCCAGACAGATTAAAAACACCTTTAATTAAAAGAAATGGAAAGTTTGAAGAAGCTTCGTGGGATGAAGCTTATGATTTTATTAAAAAAGAAATGAACAGAATTACAAAAGATAACGGTCCAGATGCCTTTGCTGGAATTTCTTCTGCAAGATGTACGAATGAAGAAAATTATGTTTTTCAAAAAATGATTAGAGCGGCTGTGGGAACTAACAGTGTAGATTGTTGTGCAAGAATTTGTCATTCACCAACAGCTTGGGGAATGCAACAAACTTTTGGGACTGGGGCAGCAACTAACTCTACAGAAGATATTTATCATGCGGATTTATTTTTGGTAATTGGAGCTAATCCAACAAATGCTCATCCTGTAACAGGTGCAAAAATAAAACAGCAAGTGATGAAAGGTAAAAAATTAATTGTACTTGATCCAGTTACAACTGAACTTGCGAAACTTGCTGATTATCATATTAAACTAAGACCAGGAACTAACGTTGCAGTTCTAAATATGATGTTGCACTTTATTATTAAATCAAAACTTTATAATGCAGGTTTTATTAGAGATAGAACTGAAGGTTTTGATAATTTCTTAAAAGAAATTGAAAGACAAGATGTTGATCATTTAGCAAAAGTAGCTGGTGTAGATAAACAATTAGTTAAAGAAGCAGCAATTGCATATGCTACTGCAAAAAATTCAATGGAGTTCCATGGTTTAGGAGTTACTGAACACGAACAGGGATCTAAAACTGTAATGTTAATTGCAGATTTAGCAATGATCACTGGAAACATTGGACGAAAAGGTGTCGGGGTTAATCCTTTAAGAGGTCAAAACAATGTTCAAGGTGCAGCAGATATGGGATGTCAGCCTCACCAAGGTGCTGGTTATTTTCCTGTAGCTGATGAAAAGCATCAAGAATTCTACACACAAAAATATGGAGTAACTCACCCAACTAAGCCTGGATTAAAAATTCCTCAAATGTTTGAAGCTGCAATAAACAAGGAATTAAAAGGTTTATGGATCATTGGAGAAGATATTGTTCAAACAGATCCTAATAGTGCTCATGTAATTGAAGCTATGAACTCTTTAGAACTTTTAGTTGTTCAAGAAATATTTATGAGTGAAACAGCAAAATTAGCAACTGTTGTTCTGCCAGGTACAACGTTCTTAGAAAAAGATGGAACTTTTACGAACACTGAGAGAAGAATTCAAAGAGTAAACAGAGCTGTACCTCCTCTACCAGGCACTAAACCTGATGGATTAATTGTAACTGAGATGATGCAGAAATTAGGATTTGATCAGCCAACTTATGATGCAGATCAAGTTCTAGCTGAAATTGCTGATATAGTTCCTTTCTTTAAGGGAGTTACTAGAGAGAGACTCGGAAAATTAGGATTACAGTGGCCAGTCCAAGAAGATGGAACTGATACAAAAATTTTACATACAGAAACATTTAAATTAGGTAAAGGTCGACTAAAAAACTTTGATTGGAAAGAATCATCAGAAATAGAAGCTAATCAAAAAGACTACCCTTTGATTTTAACAACTAGTAGAGTTTTACAACATTACAACGCAGCAACAATGACTAGAAGAACAAAGAATATAAATATTGTTGATGAAGATGTTTTATTAATTCATCCTAAAGATGCAGCTCATAGAGATCTAAATACTGGTGATATTGGAAGACTTTATTCAGGTAGAGGTGAGGTTGCGCTTAAAGTTGAAGTTACAGATAAAGTTAAAGAAGGAATTGTGTTTACTACGTTCCATTTCCCAGAGCATATGGTTAATATGGTTACAGGTCATGGTAAAGATGAAGAAACAATGTGTGCAGAATACAAAGTATCTTCTGTTGAAGTACAAAAAATTTCTAATCAATTTAAAACAGAAGTTAAACCAAAAGAAAATCAAGCTGAAGTTAGTTAATTAAAATGACCATTGGTTGGCATTTTGATAATACCTATTCAAAGTTATCAAATACTTTTAAAGAAAATATTAAACCAACTCCTGTTCATGATCCTGAATTAGTAATTTTAAATGAGGAACTAGCCTCTACTTTAAATTTAGATTTTTCAAAAACAGACAAAAAAAAATTAGCAGAAATATTTTCTGGAAACTCCATACCAGAAGAAACCAATACCATTGCGCAAGCATATGCAGGTCATCAATTTGGACACTTTACTATGTTGGGAGATGGTAGAGCAGTTTTATTGGGTGAACATTTAGTTAACAATGATAATCGATTTGACATTCAGTTTAAAGGTTCAGGAAGAACTTCTTTTTCTAGAGGTGGTGATGGAAGAGCGGCACTAGGACCTATGCTTAGAGAATATATTATCAGTGAAGCGATACATTCATTAAATATTCCAACTACGAGAAGCCTTGCTGTAGTAAAAACGGGAGAAAAAGTTGTAAGAGAAAATCTTTTACAGGGCGCTATATTAACAAGAGTTGCATCAAGTCATCTTCGGGTTGGAACGTTTCAATATATAGCTGCAACTCAAAACATTGAAAATTTAAATACTTTGGTCGACTACACAATAAACAGACATTATCCAGAAATTAAAACATCAAATTCAAAAGGATTAGACTTGTTAAATCTTGTAATGGAAAAACAATGCCAGCTAGTAATCAATTGGATGAGGGTTGGATTTATTCATGGGGTTATGAATACTGACAACATGGCAATTTCAGGTGAAACCATTGATTATGGTCCTTGTGCATTTATGGATCATTATGATCCAAAAACTGTATTTAGCTCAATAGATAAATTTGGGAGATATGCCTTTTCTAATCAACCACCAATTACAAAGTGGAATTTAGCAAGATTTGCAGAATGTTTAATACCTCTAATTGACAAAAATGAAGATACTGCAATTAAATTAGCAACAGATTTAATGGATAATTTCCAAAATATTTATGAAGATAAATGGTTAAATATGATGAGAGATAAACTTGGTCTATTTGGTGAGGATAAAAATGATAAAAAATTAATTAATGATTTGTTTAATTGGATGGAAAAAAATAAAGCTGATTACACAAATACTTTTTGTAATATAATGGATATCAATTCTGATGAAATTTATAAAAATAATGATTTTATCGATTGGAAAAATGAATGGAAAAAAAGATCTGAGTTAAATAATTCAACTAAAGAAAAACAAAGCAAACTTATGAAATCAAATAATCCAATTGTAATTCCTAGAAATCATAAAGTAGAGGAAGCTTTAGCTGAAGCAGACAAGGGAAGTTTAGATAAAATGAAAAAGTTATTAGCTATTTTAAGAAATCCTTACGACAATCAGAATAATATTGAAGAATATCAAGCACCTGCTCCATCGAGCAACAAAAAATATCAAACTTTTTGCGGAACTTAAATTATAAAACGTAGGGCTCTGGCCTAGCAGTTTTACCCAAAACTCTCTCAACTGCAAAATCACTTATATCAATTGTTTGGTATGATCCTGTTGTGATTAATTCAGTTAAGGCTCTACCGATACCTGGTGCCTGCATTAATCCTCGGCCTGTAAATCCAGAAGCCATGTAAACATTGTCATATTTTGGATGTTTACCAACAACTGCATTATTATCTAATCTATTACAATCATAGTAACCTGCCCATCCACCAGTTAACTTTAATTCTTCAAAGGCAGGTATTCTCTTAGCAAGAGCTGGCCAAACTAATTCCTCAAAATCATTCCAAGCTGGCTCCAAATCATCTGCATCAAATACAGAAACAGGTGATCCTGCTAAATATTCCCCTCCTTCTGGTCTCCAATAAACACCAGTTGTTAAGTCTCCACTGAGTGGCATCTCTTTTATATATGTTGGACATTTAACTCTAAAAACAGTGTGCTTTTGAGGAACAACAGGAATATCTTCTAACAATTCCTTTGTCCAACAACCAGCTGCAGAAACTATTGTTTTAGCATTTATTTCAGAAATACTTTTAACTTCGCCCTTAATAAATTCTGCTCCAAGCTCTATTGCTTTACTTTTAAGAGCGCTATGAAACATAAATGGATCAATCCATCCTTCACTTTGATTATCCGTATAAGTTGCTGTCTCTATCCCATCACTATTCACATAAGGGAAAACCTTGGATAATTCTGACCCTTTAATATTTTTTGTTCCAGCATCACATTCTTTATGATTTTCTAATGCTCTATATTGTTCTTCAGCATGTTCAGGGCCAAACATTAAAAGATATCCATTGGTTACCATACTTGCTGTTGGATTAGGATTTTTTTCTGTTTTTAATAATTCTGGTATTTGAAAAATAAACTCTCTTGCAAATTTTCCTAATAAAATATTTTCTTTTTGGAAAAATTGTCTTCTAAAACCACCTAGAGATAATGGGAATGAAGCTGTTTTATAAGTAGGATCTCTTTCAACAACTTTTACTTTTCTGCCTTCTTTGGATAAAAAATAAGCGGTTGCCGCCCCTATTATTCCTCCACCAATTACTACAACATCATCCATATCTAATTTAACATAATCAAGCTTGTATTCAGAATTAGTGCAAAGCTACACCAAAGTAAATATGGAATCATTAGGTAGGCGCTCAACATCTTGACGCGTTTAAACCTTAAAATAAGATTTATTATCAATGCTATTAGTACGATTAATACTAAAAGAGCCAAAAACATATTATGGAAAACAAAGAAAACTACACTCCAAGTTGTATTAAATGCTAAATGAATAAAATAAATATAAACAGTATTCATATCTCTATTTTTTGTATGCCAGTAAAGCCATATTGCAACTGTCATCAATGTATACAAGGTGGTCCAAACAGGCGCGAATATCCAATCTGGCGGATTAAATGTTGGTTTGTTTAGTAATGAGTACCATGGCTCTTTAAATGTAATGGTAGCTAAACCGCCAATCAATGAGGCAGAGAATGTAATAGTAAGAAACAATATAAATGTTAAAAATTTATTTTTAAACATGTTAAATATATACATAACAAAAAATGAGTAAAAAAACTATTTGGATTACAGGTGGTAGTACTGGGATCGGCAAAGCTTTAGCAATTAAGTTTGCAAGTAAAGGATGGAATGTTGCTATCTCGGCAAGAAGAGCTGAATTGCTAAATGAGCTTTCAAATTCTTATGAAAATATTTCAGGTTTTCCTTTAGATGTAACAGATAAGGAAAAATGCAAAGAAGTATTTAATGAAATTAAAAACAAATATGAAAATATAGATATTTGTTTTTTTTCAACTGGAACATGGGATCCCAAAAAAGAAAAAGATATAGATGTCGAACAAATGGAAGATGTTTTTAAAGTAAATTTTTTTGGAACTGTGAATAGCATCAAAGCAGTTGAACAATACTTTAGAGATAAAAAAAACGGTATAATTACTATTGTTTCATCAATTGCAGGATATAGGGGATTACCTAATTCAACTGGATATGGGCCATCTAAATCTGCATTAAATAACTTAGCAGAAAGTTTGTACTTTGATTTTAAAAGGTACAATGTTCGTGTTTGTTTAGTATCTCCTGGATTTATTAAAACACCAATGACAGATAAAAATGATTTTAAAATGCCTTTTTTAAAAACTCCTGAGTATGCTGCAGATCAAATTTATGAAGGTTTAGTTAACAAAAATATATTTGAAATACATTTTCCAAAATCACTTACAATCACATTAAAACTATTGAGTTTTTTACCAAGTAAAATTTATTTTGGTTTAGTTGGAAAACTAACGAAATATCAAAAAAAATAGTTAATCTTTTACAAATACAACTGTCAATTCAGCTACTTTAAAACCAAATTTAGTCATTGTTGCTCTATTAATTGCAACTCTATCATCTTGTTTAAAAATCCAATCATCGAAAGTTATTTTTAATTCTTTGCCTTTGACCGGAACTAATAAAACATATTCAAATTTAAACGCTGGTCCATAAGAATATCCTATTGCTTTGCCAACAACATCTCCTGCTGTTCCTTCGTAATTATGCTCATCAATTTTATTTATTGTCCACTCTCGGTCTTGAACTTCACCATCGTCCCAATTAAATTTTTCTTTAAGAATTAATTGCTTTCCATCCCAGTTTCCATTTAAATCTGCAGAAAACTGTCTTGTAACTTTTCCTGATCTATTTTGTAGAACACCCCAAGCCTTAACATTTCCAGATAAGTATTCCTCAATAATTAATCTTGGTTCTTTGTTTTTAAAGTCTTCTGGTTTCATAGCGCTATTATTTGAGCAACTTGTAATTAAGAATAATGAAATTATCAATGAAATTGACTTAATTATTTTTATATGTCGCATAAATATCTTCATTATTTTTATTTGTTTTGCATTGAAAATTGTATCAGATCAATATTTTTTGACTTAAATCCAGCTTCACAATAAGAAAGATAAAACTCCCACATTCTTTTAAATGTTAAATCAAAACCTTGATTTTTTATTAAATCCCATTTTTTTAAAAACTCATTTCTCCATATAGCCAATGTATTTGCATAATGGTCAGCATAAGAAATATATGAATTAATAGTTAAACCGTTGTCAGAAACATATCGATTAATACTATTTTTATTTGGCAAAAAACCACCTGGAAAAATATATTTTTGAATAAAATCTTGTTTGTTTTTGTATCTATCAAACAATCTATCATCTATGGTAATTGCTTGAATAGCTGCTTTACCGCCATCAGATAAGTTGGTTTTAATAGTTTTAAAATAACCCTCTAAATAATTTTGACCAACAGCCTCAATCATTTCTATAGACGCAATTGAATTGTATTTCCCTTTAAGATCTCTGTAATCCTTTATTTCAATATTTACTTTTTCGTTTAAACCACAATTAAAAATTCTTTCTTTTGCATATTCAAATTGTTTTTTTGAAATTGTAATACAGTCTAATTTAACATCGTATTTTTTACCTAAATATTCAGCAAAACCTCCCCAACCACATCCTATTTCTAAAACTTTGTCACCATTATTTGGTTTTATTAGATCAATTAATTTTTGATATTTATTATTTTGAGCATCAGAAAGATTTTTTGATTTATCATCAAAAATAGCACTAGAGTAAGTAAGTGTATTATCTAACCAAAGAGAAAAAAAATCATTCCCAAGATCATAATGTTTAGCAATATTTTCTTTGCTTCTACTTTTTGTATTTTTGATTATTTTATTTTTTACAAAATTAATTATTGGAAAATCAAGAAGGCCTGAAAATTTATATATGACTTCTATATTTCTTGCAGTTAATTCGATTAAATTTGATAAGTTATCAGTTTCAAATTCACCTCTCATGTAGCTCTCAGCAAATCCAATACTCCCCCCTCTAATTAAATTATAATTAAAATCTGGTTTTTTGATTGAAATATTTGCATGTAATTTTTCATTTGGATTTCCAAACTTTAAAACTTTTCCGTCATATGTAGTAAGCTCTAGATAACCATGATTTATTTTATTAAGAAATTTAAAAACTAATTTATTTGCGGCGTTATTTAAAAACATTAATTTTCTACTGTTATATTATTTTTAATTTTAAATTTTTTCTTAATAAATTTAATTCCTTTAATCCACAATTTAAACGCTTCAAAATGTATCGCTGAGATAATTTTAAATGTCATTAAAGGGTGTTTAAGATAAGAATTCATTAAGTTTTTGCTTGTCAAATCAGATCTTTCACCATCTTGAGATGCAAAAAGAATTTTTCCTTCTTGATCATATTGATCAATTACAACTGATAACTTCTGCTCTGGATTTAATATCCTAAAAAAATAATTACAATCCATTTCAATAAATGGTGAAACATGAAATTTTTTTGAGCAATTATTTTGAATTAATTTGTTTTGTCCCTCTACTTTAAAAACATATGTGTGTTGCTCACCAAATGTATTTTTAACCTCATATAATATAGAAATTAAATTATCATTTTTATCGTATACAAAAAAAATACTTAGTGGATTAAAAACATAACCAAATATTCTTGGATAGCATAAAAGTTTAACTTTTATGTTTTCTGTACTGATTTCGTTATTAATTAGATTTTTTTTTACCCACTCAAAAAGAGATGACCCATCACGATCACCATGATCTTTCTCATAAAAACTTATAAGATTAAATTTATTTAATGAAAAAAATTTTAATTGTTCATTAAGCTCATTTAGCTCCGATAGATCAATAAAAAGTGAAAATACTTTATATTTAAAAAAATGTTCTTTTGGTTTGAATCTCTTATGGATTACGTTTCCATTATATATACAAGAACTAATCATTAAGGTTTTTCAGCATTTCAATAGATGATTTTATTCCATCTTCATGAAATCCGTAACCAAAATAACTGCCGCAAAAAAGTAAATCTTTTTGATTTTGTATTTTAATAAGCTCTGATTGAGCATCTAATGCTTTTTGATCGTAATATGGATGTGTAAATTTTACTCTTCTCAGTATTTTTTTCTCATCAATGTTGAAGTAAGGATTTAGTGTTAAGAAAATATTTTCATCACACTTTAAATTTTGTAATAAATTTAGCCAGTAGGTTATTGAATTTTTCTCTAAATTCTTGTCATCTATTGATGAATTCCAAGAAGACCAAGCTTTTTTATTTTTTGGCATGGCACGCTGATCTGTATGTATATAAGCTATATTTTCTTTGTAGCTAAAATTCGAAAGAATATTTCTCTCATCCTCAGTTGGATTTTCAATTAACTTTAAGGCTTCATCAGCATGTGTTGCCAAAACTACTTTATCATAATCAAAAAATTCGCTTTCTCCACCATAGTATAGGTCTAATCCTGATGATTTTCTTTTAACTCTTGTAACTTTGTAATTTTTGTAATGTTCACCACTTATTTGAGAAAGTATTTTGCTAACATAAGTTCTGCTTCTATTGGTTACCGTGTACCACTGCGGTCGATTTTTCAATTTAAACAAACCATGATTTTGGAAAAATCTAAGAAAGAAACTAATTGGCATCTTGCTCGCTTCATAAGGAGGCATAGACCAAATTGCAGATACCATTGGTATTATATGATAATCAACAAATGTTTTTGATAATTTATTAATTTTTAAATATTCACCTAAAGTAATTTTATCATTTGATACATTTACTTGATCACTTTTTTTATAAAATTTAATTATATCAAAAAACATTTTTAAGAACTCTATGTTAAACAAATTTGATTTATTAGAGAAAATTCCACTCAATCCTTTTCCACAATATTCAAAGTTTGTATTATCTACTGAAACCGAAAAAGACATATTGCTTTTTTCAATTTGAATATCATTTTCCTTAAAAAAATTAATTAAATTTGGATAAGTTTGAAAATTAAAAACAATAAAACCAATATCTACAGAAACTTTTTTTTCATCAAAAAAAATATCTATTGTATGTGAGTGTCCACCAAAATGATCTTCTCGCTCGAAAAGATCTACATTATGTTTTTTAGATAAATAATAAGCAGCACTTAATCCAGAAATACCTGAGCCAACAACAGCAATTTTCATTAATTATTATGCTGCATCTTCTTTAAACTCGTCCATACTAGGACAAGTACAAAAAATATTTTTATCTCCATATACATTATCAACTCTTGCAACTGGAGGCCAAAATTTATTTGCTTTTAAGAATTTTGCAGGATACGCAGCTTGCTCTCTTGAATATTTATGATTCCATTCATCTGAGGCTAATTCAATATCTGTATGAGGTGCATTTTTAATTGGATTATCAACTTTATCAAATTTTTCTGATTTGATCATATCTATTTCTGATTTAATGCTAATCAAAGTATCACAAAATCTGTCTAGTTCGGACAAGCTTTCACTTTCAGTTGGTTCAATCATCATTGTGCCTGCTACTGGCCATGACATTGTTGGTGCATGAAAACCATAATCGATCAATCTTTTAGCTATATCTTCTTCAGTAATCCCTGTTTCGGTTTTAATAGATCGAATATCAATAATACATTCATGAGCTACATTTCCGTTTGAGCCTTTATAAAGAATTGGGTAATGATCTTTTAGTCTATGGGCTATATAATTTGCATTTAGTATTGCAACTTGCGTTGCTAATTTTAAGCCTTCGGAACCCATCATTTTAATATACATCCAAGAAATTGACAAAATACTTGAACTACCCCAAGGTGCTGCTGAAACTGCTCCTATTCCTGTGGCAGGTCCACAGTCCTTAACAACTGGATGATTAGGTAAGTAAACTTGTAAATGTCTTTTACATGCAATTGGTCCCATTCCTGGTCCTCCACCGCCATGTGGAATACAGAATGTTTTATGTAAATTTATGTGACAAACATCTGGACCAAAATTTCCAGGTCTTGCTATACCAACAAGCGCATTTAAATTTGCACCATCCATGTAAACTTGGCCACCGTGTTTATGAATTAATTCACATATATCTGTAATTTTTTCCTCAAATACTCCGTGAGTAGACGGATAAGTGACCATTAATGCTCCAAGATTTTCAGAATGCATTTCTGCTTTTTTCTTTAAATCCTCAAAATCAACATTTCCTTCTTTGTCACAATCAACAACGACAACTTTCATTCCTACCATTTGTGCGCTAGCAGGATTGGTTCCATGTGCTGAGCTAGGTATCAAACATATATTTCTGTTTTCTTCGCCTCTATCTAAATGATACTTTCTAATAACCATTAACCCTGCATATTCGCCTTGGGCGCCTGCATTTGGTTGAAGTGAAACACCAGAAAAACCTGTAATTGATCTCAGCCAATTTTTAAGATCAGTGAATAAATCTCTATATCCTTCCATCTGCTCAATAGGTACAAATGGATGAGGCTCTGCTAACTCTCTCCACGAAATAGGTATCATTTCTGCAGTAGCGTTTAATTTCATAGTACATGAACCAAGTGCAATCATTGTTCTATTTAAAGCTATATCTTTATCTTCCAACTTTTTTAAATATCTAAGCATCTCAGTTTCTGAGTGATATGAATTAAAAACAGGATGTTCTAAATATTTTGAATTTCTTAATAAATTTTTTGGTAAATTAGGTAAACTTACTGTTGGGTCTTCTTTTTTAATCGATTCAGCTGCATTAAAAATTTTCAACAATTGATTTACTCTATAAACATTTTTCTTTTCATCAAAAGAAACTGCCAACATTTCAGAATTTACTCTTCTAATGTTTACCTTTTGATCCAAAGCATTTTTATAAATTTGATCCGTTTTATCTTTTGTTACAATTGTAACTGTATCAAAGAAATGATCTGAATAAATTTCATATCCAGATTGTTTCAATTTATCTGCAAAATTTTTAGCTAATTGAGAAACTCTCTCAGCAATAGTTTTTATTCCATCTGGTCCGTGGTAAATGGCATATGCAGCTGAAACAATTGCTAACAAAGCTTGGGCAGTACAAATATTACTTGTAGCTTTATCTCTTCTTATATGCTGTTCTCTTGTTTGTAATGATAATCTGTATGCTTTGTTTCCATGTCTATCAACAGAAACTCCCACAATTCTTCCTGGCATAGATCTTTTATATTCGTCTTTAGTTGCAAAGAAGGCTGCATGAGGTCCGCCATAACCCATTGGAATTCCAAATCTTTGAGAACTTCCTACAGCAATATCTGCTCCTAGTTCTCTTGGTGTTTTTAATTTAGCAAGTGCTAATAAATCACAAGCTAATATTGCTTTACCATTTTTTTTATGAATTTTACTAATTGCTTCACTAGGATCTTTTATATCACCTAATGTTCCAGGATATTGCAATATACCACAAACTAAATCTTCCTTTAATTGATCTAATACTTCATCTTCATTTCCGACAAGTACTTTTAATCCCATTGGTTCTGCTCTTGTTTGGATTACATCTATTGTTTGTGGGTGACAATTTTCTGAGACAAAAACTAAATTACTATCTTTTTTATTTAATCTATGACTTAATCCCATTGCTTCTGCGGCAGCTGTTCCTTCATCTAATAAAGATGCATTTGCGATGTCCATTCCTGTGAAATCAACAATCATTTGTTGGAAATTAAGCAGCATTTCCAATCTTCCTTGGGCTACTTCGGGTTGATAAGGTGTATAAGAAGTGTACCAACCAGGATTTTCTAAAATATTTCTTAGAATTACATATGGCGTATAAGTGCCATAATAACCCATCCCTATAAAGTTAGAGTAAATTTGATTTTTTTTTGAAATTACTTTTAATTTTCTTAATGCTTCATACTCTGAATTGGATTCTCCAATATTTAATTCATCTTTCAATTGGATTTTTTCTGGAACTGTACTTTTGATCAAATCATCAAGTGATTTATAATTAAGTTCCTTAAGCATTTTATTTTGATCTTCATTTGAAGGTCCAATGTGCCTTTTTAAAAAATCTTTTTGAGAATTATGTAACATTAGCTAGCACTCTCCTTTGCAAATTTATCGTATTCTTCTTTGTTCATTAGGCTATCCATTTCAGATTGATCTTTCATTTTAAGTTTAAAAAACCATGCTGAACCCTCTGGATCTTCATTAATTTTAGAAGGATCATCTACAATGGCTTGATTAGTATCTACGACTTCGCCACTAACTGGAGTATAAACATCACTAGCAGCTTTCGTAGACTCTACTACTCCTGCGGTACCATCTTTTTCAACATTAGATCCTTTTTCAGGAAGTTCTGCAAAAACGATGTCTCCAAGCATTTCTGTTGCATGTTTTGTAATTCCTATTGTGGCTACATCTCCCTCTAAAGTAATCCACTCATGTTCTTTTGAAAATTTTACTTCACTCATTAATTTACTCCTTTCACATAATTTTTTTTATAAAATGGTAACGCGCAAACATTTGCTGGATGTTTTTTCCCTCTTACCTCAAGCAAAATTTTAGTATCAACTTTTGAAAACTCTTTATTAACATAACCCATCGCTATAGGACCATTTACACTTGGTCCAAACGTACCACTAGTTATCTCACCGATTTGTGTATCTGTATCATCAAATATTTTAGTTTTTTCTCTAGCAATCAATCTACCTTCGGGTTTAATCCCTACTCTTATTTGACTTGCTCCATCTTGCATTTGGTTCATAATTTTTTTCGATCCAATAAAACCTCCATTTGATAATCTAGATTTTGAGATTGCCCATCTAAGGTTTGCCTCAACTGGTGTTTTATTAATATCTAATTCGTGACCATATAAACATAATCCAGCTTCTAATCTCAAGGTATCTCTTGCCCCAAGTCCTATAAGTTGTGCTCCCTTTTTAATTAAATTTTCAACGAATTTTTCAACTTTATCGTTAGAAATTGAAATTTCAAATCCATCTTCCCCTGTATAACCTGATCTTGTGACAAATAATTTTTGATTATCAGAAACGAACCAATTTCCTGTCATAAAATTTAGTTGATCAACCCCATTTATAATTGAGTTTAAAATTTCAACAGACTTAGGTCCTTGAATTGCTATCAAAGATCTATTGTTATCTAAATTCATTTTAAATTTTGAACCTAGTAAATTAGATAAAATCTCAAAATCTTTATCTTTACATGCAGCATTTAAGATAATTAAATACCCTTCTTCTATTTTAGTGATGATTAAATCATCATAAATTCCCGCATCCTCATTCATTAAAAAACTATACTTAGAGCAGTTTTGTTTTAGATTTTTTAAATCTAATGGAAAAATTTTTTCTAATTCTTCTGTTAAAGTTTCATCCCCATGTATGAATAGCTGGCCCATATGAGATACATCAAATATTCCAGAATGCGATCTTGTGAATTTATGCTCTTCAATAATACCTTTGCTATACTGAATAGGCATTTCATAGCCAGCAAATTCAACAAACTTAGCGTTGTTACTTTGATGAAGTTTATTTAGTGATGTTTTTTTTATTTCCATATTAACTCTTCTTTGCCCCCTCTGTCTTGGTGCCTGAGAGATTTGCTCCTTCGGCGAGAATAATTCTCTTTCCAGAGTTAATATGTACGGTCCTTTTGCCTGAGAGTTTCCGGGGTGGTTGCTCCTTCGGCGCTACAAAAGTAGTCTCTCCCGTGTGTAAATTTATAGCACATTTAAAATGTTTATGTGAAATTTATTTAGCTACCTTTTTGACAAGTAATGGAGACAAAAACTGTATAACTACTGCTGTTATTACTACCGCTCCACCAAAAAGTACAGAAAGTGGTGGGTTTTCATTTACAAACATCCATGCCCACAAAGGTCCTAGGACAGCTTCGGTTAACATAATTATTCCAACAAATGCTGAGGGAGTTGATCTTGCTCCAATTGTTATAAGTATAAAACCAAGTCCAACTTGAAAAAATCCTGCAATAAAACCTAAAAAAATATCGTTTGTTGAAACTAAAATACTCGGTGACATAAACAAACCTATTAGTGTTGCAAAAATTCCAGCAACCAGTTGTAAAGGTATCATATCGACTTTAGGATATTTTCTAACAATTAAAATTAAGATCGCAAATGATATTGGCATAATGAATGCAACTAAGTTTCCAGTCATTTGACCCGGTGTTAAAGAACTTCCCAACATTAAAATGATGCCAACTACTGCTGTAATAATACAAGTTAATGTAATTTTTGAAATTTTTTCTCTTAAAAACACATAACCAAATATTGCTAAGAACAAAGCTTGAGTTTGTATTATGAAGTTTGCGTTAGCTACTGTTGTTTCGTACATAGCAAATACGTAGCTAGCAAATCCAATGGATAAAATTATACCTCCAATTAAACCTGGAACCCCAGATTTATAAAGAGCACTGAAAACTTTCCCTTTGTAGCTAAAAATTAAAAAAATTGTAATTACTCCAATAAAGAAAAGTGATCTCCAAAATAATATTTGCCAAAGCGTAGATCCTTCAAAAGATTTTACTATTAGACCACCAAAACTTAGTGCACATGCTCCCAAAAAAACTAAAAAAGGGCCTGGTATTTTTGATAAAAAGTTCATTAAATTTGTGAAAGTAAATTTTGAGTTTCCATTTCATATAACTTAAATAGAGTCTCTGCATCAGATAAATTAATCTCTTTAAATTTTATTTTTGATCCTGGTGCCATTTGTACCAATCGATCATAATCAACACTTGCGACAGCACCAATTTTTGGGTAGCCACCAACAGTGCCATGATCTGAAAGCATTATTATTGGATTACCATCAGCAGGTACCTGAATAACACCTTTGATTAATCCCTCTGATTTAATATTGGTATTAACGATATTTTCTATTTTAGGACCCTCAAGCCTCATACCCATTCTGTCTGAAAGTTTTGAAACGATAAATTCTTTCTCATAAAAAGTTTGTTTTCCTTGCTCTGAAAAATAATCAAAATTTGTACCCTTCATTACCCTAATGTTTTCTATTTTGTTATTTATATAATTTATTTTTTTTACATCTTTATTCGAATTTATTTTTTTAAAATTAATTCTCTGTCCTGTGTCTAATTTTTTTCCATCATTGGATCCAATATTTGCTTTCGTATTTATAGAACAACTATTCCATTGAAATTTTAAATCGAGTTCTCCACCTAGTGCTAAATATCCATATACTGACTTATTTGTAGAAAGGATATTTATCTCATCTCCATTTTCAATTTGATAGCTTTGATAGCAATTGCCCTCAATTTCAGCATTTTTTTTTTTAATTGAAAAAATTACATCTCCAGTAACAGCAAAATTAATTTTTTCTCCTGAATATTTTATATGAGGGCCTTGATATGCAAACTCTACCACTGCAGAGTCTAAATTGTTATTAACAAGTTTATTAGCTATAAGATAGTTTCTGTTATCCATAGCACCACTAAATGGTATGCCAATATGATAAAGATGATCCCTGCCTTTATCTTGAAAGGTGGTATTAATTCCAGGTCTAATTATGTCTAAATAATTGCTACTCATTATAATTTTTATACTGATCTAAAGTAATTTCCTTGAAAACTACTGTATCTCCTGGATTAATTAGGTTTGGTTTGTCTTCTTTTGAACTATCAAAAACATCTATAGGAGTATTTCCCAAAATATTCCATCCACCTGGACTTTCAAATGTATAAATGTTTGCAAATTGCTCAGTTAATGCAACAGATCCCTTGGGCACTTTTACTCTTGGGGTTTCTAAACGTTGAGCTCGCATATTCTCATCTAAATCACCAAGAAAAGGCATGCCAGCAATGAAACCTGTCATGTAACAGAAATATTCCTTATTTAAAAAATTCTCTAAAATTTTTTCTCTACTTAATTTTAATATTTCTTCCAATCTTTTAATGTCCATTGAGAAATTATCATGACAACAAACTGGTATTTCTAATTTTTTAGAATTTATATCTATTGAATCTTTAGCATTTATATTTTCAACATAATTTTTTACTTCTTTAAAATTTGTTTTTTTTAGATCATAAGAAATAATTAATTTATTATAAGAAGGTGTTAAATTATTTATCCCCTCAAATTTTTTTTCTTTAATAGTTTTAAAATATTTTATAACTTGCGAATTAATTGATTTATTTACTTCATTACCAAAATCACAGTACAAAGCTGCGTCACCAAGATTTGATATATTTTTTATCATGTCATGTTATACTTAACATTAGAGACTATGGAAATTAATATAAATTGCGATTTAGGTGAAAAATCAAAACATCATTCAAACAAGTATGACCCAGATTTACTAGAAATAGTTAATTCTGCAAATGTCGCATGTGGTTATCATGCAGGCGATGATGAGTCGATGAATCAAGTAGTCCAAATTTCAAAAAAAAATGGTGTTAGTATTGGAGCACATCCGTCATTTAATGACCCTGAAAATTTTGGAAGGCAAAGAATGAATCTTCTACCTAATGAGGTAAGGCAATTAATTATTGATCAATATGAAATTCTTCAAAAAATTGCTCAAGATTATGGAGAAAATGTTACTCACATAAAACCACACGGTGCTTTAAACAATATGGCTTGTGAGGATATAGATTTAGCTACTACTTTAGCAAAAGCTGTAAACGAGATTAGTAAAGATTTAATTTATTTGGTTCCTACAGGATCTAAAATGGAAGAAGCAGCTAAAAAACTAAAAATGCGTATAGCTTGTGAAATATTTGCTGACAGAAATTATGAAGATGATGGAAATTTAGTTTCTAGAAAAAAACCACATGCTCTTATTACTGATCCTTTAGAGGCTCAAAAACATGTATTAAATATGGTTAAAAATCAGTCACTTAATTGTCACAGTGGAAAGCAAATACCTTGTGAAATAGACTCTGTATGCATACATGGGGATAATGCTAGTTCGCTTGCTACTGCAAAATCTATAAAAAAAAATTTAATAGATAACGGACTAACTTTAAAACCTTTAACTGAAATGGAGAAATTTAGATAATGATAAAAAATACATTAATTACTTTTTTTTTATTAATTCTTTTATCTACTAATTCATATTCTGCGGGTACTAGTACTAGTTCAGACTCCAATAGTGCTAACAATTACAGTAAAGCTGTAAAATTAGTAAAAGCAGCAAAAAAATATGAAAATGACGGTAAATTGGAGAAAGCAAATAAGAGATATATGAAAGCTTTAAAACTTTTAATTAAATCTAACAAAAGCAAACCAAATAAAGCAGATACATTAAACTACTTAGGTTTTACAACAAGGAAGCTTGGGGATTTCGAAACTGGAGAAAAATATTATCTTCAAGGTCTTGCAATTGAACCAAATCATATAGGTATTAATGAATATTTAGGAGAGCTTTATGTTGTGACAAATAGAATTGATTTAGCTAATGAAAGATTAAAAATTCTAGAAAGTTGTAACTGTAAAGAGTACGAAAGTTTAAAACAAATAATTGCCGGAACAAAAAAATCAAAATATTAGTTAATGTTTTGAACCATTTGTTGTGGCATCCATAAAGCTATCTCTGGAAAGATAACAACAAGAATTACTGCAAGGATCATTAACATAAATAATGGGAATGCGCTCCTTGCAATAAATCCCATATCTTTATTAGCCATTCCTTGTAAAACAAATAAATTAAATCCTACGGGTGGTGTGATTTGAGCCATCTCAACTACAATAACTAAAAATATTCCAAACCAAATCATGTCAAAACCAGCCTGTCTAATCATTGGTTCAATAATTGCCATTGTTAATACTACTGCTGAAATTCCATCAAGAAACATTCCAAGAATAATATAAAAAATCATTAATACAAAAATTAACACATAAGGTGATAGCTCCATATTTTGTATCCAGATAGCTAGATTTCTTGGAAGACCTGTAAATCCCATAGCTAGTGATAAGAATGTAGAGCCAGCTAAAATAAAAGCAATCATACAAGATGTTTTAGTTGCTCCTAATAATGATTGTTTAAATGTTTCAATGGTTAAGCTCTTTTGAAAGTAAGATAAAATTAAAGCCCCTACTACACCTAAAGAAGCAGCCTCAGTTGCTGTTGCAACCCCAGTGTATATTGATCCAATCACAGCTGATATTAAAATAATTACTGGTAATAATTGTTTTGATTTTCTTATTTTTTCTAGAAAGGAATAATTTTCTACATACTTTGGCATGTTTTTTTTATTTATTAAAGACCAAATCATCACGTAAGACATAAATATAAGTGCAATCATTATCCCTGGAATAATTCCTGCAATAAATAGCTTTGCTATAGACTCTTGAACAGTTACTCCATAAATTATTAATATTATTGAAGGAGGGATAAGAAGTCCTAAAGTTCCCGAACCTGCTAGACTGCCTAACAAAATTTTTTCTGGATATTTTCTTTTTCTTAGTTCTGGGATAGACATCTTACCTACTGTTGCAACGGTCGCAGCAGAAGAGCCAGAAATTGCGGCAAAAAGTGCGCAACCAACAACATTTACGTGAATTAATCCACCTGGTAATTTTTGCATCCATGGTGATAGTCCAGCAAATAAATTTTCAGATAACTTTGTCCTAAATAATATTTCACCCATCCAAACAAACAATGGTAGAGCTGTTAATGTCCATGATGATGAAGTACCCCATATCGTAGTTGCCATGGCATCCCCAACTGGTCTTGAAGTAAATAACATCATACCAATTGTTGAAACACCTATCATGCTTATTGCTACCCAGATGCCAGATCCTAGAAAAAATAAAAGTACGCTTATGAAAAATATAATGAGGAATATTTCAGTCATTCTTACTTAAAATTGTTAAAATAAATTTGTGTAAAACAGCTATAAAAAGAATTAAAGATCCGATAGCAACACTAGTTTGAGGTATCCAAATTAAGATCTCATCTGCACCTTCGCTTCTCTCTTGAAAATCATAAGAGATTAATAACATTTTCCATAAGTAAAATGACAAATAGCCTGAAAAAATTGTTGCTACGATCAGGCACCATATTTCTAAAAATCTTTTATAGGATGAAGAGGCTTTTTCTAAGAAAAGAGTAATTCGAATATGTCCACCCTCAACAAAAGTAAATGCTAACGCATAAAAGGAAGCTGCAGCCATGCAGTAACCTGAGTACTCAGCTAAACCTCTTATGTAAAAACCAAATATCCTTGAGGAAATTCCAATTAAAATAAAAACTGCGACAAGTATTAAAAAAAAAGCAGCTAAATATCCTGAAAATTTATAAAGTTTATTTAGATTATTATTTATTGATTGAAACATTTAGTAAAAAGGCCAACTTACTACAAGTTGGCCTTTTTTTTAAGACTATTTATTTGTAAGCAGATAAAACTGCAGCACCTCTGTCTCCAGCTTTTGCTTTCCATTCTTCAGACATTGTTGCTCCAACTTTTTCAAAATGTTTTTTCAAAGCTGAATTAACTTCGCCTACTTCCATTCCAGCATCTGCTAAAGCTTTCTTGTCTCCAGTATTACCTTGTTTAGATAATTCCCAACCCTTTTCTTCAGCAATTGCTGCTTGGTTCATTACTAAATCCTGAGTTGCTTTATCAAGTTTATTCCAAGCGGCTTTATTAGCTATAATCATATTTTTTGGAAACCATGCTGCTATATCATAAAAATATTTAACACCATTTTCCCAAATCTTGCTATTTTTTCCAGTTGTAGGAGAAGTAATCATACTTTCAACAGCACCTGTAGAAAAAGCTTGGCTAATTTCAGCAGCTTCAATTTTTGTTGGCGCCATTCCTGTTAACTCCGCAATTCTAATTGTTGCAGAGTTGTATGCTCTAAATTTTAATCCATTTAGATCACCAACTTTTTTGATTTGCTTTTTACTGTAAAGCCCTTGTGCAGGCCATGGCACTGCATAAAGAAATACTAGTCCTTTTTCATCCAGACTCTTAACAATATATGGCTTTGAAGCTTCATATAATCTCATAGCATCATCATAAGTAGTTGCTAAGAAAGGTAATGAGTCAATTTCATATAAAGGGTCTTCTTTTCCAAGAGCCGACATGAATCTTTCACCAATAGGTGCTTGACCTGTTCTTACAGCTCTGAAAATTTCACCACCTTTAAATAATGAACCACCTGGGTGAGTAACAATTGTAAGCTTTCCACCACTTTTTTCAGTTATATTCTTTGCAAATTCTGTTGCATTAGCAGAATGAAAGTTTCCAGCACCATAAGCGAGTGCCATATCCCATTTTTCAGCTAAAGAAACGTTTGCAAATAACAATACTGAAGTAATTATAGATATAAATAATTTGAATAATTTCATCTATCCTCCTTTTTAAAAGTCTTATTTAATTATTTCCTAAAGGCTAAATCAATAAAAATTTCACATCAGTCTAATTGAAAATTTCACTGATTGTACTATTATGTATTCATTTTGATTGAAGAACTCATAATTCTAACCAATATAATTTTTATCACAATTATATTAACAGCAGATAATGCAGTGATCGTTGGATCTATCGCTTCTAATTTTGTTCCAAAAAATAGAAAACAAATAATTCTTTGGGGTGTAATTGGAGCTTTTGTATTTAAAATTTTTTTTGCAATTTTTGCGACCTTTTTATTTGAATTTTATTTTATAAAGATTTTAGGTGGTTTATTACTGATTTGGATTGTAAATGATTTAAGGAAAGATTTACTAGACATTAAAAAAGTAAAACCCACTACTAAAAAAGGGAAAGAACCTTCATACATTAGTAGCATTGGAAAAGTATTATTTGCAGATATCATGATTAGTTTTGATAATGTCATTGGAGTAGTTGCAGCGGCAAAAGGATATTTTGGATTTATGATATTTGGACTGATGTTATCAGTTGTTCTGACTGGTGCTTTAGCAACATATATGGCTAATTATATACAAAGACATATTTGGATAGCTTATATCGGCTTAGTATTTATCTTAATCGTTGGTCTACAATTAGTAATTGGCGGATTAGTTGACCTTGAAATATTAAATATTAATGAAGAATTTAAAAAATACTTTTAATTAGAAAGAATTTTTTTTATTAGGAAATTTAATTTTTCTAACTTCTTTTGAGTAATTTGAAACAGCTTTAGAAATATCTTTTCTAATATTTGCATATTTTTTTACAAACTTATAATTCATCGGATTTAAGCCAATTAAATCATCAAAAACTAATATTTGACCATCACAATATTTAGAAGCTCCAATCCCTATTGTTGGCACTGTAATATTTTGACTAACAATTTTTGCTAAAGAAGTCTCAACACATTCTAAAACAATAGAAAATACTCCAGCTTTTTCTAACAATTGCGAGTCTCTTATAATGTGATCTCTCTCTAGCTTTCTTTTGCCTTTAAATTTAAAAGTTTTATCTGACTGAGGAAGTAGCCCTAAATGACCCATAACCGGAATTTTATTTTTAACTAAAGTTTTAATTGTTTCGTAAATTTTTTTTCCACCTTCCAATTTTACTCCATCACATTTAGTTTTTTTCATTATTTGTTTTGCATTTTTCAATGCTTCTTTAGGAGTTCGATAAGTGTTATGTGGCATATCAACAATCATTAAACTTTTTTTTATACCCATTCTCACACTTTTAGAGTGTTCAATCATAGTACTCAAAGTTACTTCTCTTGTAGATTTATAATTGTATAAAACCGAACCAAGAGAATCTCCAACAAGTATAATATCGCAATGATTATCTAAAATTGATGCAATGTTTTTTGAGTAAGCGGTTAAACTTACAATTTTTTGTTTATTTTTTTTTTTAATTAAATCTGAAATTTTTTTTTTCATCGACTTACCAAGAGCCAGTATTTTCCATAGAAGCCCAAGGTTCTTTAGGTTCTAAATTTCCTTCTTGGAGAATTTCAATTGAAATTTTGTCTGGTGATCTAACAAAAGCCATATGGCCATCTCTTGGAGGTCTATTAATAGTATAACCCATATCCATTAATCTTTGACAAGTTTCATAAATATTATCTACTCTATAGGCAAGATGACCAAAATTTCTTGAACCTTCTCCAAGCTCATCACCATCCCAATTATAAGTTAATTCTATTTCTGCTTTTTCATCATTTGGTGCAGCAAGAAAAATTAATGTAAATCTTCCTTTTTCATTTTCCATTCTTCTTGTTTCTTTTAAACCAAGCCCATCGCAAAAAAATCTTAGAGATTCATCTACGTCTTTAACTCTAATCATTGTGTGTAAATATTTCATAATGTTAATTTATAATTAAAAACTACTCTAATTCAATAGTGCTAGGTGGTTTTGAAGTAACATCATACACTACTCTGTTTATACCCCTTATGCTGTTAACTATTTTGTTTGATATAGTTTGCATAAAAGACTTTTTAAATTCATAATAATCTGCAGTCATTCCGTCTTCAGATGTAATTGCTCTTAATAAACATAAGTATTCATAAGTACGATTGTCTCCCATAACACCTACAGTTTTAACTGGCAGCAATGCTGCATAAGCTTGCCAAATCTTATGATAAAGATCGTGATCTTTTAAAGCTTGAATAAAATAATAGTCAGCCTCTTTTAGAATTTTAATTTTTTCATTAGTTATAATACCTGGCATTCGAATAGCCAAACCTGGTCCAGGAAAAGGATGTCTTGAAATAATTTCTTTACTTAAATTTAACTCTAATCCTAATTTTCTTACCTCATCCTTAAATAAGAATTTTAGTGGTTCTACTAATTTTAAATTCATTTTTTTGGGTAAGCCACCGACATTATGATGTGATTTAATTTTAGAAGTTTGGCTTCCAGTAACAGATTTGCTCTCAATTAAATCTGGATAAAGAGTGCCCTGAGCTAAAAATTTAACATTTTTAATTTTCTTAGCGTATCGCTCGAAGATCTTAATAAATAAATTACCAATTATTTTTCTTTTTTTTTCTGGATCGGAAACATTTTTTAATTTTTTTAAGAATTCCTTTTCAGCATTTACATAAATTAAATTCATTTTTAAACGCTTCTTAAAAGTTTGAACTACTTGTGTTTCCTCATTTTTTCTTAAAAGGCCTGTGTTCACAAAAACACAATAAAGTTTTTTTCCAATAGCTTTATTCAGTAATTGACCAACTACACTACTATCCACACCTCCTGATAATGCACAAATAACTTTGTTATTTCCAACTTGAGTTCTAACATCTTTAATAAGCTGATTTTTTTGATCCCTAGAGGACCAATTTTTTTTAATTTTACAAATTAAAAAAATGAAATTACTTATTAATTTCTTTCCATTCTCTGTATGAGTTACTTCGGGATGAAATTGTACCCCATAATATTTTTTTATTTTATTTTCAACAATTGCAAATTTTGAATTAGTGCTTGATGCAACAACTTTAAAATTCTTAGGCAGTTTTGAAACTTGATCAGCATGGCTCATCCAAACTTGCTTGGATTTTTTATTTCCAAAAAAATTAGTTGTTAAAAGACTGTTATTTTTTTTATAAACATTAGCTAGACCAAATTCTCTATGTTTTGATTGTTTTACTCTTCCACCGTTTAGTTTTGATAAAATTTGATGTCCAAAACATATTCCAAGAACTGGTATATCAAGTTGTAAAATTTTTTTATCTAATGAATATTTATTTATTTGATAAACATTTAGTGGGCCACCAGATAATACTATTCCTTTAATGCTATTGTTTATATCTTTTAGTTTTATTTTTTTGTGACTTACTATTTCTGAAAAGACACCTAATTCTCTTACTCTTCTTGCAATTAATTGAGTAAATTGAGAACCAAAATCAATTATTAAGATTTTGTTAAGATTTTGATCAAGACTCATTATTTTCAGGTTCTATATTTTTTAATGACTCTTGAATATCTCTGTTTTCATCACATAAATTTTTACAAACTTTTACAAACTTATCTGAAAGATCTTTGACTTTTTCATAATTAGATTTTTCTAAAGCAATTTTCATTAACATTAATAAAGCTTCCTCGTTATCGGGCTGAATTAAAAGCGTTGTTTCTAAATTATATTCTTCTTTTCTTTGGTTTTCTTCTTGATTATAAATTTTTGCTAAATATAAATATGAGTTTGCATCTTTTGGATTAAAAACAATATTTCTCTCAAATAAAAAACGCGCATCCTCATATTTTTCTTTTTTAAACAATTCTAGGGCTTCATTAAAAAAATTTTCTTTACTAAAAGACGTGCTGTTAAAAGAAGCTGTTAGAAGTATTAATCCTATTAATTTGAAAAATTTACTCATTAATATTTACTATCGTTTTTTACCACATCTACATTATGAACCATACTTTCATAAAATCCAGCTTTTGTAATTTTCACAAATTGTGGTTTATTTCTTAATTTAATGATTGTTTTTGATCCAAGATAACCCATAGAAGATTTCAATCCACCAATTAATTTATAAATTATGTTCCCAACATCTCCTTTATATTTTACGAAACCTTCAACACCCTCAGGTACGTATTTTGAAGAATCTTTTTGTTTTTTTTGAAAGTATCTATCAGCTGACCCTTTATTCATAGCTCCTACAGAACCCATTCCTCTAAAACTTTTGAAAAGCTGTCCATTTTTTTTAATTAATTTTCCCGGGGTTTCGTTTGTACCTGCAAGTAACGAACCAATCATTACAGCATCAGCTCCTGCAGCAAAAGCTTTTGCTAAATCACCAGAATATTTTATTCCACCATCTGAAATTATTTTTACATTTTTATTCTTTAAACCACTTCTTACATTTAAAATTGCGCTTAATTGAGGAACTCCTATTCCAGCAACTAATCTTGTTGTGCAAATAGAACCTGGCCCAATACCAATTTTAATTATATCTACTCCTAACTTTATTAGGAATTTTGCGGCTTCTGGTGTCGCAATATTTCCTGCACACAAAGCGATTTTGTTAGTTTTTATTTTTTTTATATATTTAATTATTTCGGCAACTTTCTTTGTATGGCCATGTGCTGTGTCTACTACGATTAAATCTACACCTTCTTTAATTATTTCTTTAGCTCTGATAAATTCATTTGGAGCTGCACCTACAGCTGCTCCAACAATAAGTTTATTTTTTTTTACTTTTTTTATCTCTGATAATTGTTTTTTTATATCAAGGTTTCTGTGAATCACTCCAATACCACCAGTTTTAGCTATAGCTATTGCCATTCTGCTCTCTGTAACAGTATCCATTGCAGATGATAAAATTGGAATTTTAAGCTTCAAATGCTTTGTTAAAAATACACTAGTATCTACATCAGAGGGTAATATTTCTGAATACTTTGGAGCTAATGTAACATCATCAAAGGTAAGTGCTTCTTTTATAGGAACCATAATCTTTTATATACGATTCCTTTTAAATTAAAAGTCCCTATCGAATTTTTCTACAAATTATAAAACTTTCTTTTGAATCTTTTCTGCTAGATTTTGGTTTAAAAACCTTAACTTCTTTAAAATATTTTTTTCCCTCTGCGACGATTTCGTTAAATGTTCCCCCCATAAAAATTTTTGAAATAAAATATCCATTTTCTTTCATTAAATCTTTTGCAAAAAACATTGCCTCTTTACACAGTTCTCCGGTTTGGATTGAGTCTATATTTTTAATACCAGTTGTATCTACGGCCATATCAGACATTACTACGTCAACTTTACTGTTTATATTTTTTTTAATCTCTTCTTGAGTTTTTTCTTCAGTGAAATCTCCTTGGATTTGAACACTATTACCTATGGGTTCCATTTTTTTTAAATCTATAGATATCAATTTTCCACTTTTAGCTGCTTTAAAAGCATATTGTGACCAACTTCCTGGGGCTGCACCAATATCAATTATTGATAATCCACCTTTAAAAATTTTAAATTTTTCGTCAATTTCAATTAATTTGTAAGCTGATCTAGCACGATATCCATCTACTTTAGATTGTCTAACATAGATATCTCTACGCTGTTTATTAACCCAGTTTTTGGAGATTTTATTTTTTTTCAATTATTTGCTAAACCTTAGTTTTTTTTCAATAAAGTCACCATCAGTTGTTTCAATTTTTGAAATAAAATCTTTATTATTTCTTATTTCATCATTATTTTTTCCAGCAAAATGTACAATTCCTATTTGATGGTTGGGCAAATAAGGTTCTACTAAAGTATTTTTGTTCTTATCAAATTTTAGACCATTAATATGAGTCCAATTGCAATATGCAGGTAAAATTTCTACAGGTAAATTATCACAATAGATTGTTATATTCATTGCAATCTGTTCTGATCCCCAAATTTTTCCAGATGATAAAGCTTTCTTTAAATTTTCCTGCCATTTATTCCAGTGAGGAGCATTTTTTTGAAGGGCAAAAACACCAATATTAAGATGTGGTTTAAGGGCAACTTCTCTAGCAATCTTTTCAGAAAAACCTGATGATTTAGCATGTTTATAATTTTGAGATTTAATTCTAGCAAAACTTCCAAAAAACCATTCAGCTCTTAATACACGGCCATAAGCTCTATCAGCCGATGTAGCTATAGACAATTTATTGTTCTCACATCCTTTAAAATAAAGTTCAATTGCATCCCATGAGTTGACCCAGGCATCAGCGTCTATCCATAAATATTTTTCATAATTGGGAAAATATCTTGTTAAAAATGCTCTAGAAACTTGGCTCTTTAACCATTCTTTTCCTCTTACTTTAAACTCTGGTACTTTGATATCCCAGTCTGCAGATTTAATTTCATCTACTTTATTTGATAAATTTTGTCTTTGTTCTTCTGTTAACCCAGCATCTAAAATACAAATAGCTGAGTTTTGACTTTCTTTAAAGCTATGAATTGAGTCTATAAGCTCATTTAATAAATCAAAATATTTTGCATCAGCTAAAGAAATTATTACATTTTTTTTCATTAAAGAATATCTTCAAGGTCATCATCCTCTTCTACACTATTTTGACCTTCATTTTGTTTTTTCAATTTTTGATAATGAATAAAACTTATTGGAAGCATTAATAAATAAATTATTGCACTTATAGATATTACGTTAAAAGGATAAACTAAAACTAAACCAAAAAATAACACAATTCCAAATAATAAAAAAATAGTTGTTTTTCTTTGTATTACAATTTTTTTAAATGAATAACTTGGAAATTTACTAATTAATAACAAAGAAGTAACAATAAAAAAAATTGGAACTATAATTTCATAATTAACTTTAACTAAATCAAAACTAGTCATGCTAAATATCAACGGTGTTAAAACTAGAATACCTCCTGCTGGAGATGGAACACCTTCAAAAAAATTATCTCTCCATGATGGTGCTTGACCAGTGTTTACATTGAAACGTGCCAATCTAAGAGCAACACAAATTACATATATTAAACATAACAACCATCCAAATCTTCCTAATGTATTTAGTTTCCAGAAATACATAATAAATGCTGGGGCTACTCCAAAACTTATCATATCTGTTAATGAGTCTAATTCTTTTCCTACTTTAGATGTTCCTCTAATTAATCTTGCAATTCTTCCGTCTAATCCGTCAATAATAGCAGCAAGTATGATCGCTATAATTGCAAATTCAAATTTTTCATCCAATGCAAACCTAATGGATGATAAACCTATACAAACCCCAATAAGAGTTAGCATGTTAGGTAAAATCACTCTTGCGTTAGCTTTTTTATCTGTAACAATTTTTAAATTGTTTTTTGGTTGTTCCATAATTAATTTTTAGCTAGCAATGTTTCTCCTGAAATTGCTGTTTGACCAACTTTAACTAAAGGTTCATAGTTTTCATAATAAACATCTGCTCTACTACCAAATCTTATCATTCCAATTCTATCACCCTGACTCAATTCTTCATTTTTATTTGTTTCACAAACAATTCTTCTTGCAACTAATCCAGCAATTTGAACAACTACAATATCATTCCCATGCTTATCTTTAATTTTATAATAATTTCTCTCATTGTCTTCGCTTGCTTTATCTAAAGATGCATTTAAAAATTTACCTGGTTTATATAAAATATCTTCAACAATACCTGAGCACGGTGTTCTGTTTACATGACAATCAAAGACATTCATAAAAATACTTATTTTTTTAAATTTTTTATTTGCTAGCCCAAGTTCTTTTGGACCATCCACCTCTTCAACTTTAATTACCTCTCCATCAGCAGGACTTACAAGATAACTATCGTCTCCTATAATCGTTCTTTCTGGATCTCTAAAAAAATAATAAACCCAGACAGTAAGTAAAATTCCTATTAATCCTAAAAAATTATTAATAATTAAAAAAATGATAGTTATGAATACAGCTATGACTATAAACTTGTATCCTTCAGTGTGTATCTTTGGAAATATCTTACTAAACATATTCTTCTATTTGCTAATTTTCGATTAATATGTATATAAAATGGTCAAATTCAATTAATAAGATAATTTTTTATTTAATGAGCAAAATCAAGGTAAAAAACCCGGTTGTTGAGCTGGATGGCGATGAAATGACACGTATTATATGGGAGTTCATCAAAAATAAATTAATCCTGCCATATTTAGATCTTGATATCGAATATTACGATTTAGGCATGAAAAGTAGAGATAATACTGATGATCAAATTACCATCGACTCTGCAAATGCAATCAAAAAAATTGGTGTTGGAATTAAGTGCGCAACGATTACCCCTGATGAAGCAAGAGTAGAAGAATTTGATTTAAAAAAAATGTGGAGATCTCCAAACGGAACCATAAGAAATATAATTGGTGGAACAGTATTTAGAGAACCAATTATTTGTCAAAATATTCCAAAACTTGTCCCTTCTTGGACTAACCCTGTAATTATTGGAAGACATGCATTTGGTGATCAATATAGAGCGACGGACTTTAAAGTTCCTGGAAAAGGAAAAATGGAAGTGAAGTGGACATCAGAAGATGGAAAAGATGAAATTAAATATGAAGTATTTAATTTTACAGGTCCTGGTGTAGCTCTATCAATGTACAATTTAGATAAATCTATAGAAGACTTTGCAAGATCTTGTTTTAGTTACGGCTTAATTAAAAAATGGCCTGTTTATATGTCTACAAAAAATACAATTCTAAAACAATACGATGGAAGATTTAAAGATATTTTCCAAGAAATTTTTGACAAAGAATATAAGAGTGAATTTGAAAAAAATAATTTAACTTACGAACATAGGTTAATTGACGACATGGTTGCATGTGCAATGAAGTGGAGTGGAAAATATATTTGGGCTTGCAAAAATTATGATGGAGATGTGCAGTCTGATACTATGGCACAAGGTTATGGATCTTTAGGATTGATGACGAGTACATTATTAACTCCAGATGGAAAAATAATGGAAGCAGAGGCTGCACACGGAACAGTAACTAGACATTACAGAATGCATCAACAAGGAAAAGAAACTTCAACTAATCCTATCGCATCAATTTTTGCTTGGACTAGAGGATTAGCTCACAGAGGTAAATTAGATGGTAATGAAGAACTAATTAAGTTTGCACAAACTTTAGAAAAAGTTTGTATTGAATGTGTAGAAAGTGGATCAATGACAAAAGATTTAGCAATTCTTGTTGGTCCAGACAGTAAATTCTTAACTACAAATCAATTTTTAGATGAAATTGATGGTAATTTAAAAAAGAAATTAAACTAAACTCTTAAGCTTTTCAAAAGCTTCTTCAATTTTTGATTGATCCTGTCCACCAGCTTGGGCAAAGTCTTTTCTTCCTCCTCCACCTTTGCCACCAATTATTTCCGATCCAACTTTAACAAATTTAACTGCATCAAAATTGTTAGTTAAATTATCTGTTACTCCAACTGCTAACCCAACCTTGCCATCTTTATTAGCAAATACAACCACAATACCTTCGCCTAAATCTTTTTTACCTTTATCTACAAGTTTTCTTAATTCTTTTGGAGGCAATCCATCTATTCTTTGAAGTCTTAACTTAACTCTATTAATTTCTTCATCTTTAATAATATTTTTTGATTTATCTTCTAAAATTGCATTTACTGAAATAGTCTCTAATTGTTTAGTTAAGTTTTTAATTAAAGTTTTTTGATCAGTTTCTTCTAAACTTGGTTTTCCACCTAATTTAATAATTTGCTCACTTAAATCTTTAATTGCTTCCTCATCTTTTTCTGCAGATAGATTTGATAATTTCTCTTTATTTTTTAAATATTCCTCTAATTGTTTATCTCTTAATGCCTCTATCCTTCTAACCCCTGCAGCAATAGATGATTGGCTCACAATTTTAAATTTACCAATATCTCCGGTGTTTTTGACGTGTGTTCCACCACACAACTCTGTTGAAAAATACTTTCCATCCTCGTCTCCCATTGATAGGACTCTTACTTCATCCCCGTATTTTTCCCCAAATAACGCTAGAGCACCATTTTCAACTGCTTCATCAGGTGTCATTAATCTAGTTTTTACATCAGATTTTTTAGTGACCATTTTGTTTACAAATTCTTCTATTTTATCGATTTCCTCATTCAAAATTGGCTTCATGTGGCTGAAATCAAATCTTAATCTGCTTGGCTCTACTAAAGATCCTTTCTGAGTGACATGAGTACCTAGAACTCTTCTTAAAGACTCGTGTAATAGATGGGTTGCTGAATGATAAGCACGAGTATTATCTCTTCTTTCCACATCAATTTTTAACTCTACACTTTCCTGAAGCTTAATAGATCCACTCTTAACCTTCCCATAATGAACAAATAAATCTCCCAGTTTTTTTTGAACATCGGTTACTTCAAATTTAAAATCATTTGATACTATTTCACCTGTATCACCAACCTGACCTCCAGACTCACCGTAAAAAGGAGTTTGATTTACTATAATCATTCCTTCATCATTTTCTTCTAATTTATCAACTTCTTTATTGTCTTTTAAAAGAGACAACACGACACCTTCGGCTTGATTAGTTTCGTATCCTAAAAATTCAGTCGCTTCTAATTTATCTTTTATTCCAAACCATATATCTTCAACCGCAGCATCACCAGAACCTTTCCAATTTTTCTTAGCAAGTTCTCTGCTTTCCTTCATCAAAGATTGAAAATTTTCAGTATCAATTGACATTGATTTGTTTCTTAAAATATCTTCGGTAAGATCTAATGGAAAACCATAGGTGTCGTATAATTTAAAAGCTACCTCACCTGGTAACACATTATCTATTTTAGATATTTCATCATTTAAAATTTTTATTCCTCTGTCTAATAAAACTAAGAATTTTTCTTCTTCCATTTTTAAAGTTTCTTTAATTAAAGACTCTGCTCTAACTAATTCTGGATAGTTTCCTGACATTTCATTTTTAAGCGTATCAAACAAATTATAAAAAACTGGTTCCTTGGATCCAAGTAAATGAGAATGTCTCATCCCTCTTCTCATAATTCTTCTAAGAACATATCCTCTTCCTTCATTTGAAGGTAAAACACCTTCGGCAATTAAAAATGAGCTAGCTCTTAAGTGATCAGCAATAACTCTAAAACTTGAAAGATTAGATTTATCTGATTTAACTTTTACAATTTCAGATGCTGAGTTAATTATTTTTTTGAAATGATCTGTTTCATAATTATCATGAGTTCCTTGAAGTAAAGCTGCAATTCTCTCTAGTCCCATACCAGTATCGACAGATGGTTTTGGAAGATTTATTCTTTTATCTTTTGTAACTTGTTCAAATTGCATAAAGACTAAGTTCCAAATTTCTATAAATCTATCTCCATCTTCATCTTTAGACCCTGGTAATCCTCCAGGTAAATGATCACCATGATCAAAGAATATTTCCGAGCATGGACCACAAGGACCTGTCTCTCCCATTGACCAAAAATTATCTGATGTAGCAATTCTAATTATTCTATCATCGCTAAAACCCGCTATTTTCTTCCAAAAATTAAAGGCCTCATCATCTTCATGAAACACAGTTACATAAAGTCTGTTTTTATCTATTCCAAAATCTTTTGTAATTAAGTTCCAAGCATAATGAATTGCTTGTTCTTTGAAGTAATCACCAAAAGAAAAGTTTCCCAACATTTCAAAAAATGTATGGTGTCTTGGTGTGTAACCAACATTCTCTAAATCGTTATGCTTTCCACCTGCCCTTACACATTTTTGTGAGGTGGTTGCTCTTACGTAATCTCTTTTTTCTAATCCTGTGAAAACATTCTTAAACTGGACCATTCCAGAATTGGCAAACATCAATGTGGGATCGTTATTTGGAACTAAATTACTAGATTCCACAATCTTATGACTGTTCTTTTCAAAATACTTTAAAAAAGTATTTCTTATTTCATTGAGTGTTTTGTCTGCCATATTTTTAAAATACAGCTTTTTTATTCTATGTCTAGATACCGAAGGGAAAAAAGGCGCTTAAATTAAGCGCCTTTTATTAATAAAGATGACCTATTAATTCTTTTTAGATGGGGGAGTAGCTTCTGCTTTTTCAGCTTCTTCTTTTTCAGCTACTTTCTTTTCTTTCTCCAATTTTTCAGGATCAATTGGATTTCCTTCTATTTTCTTAGAAATCACACCTGCTTTTTCTCTAATTGCCATTTCAATCTCTGCAGCAACTTTAGGGTTTTGAGCTAAATAAGTCTTAGCATTCTCTCTGCCTTGACCAATCTTCTCACCTTTGTAAGCATACCATGCACCTGATTTTTCAATTATATCTGCTTTAGAGCCAAGATCGACTAATTCGCCCATCTTGCTAATTCCTCTTCCATACATCAAGTCAAACTCAACAACTTTAAATGGTGGTGCTACTTTATTCTTAACTACTTTCACTCTTGTAGAGTTACCAATAATTTCATCTTTATCTTTGATCGCACCAATTCTTCTAATATCCATTCTTACAGATGAGTAAAACTTAAGTGCATTACCGCCTGATGTTGTCTCTGGACTTCCAAACATAACCCCAATTTTCATTCTGATTTGGTTAATGAAAATCATCATCGTGTTTGTATTTGAAATTGAACCAGTTAATTTTCTTAAAGCCTGACTCATTAATCTTGATTGAAGACCAACATGATGATCTCCCATCTCTCCTTCGATTTCAGCTTTAGGAGTTAAAGCTGCAACAGAGTCAATTACGATTACTGAAATAGAGCCTGATTTTACTAGTGTATCAGCGATTTCTAAAGCTTGTTCACCAGTGTCTGGTTGTGAAATTAAAAGTTCTTCTGTATTTACACCTAATTTTTTTGCGTAAACTGGATCTAATGCGTGTTCTGCATCAACGAATGCACAAATTCCACCAGATTTTTGAGCTTCGGCAACAACTTGTAATGCTAATGTTGTTTTTCCAGATGATTCTGGCCCATAAACTTCAATAATTCTTCCTTTTGGCAATCCGCCTATACCTAAAGCTAAATCAAGACTTAAAGAACCTGTTGAAACAGACTCAATATCCATCGCTCTTTTTTCACCAAGCTTCATTACAGAGCCTTTTCCAAAATTATCTGTAATTTGAGCTATCGCAGCGTCTAACGCTTTGTTCTTTTCTTTAACATCCATTTCTTGATCTTTAGTAGATTTAACTACTTTTAGGTTATTTTTCGTCATTTTTTGCCTCTTTTTTTAAATTTTTTAACACTCGAATCATGAAATAAATGTACACATTTTGTTCTCATTAGCAATATATTTATTTTTTTGCTTTAAAAATCAAATAATTACTTAAGTTTTAGATATTGGCTGTTTAGCAAACCTACTGCCTTAAGTAGATTATATTGAGCCATTAAATAGTTTTTCTCTGAACTTGCTAAAGAAATTTGAGCAGAAAGTAATAAAGCATTTGATTGGATAACATCTAAAGTAGTTCTAGAACCTCTTTCATATTCTGCAGCAATTCCTTCGTTAGCTATTTCAGCTGCTTTTACTTGAAATCTAACTGAATTTAAAAAACTTTCTGAAGATTCTAGACTAGACCATGCACTTGCAACATTTGTTTCATTGGTTCTAACAACATCATCTAACAATAATCTTTTTCTAGTAGTTAAATTTGAATTTTTAGAAATAGTTGATCTTTTTTTTCCACCTGAATAAAACGGCCAACTAATCTCAGCTTTTAAAATATCTTTTTCTCTCTCATCATAAGTAGAACTAAGATCTTCTATATAAGACCTTTCTAAAGATAAAGAAGCAGTTGGTTTCAAGTCTGACTCTGATATTGCTAATTCCTTTTCGGCTTTAGCTAAATCAAATTTTGCTATTTGAATATCAGGGTTATTTTGTTTTGAAAGATTAATTGCCTCATTTAAAGTACTTGGAATACCAACTATCGCATTTGAATTTTTTTGTAATTGATTTGGATCACTAATTTTACCAATTATATTCTCATAATTAAGTTTACTGATTAATAAGTCACTTTTTGCTTTCGCAAACTGAGCTTGTGCACCTGCAAGAGAAGACTCAGATTGTGCTAAGTCAGTATTTGTAATTTGACCTCTGTCTCTTCTAATTTTATCATTTTCTACTTGTCTAATTAAAAGATTTAAATTTTTAGCATTAATATCTAGTGTCTCTCTAGCGAGAATTAAATTTGTGAATGCATCAATTGCTTTATGTAAAATATCCTGTTCTTTTTTAATTAACTGAGCTTTTGCTAAATCTAAAGCAGTAATATTTTTTTGAAGTGTAAGATCTCTTCCATAATCTAATAAAGTTTGTTCTAATTTGATCGAAGTAGTGAATGGATCTACATCGGTTATGCTCGCATCGCTTCCACTTTGATTTGTTAATTTGTTTGTATTCTCAAAACTTTTTGATCCTTTTACAGTAAAAGAAGGTTTGTAATCAGCTTTTGAAATATTTACATCTTCTTCTGATACTTTAATATTTTCTCTTTCAGCATTTAATTGAATATTGTTTTTATATGTTTGATTTAATGCATCAAGAAGGGTAACCGCAAATGCGTTACCAAAATAGAATATCGATGCGATAACTATGATAAATATTATTTTCATTTCGATTTATATACAGCAGTTTTAACTTGATGGTTACTGTTTAAATTTAAAATTATAGATGCATATTTCGGCATATTTTTGAACATATTTTGAGTAATTCTTTGATAAGTTTGCATAAAATTAATCACATCTCCCTTGCTCATTATTTTATGACCACCCTTTTTCTTTGTTTTTAACCATAACTTATGTTCCTGCTTTAATCTCCACTTTTGCAATAAACTAAAGTTTTTTGCTTTTAAGTAAATCATACAATTTAACTGTGAATATAGCTTTTTATATGTAGTTTTTAATTGTTGATTAACATATTTTCTCCAAACCAGTTTATGATCATTGGCCTTTTCCATAGAGTTTATAGATTTTTTTAACGTTTTGTTAGCTTCCGCTCTCGCTCCAACACACCACCCTTCAAAAATAATAATATCTGGTCTTTTATTAATTTTGTTCCATTTGTTTTTAGAAAATCTGTCATCAATTGCCTTATTAAAATTAGGTAATTTCATACTTTTAAATTTTTTTGCTTTAGATTTTTTAAAGAAATCCAACATCATATTGATATCATGAGTTCCGGGCACTCCTCTAGTAAGTAACATTGGGTGTACTTTTTTTGATAAAGCTATTCTTTCTTTTCTAGTTTTGTAAAAATCATCAATAGAAATCTTAAATACTTTTAATTTAAAATACTTTTCTAATATTATCTTTATTATGGAGCTAATAGTTGTTTTACCTGTTCCTTGTCCTCCAGCTAATCCAACAAAATAAGGTTTTTTGTTATTTGCTTTTTTTGCAATCCAAAAACATATTGGGATTAAAAAATTCTTAATCATCCCCTCCTTATTTCCAAACTTTTCGGTTGATGTTTCTTGTGATTTAATAAACTTAAAACAATCTTTTTTAACTTTCTTAAAACACTCTTCAGATAATTTCATTAGACTTTATTTTTCTTGATCCATTGGATGATTAAGACCATCAAAGTAAGCTACTTCTTTTAAATCTTCTACTTTAACCTCGTCTACACATCCCATATTAAATCCAGTCATAGTCGGTGCACTTCTAGGATTGTGATGAGTATAAATTCCACATTCAGTACAAAAATAATGGTTAGCTACTTTAGTATGATACTGATAAAGTTTTAATTTATCTGCTCCTTTAGTAACTTTAAAATCTTCATTCTTTACCATCCCCATTGTTGCATTTTTTCTTTTACAAATAGAACAATTGCATCTTACAATTTTTGCTAATTCATTAACTGTAGCATTTATTTCTGCTTCAACAGCTCCACAATGACAATTCAATTTCATATATCTCCTTTTTATTTTAAAACACTTTTTGCTGCAATCTTATTTCCGTCTAAGTCGCGGATATACCCATAGTAATTTCCATCTTTTCTAACCCCTGGTGCCCCCTCATCTGTTGCTCCTTTCGAAATTGCAATCTCATAAAATTTTTCTACTGCCTCTTTAGACTCTGCTAACAGTGTTACTTGTGATCCATTGCCCATGGTCGCTGGTTTACCATTAACTGGATTGGTTATATAAAATATTACTTTCTCAGGTTCGCTTGAATGAGCATAACCAATATATTTTTCTGTTATTAGAATTTTTTTTAAATTTAATGGTTCAAAAGCAGCATCATATAGCTCGCTTGATTTCTTATAATCATTAGAACCAACCATTACAAAATCTAAAATACTCATAATCAAATTAAAATTTATATAACTTAATAACCAACTTAAACTACTAGTGGTTGAAGTTATCCACAAGCATACAAAATGTAGTTTGGATGTTCACGTTTTGATTCACTTTTGATTCAGTTACAGACTCAAAATACAACCTCTTGAGTGTATTGTATAAATAGTCTATAAATTAGAACAAAACAAGAACATGAAACTAACAATCCCTTATTATCTACATAAAGCAGGCGCTGGTTTTCCTTCCCCCGCTACTGATTATATCGAAGAAGATATTGATCTGAACATGCATTTAATAAGAAATGTTCCGGCAACTTTCATCATCAGAGTTCAAGGAAAATCAATGGTCGATGTTAGAATTAATGATGGTGACTTATTGGTAGTTGATAAAAGTTTAAAACCAAAAAACTTTTCAACGGTGATTGCAAATGTTCATGACGAACTTGTAGTTAAAACTTTAGTTCAAGAACGAGATAAAAAATTTTTAACTTCTGGATCTAAAGAATTTTCTGACAGAATTTTAATTAATGAAGAACAAGATATTTTTATTTGGGGAGTTGTTACTTATGTCATCCATTCTACGTACTAAAAAAATAGCATTAATTGATTGTAATTCTTTTTATGTTTCATGCGAAAGGTTATTTAATCCAAAAATAAGAAGAAAGCCTGTTGTTGTTTTATCTAATAACGATGGTTGCATCATTTCAAGATCAAATGAAGCAAAAGCTTTAGGAATTAAAATGGGTGAGCCCTACTTTAAAGCAAAAGATATTATTCTTAAAAATAAAGTTGAGGTTTTTTCTTCAAACTATTCTTTATATGGAGATTTATCGAGAAGAGTGATGCGAACTCTTAAACGATTTAATTCAGAAATAGAAGTTTATTCAATTGATGAAGCATTTTTAGATTTATCAAACTTTCCTGATAGCGAAGTAGAAAAAATTGGAAAAGAAATTAGAGAAACAGTTTTACAATGGACAGGTATTCCAACCAGTATCGGAATAGCAAATACAAAAACTTTAAGTAAAGTTGCAAATCATATCGCAAAGAAAAAACAATCTGGAGTTACCAGTTTAATTGGTATTGAAAACTTAGATCCTATTTTAGAAAAAGTTGAAATTAATGATGTGTGGGGAGTTGGAAGACAACTAACTAAGTTTTATCAAAAACATGGAATTTATAATGCTAAACAACTTAAAAATAAATCTAATACCTGGATTAAGAAAAGTTCAAATGTTTTAAGTTCAAGAACCGCAATGGAGCTTAGAGGAATTTCTTGTATTGGATTAGAGACCACTACAACTAAAAGAAAAAGCTGTGTTGTTTCAAGATCATTTGGAAAAAGAATTGAAACTTTTCAAGAATTAAAAGAAGCAGTTGCAAATTATTGCTTAAATGCCTCTGAAAAAATTAGATCAGAGTCATTAGTTGCAAAAGCAATTACTGTATTTGTAAGAACTAGTCCTTTTCAAAGAAACTTTGGTTACTATTCAAATGCAAAGACCGTTGATTTTCCAATTGCAACAAACAACAGTATTGAAACAGTTAAGACAGCAGTTTCAATATTAGAAAGTATTTTTAAAAATGGTTACCGTTATCAAAAAGCAGGTGTGATGCTAACAGGGTTATCGAATGCTAGTGATAAAACAAATTTATTTACTTCTGAAAAAGATGAAAAAATAAATAGCTTAATGAGATCAATTGATAATACTAATCACCGATATGGAAGATCTACTTTAAGTGTTGCTAGTGCTGGAGTTCATAAAAAATGGAACATGAGAAGGCAATATTCCTCTAAACTTGATACTGCTGACTTCTATAGTTTGCCAACTATTAGAGGTTGATTTATCTAGTTTTTTTAATAAAAAAGAGGCATGCAAAACCAAGAAATAGTCAAAATAATTGAAAACCTTAAAGGGCGAAGAGATTATGAGGAAAAAAGAGCCTCTAAATTAGGTTTTGCTTCTCTTTATGATTACTTTGAAGACAAGATTTCAAAGAAACAAAAAGCTCTCGAAGACGAACAAAAAGAATTAGAAGCTGCAAAAGCTGAAGATCAACCAAAAGCTGCTAAAAAAAGCTGCGGTTGCTGCTAAAGATTTATCATTTACCTTTTTTAAATGGATCGTGCAGTAGTTTTTTGTGATTATATTTGTATTTTTTATTATTATAATGAAGGGAATTAACAACTAGTATTCTTGAATTTTCTACATCAATTAAAATCATATTCCCGCCATAGCCACCCATACCAAATATAATTTTGTCTTTTAATCCTGGAAAATCCATATGAAATTGACCCCCGTACGATTTTGTACGATTAAATAAGGGCTCTTCTTTTTCTTTGCTTCCTTTTGGTATTCTTCTTTCGTAAATCTCTTTTAAATATTTTCCAACACAAGTATCATTCTGATAATCATCCATTATAGCTTTTGCAATTCTAAGATAGTCAAATCTTGTTGCCATTATGTTAGGATGTCCATTTCCAAAATGTTCTTTAAGACTAGTATAGCCATAACGAATGCTATTTTTGATCTTTATTTTATCATTGAAAACTTTGCTATAAAATTTTTCATAATCTTCACCGATTTTAAATTTCATATAGTTTAAAATTAACTGAGTGACAAATCCATTGTAATTGTATCTTTCCTTAGATTTTTTTGTATTTTTATTTCTAAAGAATAAGCGCATTGTTGTTTCAATATCTCTATCTTCATATGCGCCTAATTTACTAGTACCATCTTCAAACTCATCGATATATTTTTGATCACCAGTATTCATATTTAAAAAATTAATTAATTTTTGATCATGATAAAGTGAATCTTTTATTATAGGCCAGTCATTTACTCTTGCATCAACTCCATCAATATAACCCTCACATATGGCGTGGCCTACTAAATAAGAAGTTACTGACTTACCCATCGACATTGAATAAAATTTTGTTTCATTATTCAAAAACTCTCCTAATCTTTCTTTAGGAGAAAGTTCGTCAATTAATACTTCACCATCTTGATAATATAAATAACTAAGGATGCCTTTGGTTTTCATTTGTTTTTTTAAAAATTCATCTTCAATTAAGTTGAATTTAAAATCGTAGGAATCATTTGTAGGTTTAAACTCTTTTAAATGTCCACCTCTATCTCTATATGAGTATTTCCATAAATAATAAATCAGGGTGTCTCTATTTGGGTTTGCATGATAAGTAATATTGGTACCTGATAATGCTTTATTTTTAATTTTAATGTCTAAATTGTTCATTAGTCTCATTTTGCCTTCTGGATAATTTCCACATTCCTCATGTAACCAGCTAGCACTATTTTTTTTTAATGTTGCACAATAATCAACCGGTTCACCTCCATTTTTTAAATATTGAGAGTGACCATTTTCCGAAAGCCATTTATTGAATTTCATTTGATTGAACCACTCAGAAGCAAATAGATTGCTTGAAGTTAATAAGCTTAAAGTAATGATTAGTAATATTTTTTTAATCATGTTGTCTTTCTTTTAAAAATTAATTTTTTTGTTGTCCCTTTTTTTAAAAGTCAGCACAACCAGACTTCGGTTAGATATAATCAAACTTAATTTTTATTAATTATAATGTCAATAAACAGAAACCTTTTTACAATATAACTAAGTTAAACTAATATAAATTTATGGGTTTTTATCAGCCAGAAAAATTACCTAAGTTAATGGTAGCTCCAAATGGAGCTAGAAAAATAAAAAAAGATCATCCAGCTGTTCCATTAACAATTAGCGAAACAGTAGAAACAGCAAAATCTTGTTACGAAGCTGGCGCCGGTGCAATACACTTGCATGTTAGGGATAAGGAAGGACAACACGTCTTGGATGCTGGTCTTTACAAAGAAGCATTAAACGAATTAGAGCATCAGGTGCCAAATATGCATATACAGGTTACTACAGAAGCAGTTGGTAAATACTCTCCGGCTGATATGAGAAAACTTGCATACGATGTAACGCCACCAGGGGCGTCAATTGGAACATCAGAATTAATCCCTTCAAGAAATCCAGAAAACGAGGATATTAAACTTTACAAGTATTTAACTGAAGCAGGAACAAAAGTTCAACACATACTTTATCAGCCTGAAGATATAGATTTGTTAATCAAATTACTTAATAAAGCAGAAATTCAAATTAATGGGGCTTGGTGTTTATTTGTTATTGGTCATTATAGTGGAAGAATAAGTTATCCAGAAAATATTTCTTTATTTATAAAAAAAATGGAAGAACACAATATAAAACTTGATTGGTCAATATGTGCCTTTGGAAAAGAAGAAATGAGCTGTCTAGAAAAAGCTGTGAGCCTTGGAGGTAAAATAAGAGTTGGATTTGAAAATTCATTATTCATGCCCAATGGTGAAATTGCATCTGATAATCATATGAAAGTTGATGCAATAAATAAATTGTTTAAATTAAGCTAATAAAAATAAATTCTTATTTAAATAAGAATTAAAATTTTTAACCGATGTACATGAAGAGAGAATAAATCTATCGGGTCTCACTATAACAGCTTTACAGTTATGTTCCTTAAAAAAGAGTTCTAAGTTTTTAATATTTTTAGATTTTATTAATTTAATTTTTGAAGATATATTTTTTTTAATTTTATCAGATATAATTAAAGCAGGTTTTAAAGAAAACTTTTCATCTAATTTTTTATTTTTCTTAATTACAATTTGTGGAAAAATTTTTCCTCGAAACTTATCTTTTAAATCACCTAAGCCATGTCCAAGTCTAGGTTTTATTGATTTCATACTTTTTCTACCTTTGCTATCTGCAGAAATATTATTAGTTATCGGGGACTTTCCTACTGCATTTACAAATTCTCCCATACGCATCGTAGTTTCTATGTACTCTTTAACATTTGAAGATCTTTCAGATTGGTAAGTATTTAAAAGCTTATCATCATGTTTTTTTTTTAAACAATGTGAAATCTTCCATGCAAGATTTGAAACGTCTCTTATACCTGCACACATTCCTTGACCCATAAATGGTGGCATCAAATGAGCTGCATCTCCAGCTAAAAAAATTCTCCCTTTTTTCCAGCTTTTAGCTAGTGCTGATTGAAATGTGTATATTGTTTTTCTCTCCATTCGAGCTTCTTGTTTTTTAAGCCAAGGCTTTAAAAAATTCCAAATATACTTATCAGAAAGAATGGTTTCTATTTTTTCAGTTTTTTTAATTGCAAACTCCCATCTTCTTCTTTTACCCACGTTTCTACAATAAGTAGCGGGTCTTGTAGGATTTGAATATTGAATAGTCCTGTCAGGTAAACTTTTCTTATTTTTATTTAATATTAAATCTATTACTGCCCATTTTTGAGTAAAACCAAGATTATTCATTTTTGTTTTCATTTGTGATCTTGTTATTGAATTAGCTCCATCACAACCAATTAAATATTTTGATTTTATTTCAAATATTTTTTTTGAATTAATGTCTTCAAACCTGATATCTACATCATTTTTGTTATTCATGATTTTTATGACATTAGAACTTTGTTTAATCTCAACCTTTTTGTAAGATTTTAGTTTCTTTCTAAGTTCTCTTTCTAAATGAGGTTGGTTAAATCTATAACTAGGATACCATCCATTCTCTGTGATTTCTCTTGGTCTTGGCCAATCTAAAATTACTCTATTTTTTTTATCAACAAACTTTGTTCCTTTATTAATTATTGTATGTTTTAAAAAAGTGTTGGTTATACCAATTGTTTCAAACACTCTCATAACCTCGTCATCAAAGTGTACTGCTCTTGGCAATGGATAAAAACTTTTTTCCTTTTCCAAAACTAAAATTGAAAAACCGTGTAGAGCTAATAAATTTGCTAAAGTGCCTCCTGTTGGACCAAAACCTACAATTACAACATCATACTTTTTCATTTACAAAATAATAATCCTGTTATTTTTTGTTTATAGTATTTGAATATAACCAAGGGCAATCAATAAAAAGTGGTGCTTGTTTTCCTTCTGAAGCGGTTTCTAATCTTTTATTTCTAAATTTCATTCTTTCTTCATCAGGTAAATATAATCTTTCATGTCCCCAAAAACTTGGTCCTTCAAAAGTTTCAATGGGTTTCCATGTTTTTGGATCAATAATTCTTCCACCCCAACCATTTTCAATAAAAAAACCAGATGGTGTTATTGAATAAAATGAAGTCATATAATCATTCGTATGTCTACCTAAAGTGTAAGCTATTTTATTGTCTTCATATTGTAGCAGGTCATATCCTTGGCCAACATCATCAAGACTATTGTATTCTACCATAAAATGATGGAAGCCTGTTCTCCCTGATCCAAATAATGCTAAACTATGATGTCTGCCGTTAACATGAAAAAAACATAAAGAAATAGGTGTGTGACTGTAGTCACTAATTTTAAATCCTAAAACCTCTGTATAAAATGGTATCAAATCATCAATTTTTTTTACATGAACAACTGCATGACCCATACCTAATGCTCCAGTTTTAAATCCTGATATTGGACGACCTGGTTTAAATGGATCATTGTCATTCATCGGATTATAAACTAATTCAATTCTATTTCCTTGTGGATCATTGAAGTAAATTAAATCTTCTACAAATCTCTTATCTGCAAATGAATTGTTTCCTTGATTTACCTTAATATTATTTTGTTCTAGTTTTGAAGCAAAAGATTCTAAGTCTTCTTTATTTTCAACTTCCCAACCTAAAAATCCAAGATTATCCCCTTTATCACCAGTTATAGTTAAACGTTGTTTTTGATCGTCCATTCGAAAAGATAAAATACCTTTTCCTCTATCCACTAGTTGCATTCCTAAATTTTTTTGACTGTAATAAGACCAGTCTTCAAATTTATCTGAATTTACTCCAATGTAGCTTAGAGCTTTGATTGCCATTAAAATTCCTTAAATTAAATGAGCCCACATAAAATGTGGGCTCATAAATAGTGTGTGTTATTTTAGCCTTCTACAGCAGTGATGATTTCTCTTGCTCTATTTAGAACAGCATCACCGTCAAGACCTTTACCACTCATTTCTTTTAACCAATTAGACTCGATTGGTGCCAAGATTTTTTTGTATTCAGCAATAACATCATCTGATGCAATTATAATTTCATGCCCATCTCTTTTTGAGATTTCATTTTTCATAATTGCATTTTGATTATCAATCAATCCTGAAGCCCAGTCACCGAAAGCATGGCCACTATATTTATTTATACAAGCCTGATCTCCTGCTGGTAAACTATTGAATTTATCTTCATTCATAATTAAACCAAATGTAGCGTTAGTGATATTAACTTCAGTATGATACTTAGTTACATCAAACAATCTGAATGAACCTACAGCAGTGTATGGAAATGGGGTTCCATCTACAACACCTTTGCTTAAAGCTTCAGAAGTTCCTGGAGCAGGTACTTTCACTCCCGTTGCACCCAAAGTTTTTAAAATTGTTCCGGCGATTTTGCTTGGTACTCTCATCTTCTTACCTTTAAAATCTGCAGGTTTAACAACTTTAGTATCCTTCATATGAATTTGATATCCAGGATTAGAGTGAAGACCAATTACTTTAATTCCAGCCATTTCTTTATCTAAATATCCTTCGTTAAAAAGAGTATTTAAAGCTGTAGTTCCAGCTTTAGACGTTCTTGTAAGAAACGGTAATTCAATTACTGAACTTAAAGGAAATTGACCTCCAATATATCCTAAAACTGTCCATGAAATATCTGCAACACCTGATGTTACGATATCATATTGTTTAGGAGGACTTCCTAAAACTCCACCAGCATACATTTTTACATTTAATGTTCCCGAACATTGATTAACTTTTGTTGCCCAAGCTGCAAGAATTTTACTTGCAATAAATGCTTTTGGTGGTTCAAAAGTCGCCAACTTAAGTTCAGTTGCAGAAGATGCACTTACTATGCTGAAAGAAAAAATTCCAATAATTAATCCAATTAATTTCTTTTTCATAAAATTATCCCCTTGTTATTTAAAATTATTCTAAAATAGTAACTTGAATTTTAGATTATTTCATCTTTAATTGTGTTAGATAAAACACCAATTTGGGTCACTTCTACCTCAACTTTGTCGCCAGGTTTCATGAAAACTGGCGGGTTTCTCTTAAATCCAACGCCTCCTGGTGTTCCTGTGACCAACACGTCTCCAGCTCTCCAAGCCATTGCTTTTGAAACATAAGAAATCAATACTGGGATATCAAAAATTAATTGGCTTAATTTTGCATTTTGCATTACTTCACCATTTAATCTAGTTTCAAGGGTAAGCTCTTTATAATCTTTAATATCTTCTGCAAGAACCATGTGTGGTCCAAAGCTTCCTGTCTTTTCAAAATTTTTTCCCATTCCAAACTGTCTAGTATGTCTCTGCCAATCTCTAATGGTACTTTCATTATAACAAGAATAACCAACTATATGTTTTAAAGCGTCTTCTGGCTTAATATGTTTGCCAGCTTCTCCCATTATTACAGCCATCTCACCTTCAAAATCTAAATTGTCAGAAGCAATTGGTCTTTGGATCGGTTGTAAGTGTGCTGTTTGACTTTCTGGAAAACGATGAAAAATTACAGGATTTTCCTCTACAGTTCTATTGGTTTCCTTAACATGTTCGTTATAATTCAATCCTACACAAATAATTTTTCCAGGATTTGGTATTAGTGGTAAATATTTAATATCATTTACACTCAAATTACCAGGGTTTGCAGAGGCATATTTTTTTGCTTCCAAGATACCTTTTTTTAAAATCAGATCTTTTAAAGAAGTTGCTCCTGATATTTTACCTGTAAGATCTGTTATAAGATTATTATCTAAAATACCAAATTTATGTTCATCGTTATGCGAATAAGAAATAAACTTCATAAATAATACTTTCTGTTTTAAACCAACCTTATATGCTAATGTTTCATATATTTGAAGATAGTTTTTAAAAAATATGAATAAAATATTTGATTACTCAGCCATTGCCTCTGGTTTAATACTTTTACTATTATCAGTATTAACTTTCTGTGACGTATTTGGTCGAAGATTTTTAAACTCTCCTGTTACAGGAACAATCGAATTAGTTGAAATTGGTATGGCTTTAGTTGCTTTCTTAGCAATGCCAAGAGCTTTTTTTCTAAACGCAAATGTATCTGCTGATTTTATTAATAATTTAAATTTAGGAATATTTAAAACTTGGCTCATAATTCTTAAATTTTTTTTAATGATAATCATTATGTCTTTAATGGCTTATGCAACGACAAAAACATCTTTAAAATTTATGTCAAACGAAAGAGTTACGATTGATTTAGAACTATATTTTTATCCGTTTTATTTTATTTGTGCTTTTGGTATGTGGTTGAGTGTAATAGCTATTGTTTTTTGGTTTATTAAGGAATTATCTCAAACAAACTCTATAAAGGAAGATATTTAATGGAAATGGGTCCAATCATTAATGGAGGTATAGCTTTTGCAGCAGTCTTAATACTTATGGTCTTAAATATTCCAATAGGAATTGCAATGTTGCTTGTAGGATTTACTGGATTTGCATTAATATCAGGTTTTGATCCTGCTATTTTTGTTTTAGGCACTGCACCATTTGATGCAGTATCCAAGTATACTTTATCAGTACTTCCACTTTTTGTTTTAATGGGAAACCTTGCTAATAGTGCAAATTTATCTAGAAATTTATATGACGCTGCTTATGCAGTTGTTGGTCACTATAAAGGTGGACTAGCAATGTCAACTGTAGGAGCTTGTGCTGGTTTTGGAATGATTTGTGGATCTTCAATTGCAACTGCTGCAACGATGTCTCAAATGGCAGGACCAGAAATGAAAAGGCATGGATATAGTGATGCTTTAATAAGCGGATCAATTGCATCTGGGGGCACTCTTGGAATTATAATTCCACCAAGTGTTATTTTAGTAATTTACGCATATTTAACAGAGCAATCAGTTCAAGAACTTTTCTTTGCAGCATTAATTCCAGGACTTATAGCTGTAATTTTATACATGATAGCAATTAGAGTTTATCTCATAGTCTATCCATCACAGGGAGGTTACGGAAAAAAGATGCCTCTTAAAGAGAGAATTTCTGCAATTTCAAAAGTATTTCCAATCTTTTTAATCTTTGTAATTATAATGGGTGGTCTTTATTTGGGTTTCTTTACCGCTACGGAAAGTGCTGCTGTCGGAGTAATTTTGGTTTTAATATTTATTTTTGCTAGAGGACAACTTACATTAAAATTGTTGAAAGAGGCATTATGGACAACAATTAAAACTGTTGGTTCATTATATTTAATTGTAATTGGTGCAAGTATATTCAATTACTTAATTACCGTTACACAACTTCCTTTTGCAGTTGTTGATTTTATAAACTATTTAGAACTAACACCATTAGGAATTATTTTAGTTATATGTGTAATTTATTTAGTACTTGGAACTGTAATGGACTCTTTAGCGATGCTATTTTTAACTATTCCAGTTTTTTTTCCAGTGATAGTTGATGCTGGTATAGATCCTGTATGGTTTGGAATATTTGCTGTTATAGTAGTTGAGTTTGGATTGGTCTCTCCACCTGTAGGAATGAATTTATTTGTAATTAAAGGAGTGATGCAAAATACACCTCTTCAAACTATTTGGTTTGGAACAATTCCTTTTTTATTAACTGATGTAATTAGAGTTGCGCTTATTATTGCTTTTCCAGCAATATGTTTGTATTTGCCAAGCTTAATGGCATCATCATAATTACCAAACACCAATCATAATACCATCATCTTTAGTGTAATCTCTTTCTTTAGTTACAAACTCATCTGTGGCTGCAACTCTATTTTTTCTATCTATAATTCTTTTCAGAAGTAATTCTTTCATTTCTTCTCTAATCTTTGAATGTTTTTCAGATTTTCCTAAATCATTAAATTCTTCAGGATCATTTTTTAAGTCAAACAACTGCGGTTCAAATCCTTTGTAATAAATATACTTCCAATCATTATTTCTTATCATAAAAGCTCTTGCGTCTGAGGCTCCTATGTTCAGTATTTTTCTTGCTTCATTAAAAGCATAGTCTATTTCACTAAAAACAAATTCTTTCCAATCTTTAGTGTTTTCTCCTTTCAATAATGGAATTAAAGAATTTCCTTCTAGTCTGTGTTTACTAACTGGACTTTCTACTGCATCCAAAAAAGTTGGGAGCAAATCTATTGCTTCAATAAATTTGTTTTCTTTAGTCCCTCTTGTTTTGTTTGCATGTTCACTAGGGTCATAAATTATCATTGGAACTCTGACGGACTGTTCATGAAATAATTCTTTCTCACCTAGCCAGTGATCTCCTTGGTAATCACCATGATCAGAGGTGAATACGATCATAGTATCTTCCATATTGCCACTTTCTTCTAAAAATTTAAATAATCTTCCTAAATTATCATCAATTTGTTTAATTAATCCCATGTATCCAGATAGAACAGTGTTTCTAACTTCGTCTTTTGAAAAAGTTTTGGAAATACTGTTTTCCATAAATGCTTTGTAAACTGGATGATCATTATTTTTCTCTACATCATTTCTATGCACAGGATAAAATTCATTTTGAGAATACATATTATGATAAGGAGCTGGCGCCATATAAGGCCAATGTGGTTTGATATAAGATAAATGTAAAAACCATGGTTTATCTTTGCTTTCTTCTATAAATTCCATTGCTCGATTGGTCATGAAAGCTGTTTCGGAATGTTCCTCTGGAATTCTTGCAGGTTTATTAGAATTTCTTAATCGCCAACCACTTAATATCTCACCATTTTCTCCCTCAGCAGAATTTGCCCAATCATTCCATGGATTGGGTCCGTCATACCCAAGTTTATTTAACCATTCATTATAAGATAAAGTTTTTTTTGAATTTTTAATTTGATTATTTGGATGAAGTCCATCATCTCTTTCATAAGGATCAAACCCAGGTTCACTAACTATCAATCCTATTTCGGTATCTTTAGTTATACCAAGTCTACTCATACCTTCTAAATCTGGTCTCATGTGTGTTTTTCCAACTACACCAGTTCTTATTCCTGACTGACGCAAATAATCTCCAATAGTTAATTCTCCAATTGGAAGTGGAACTTGGTTCCAAGTTGAACCATGACTAAAAACTGTTCTTCCCGTATAGTAAGATGCTCTAGAAGGCCCACATACAGGTGATTGGACAAAAGCAGACTCAAACTGAACTCCTTTTTTTGCTAAACTATCAATATGTGGAGTTTTCAAATGAGGATGACCATAACAAGAAAGATAATCCCACCTCAATTGATCAGCCATTATAAAAAGAATATTTTTAACTTTTACCATTTAGTAAGAATAATGCTTAATGAGAATTAAATCTAATTAAAAATATTAGTATTTCTTTACTTAACCTTTAATTACTTTGTAAACAATTTTTTTCCAATTATAATTTCTATATAATGAATTAATAACTATTATTCTTTTATTGTCTAAATCAATCAATATATTTTGTCCTGCAAATCCACTTAATCCTAATATTTTTCTTTTCTTATCAATTCCAAAAATATCAAAATGGATTTGACCACCATATGATTTTGTATAAAGACCTACATCAGTTGCATGCTTTACGTTATCTTTCTTTTTAGTTCTATTTTCGTAAATAGTTTTTAAATATTTACCAGCACAAGTATCATTATGCCAATCATCCATCATTGTTTTTGCAATTCTTAAGTAATCATATCTATTTGCATAAAAAGAATATCTTGCAGAAACATAATTTGTTTTAGCGTACTTTCTATTAGATCTTTGAAATTGAACACTATTTTTAACTTTAGCATGTTCATTGAACACTTTATGCAATAATTTGTCCCAATCATCACCTGCTTTGAATTTTACATAGTTCATAATTACATTGGTAGTTAGGGCGCTATAGTTATAAATTAATTTACTTTTTTCTGTACCTTTTAAATATTTATTCATTACTTTCTCTAGACCAATAACATTTACATTTTCTTCTTTTTTTTCACCCTTAATCCTATTGTCTGAACCAACGTTTCTTCTTTCGCCAACCCATTTTTGATCTCCACCTTTCATATTTAGAAGATCAAGTAGTACTGCATCTTGATAAAGAGTGTTTTTAATTAATGGCCAATCATTTAATTTTACATTTATGCTATCAATGTAGCCTTCACAAATTGCGTGCCCAGTTACATAAGACACTAAACTTTTACCCATTGAGTGTGAAGGTAACAAGCCATCAATTATGTATTCCCCGCTGCTAATTTTTTTAGGAATATCAGCAACATCAATAACAATTTTATCATTTTCAAACAATAGATAGCTAATAATTCCTGTATCTTTATTTTTTTTAAATTCTTTTAAAACGTTTTTGTCTTCTCTTAAATCTGATTTGAATTTGTAATGATTTGCTGATCCTTTAACTACCCAACCTTCATAAACGCTTAGTGGGTAGTCCCAGGTATTTTTATTTTTATTTGCATAAGCAGAAGTTGAAAATATAAATATAAAAATAGCGGTTAAGATTTTTTTCATGAATTAAGCTTTAAATAGCTTATCAGATAAATTTGGTAAATTTTCTCCCCAAAAAACTTCTTTAGTAATTTTTTTAAAATCAACATCAAAAACAGACGACATTGCAGAAGCATAAATTGCTCTTGAGTCTATTGTAGAATTTAAATCTCTTCCTTCAAATAATTCCTTTTTCTTTAATCCTGGCCAATCCGTGTGTACTTGTGCTTTTTTAACAAGTCCTCCTGCCATTAGAATGGCTGAACCGTAACCATGCTCTGTTCCATTACTGCTGTTCTGCTTAATCGTTCTTCCAAACTCAGTTAGGGTTAAAACTAAAGTATTATTAAATGCCTCTTCAGACATTGATGATTTTAGAGATCTAACGATATTGTCGTAATCTGATAGGCAATCTGCATGAGCCCCATCAGTTGCTCCTTGTGCAGCATGCGTGTCGAAACCATCCACTTCAAAAACTGCAACTTTAGGTCCATCAGGTTTTGATAACTCTGTACCAGCGCTTGAAGCTAAAATCCAAGCGTCATCTCTTGATCTATTATTAAAATCTCTTGTTAAAATTATTTCCAGATTGTCACTTAATAATTTTTCATCATGCTCTTTATATGCTTGTTTTATTAATTCTAAAGTTGCAGGATAAGGTAGACTTCGACCTACAGGAAAATAATTATTATTCATTGGAACGCCCCTGATTAATAGAGGCATAGGGAGAGCCAAAGCTAATCCTTGTCCTGTTAATCCAGCTGTTTTCATTCCTCTTCCAAGCCAACCTGTTTTTTCTTGGTAAGGTATTTTACCACCTGACTCCATTAAATTTTGACCGTCAAAATGTGATCTACCTGTGTAAGGGATATTTGTTGCATGTACTGCAGCACTTAAATTTTGATCCCAAAGACTTTTAAATGTTTTTAATGCTGGGTGTAAATCAAAATCTGACGTTAATTTTAAAGTTCTATCAAGATTGATTTTACTTCTCAATTTCTCAAAATTTTTGTCACCTTTAACTGGAATAGCACATAGACCATCCATTCCACCACGTAACATTATAATTACCAAATTTTTCTTTTTGCCTGAATTTGCATAACTATGAGCACTGAAACCAGCAAAATATAGTGAGGTTAAAGCTGTAGTTTTTAAAAAATCTCTTCTTGATATCTTCATGCTTTTAAAAACTCCGGATGGTTAAAAAGTAGAGTATGTTTTTCAACAGATCTATTTTTTTGATTTAAGTATTTCATTATTTTGCTTGGGTTGTCAAAATTATTCTCAACCATATTCACATAATATTCTGCATTTTTATTATTTCCCATTTTAGCAAAATTGTAACTTGCTTTTGCATACACCAGTCTTCTAATTAATAATTCTGGAGAAATCCAATCAGCAGAATGGTCCGACCAACCATTTGGTTGTTTTGCTCTGTAAGGATGGTGACCAATATTTTGTAATAACCACTCAGGTTCTCTTTGAGAGTCGAATGGTCTTTGACCTAGCTCGTATTTATCCATTAGATCTGGTGAAGGTGGCCAATTTAAATCTGCAATTTTTGCAACTTGAATTAACCAATTTTCAGGTGTTTGAAATTTTTTGTATTTATCATTGTATTCAAAAGCAACTTTAATTGCTGCTTTATGAATTTCAGGAATAAATCCATCAGATTTTTTGAAGGCATCAATAATTGGTTGCTTCATTTCTTTTGTAGGTTCATCTGTGATTAAAAATCTACAAAGTCTTTCTGCAACAAAATCTCTACAATTAGGATGATTTACTAAATCTTTAATTACAACAGCTAATGCTTTTTTACCTTTTTTATATTCTTTGCCCAAAACATTTTTTTTACCTATTTGATGATATTCAGAGTTAAACCAGACATTGCCTGTTTCTAAATTTTTTTTACTCCATCTATGTTGCCAACCAGTAATAATATATGCTAGTTGAATTACATCTTCTTGGGTATAGCCAGCTTTAGGTGAAACAGTATGAAGCTCTAAAAGTTCTCTTGCATGGTTTTCATTGATTGTTGCAGGTTCTTGTTTTCTCCTTCTCCACTCGTCACTTGCTGTAACACTTTTAGGACCAGCACTCTCACTATTATCTAGATGATGAATCATGGCCCAAGATGTCGTTACATCATAAACCATTTTTTCAAAAGTTTGATTTAAATTAGGTCGAATTATTTCTCTTTGATAGGCACCAGTTGAATAATTTGCTAAAAAATCTTTTTCACTAATTGCAAAAAAGTTTCCCCAAAACATCCATAGTTTGGCTAAAACTGGACTACTACTATTTATTCCTTCATTATGTCTGATCGAAATTTCTAAAGACTCCCAAAACTTTTGTCCTGTTTTGTGTCTAAGAATATCTTTATGAGTTTTGTATAGTGTTTTGTTATCTTTATACTTTTTTCTTAATACTTTTCTGTCACCATAAACCCAATCTCTATAATGTTTTCTTAATTCTTTTTCAGAATATATTTTACCCTTCCAAGATAATTCTGGTACATCATTTACTTGATCAAGAGCCCACCTCAAAGGATCTGACGGGGCTTGTTCATTTGGTCCAATTCCAAAAGCAACTTTTCTTACAAAGTTTTTCATAATTTATTTAATTTTATCAATATCATGAATGTTTGTTAAGGAATTGTTAAATTCCTCAATATTCTCTCTTAAAGCTAAACTAGAAATTGAATAAATCATTATTAGTAAAAAAACTAATGGTAATGAAGTTATTACTGAAGCATAGCTTTTGATAAGTAATATATAAAAAATAATAAATAAAGCCGATCTAATTAAAACTGTTTTTCTGAAAACACTTATAATTGAAAGTGAATGCTTTAATAAATTAAAGAAACTCATTTGAGATGGTCCAAAATATCTTTTGCCACGTGTGGATGGAATAGAAATTAAATCTTTTTCTATTTTTTTTAATGAACCAGAAAAACTATTCCAGGTAGCTTTTTCGTCTAAAAGTTTCTTTACAGTTGATTTTGATAAACAAGTAAAGTTCCCAAATTTAATCGATTGTCCAGTAAATGCTAAAGTTAGGAATTTGTGAAATTGGTAACATAATTGAAAAAATAAACCTTCAGATCTCTTAACTCTTTCACCAGTAATTGACTTTTCACCTGATTGTTCTGAAAGTTTAATAAAACTTTTAATTTCTTCAGGTCTATCTTCTCCGTCACCATCCATAGGAATTACAAAATCGAACTCTTTCTTTTCAAAGATATATTTTAAGCCAGTAGCAATACACCTTGCATGGCCTTTATTCTCTCTCATATTTACTATCTCAATATAATTAATGTTCTCAATGTTTGTGTAGGTATCGACTATCTGTTGAGAAGAAGCATCATTGATAACGACTAGTGATATATCGTGATTTAAATCTTTAATTTCACTATTGATATTCTCAATCAGTAATTTTAATGAATCTCTATCATTATAAATTGGAATTAATATCACGTACTTCATCTATCTTGCTCCTACACAAATATTATCAAGACACATATAATCTTTCAATTGATCAAGCTTTTCTCTTTCAACAACACCTTCCCAAATTGGTCGTGAATTTAAATGATACGAAAGATTTCCAGCATTCCATTCATCACCTAAAACTACATTTATAGTAGAACTGAATTGTTGGTTCCAAGCATATTGAGTTTTTATTGCAATTTCTTTGCCTGGATAATCTGTTCTCTTATCGTCTTTTGAAATTGAAACATAAGCATAAAGCACAGGTGATAAGAGGAAAAAGAAAATAAATCCAATCATAAATGGTTTTAACTTTTTATAATTAACTTGAGCTTGTAATAAATAAACAAACAGTGTGCCAAAAAATAGATAAAAAGGTGTCATCCACATAGTTCTTATTTTTGATCCAGTAATTAACGATGTTAAAAGCATTAAAATAATTGGCAAAATATTAATTGCTAATAAAAATAGTAATTTTTTATCTTTAAAATTTAAATTTAATTTAATTTTTTTAACTAATAACCAGGATAATATTAAAAAAGGAATTAAAATTCCTAATTGTTTTAACAAAAAAATTACCGGAAATTTAATATGATCTAAAAAACTAGATTGTTCTAAGCCAGTTCTAGCTAATCCATATGTAATAGTAATGAATTCGTTATTATTTAACCAAATTAAATGTGGAACTAAAACTACTAAAAAAACTTCAATGGTAATTAGATATTTGAAATCAAATTTTCTCTCTTTTTTTAAAAATATTAAATAAATAAATAAAAGGTCAATTGAAACCAAAAGATAAAGAAATAGATATTTGGATAAAAAACCAAAAGCTGCAAAAAGACCTACTAAAAAACAGTCTGAAAACTTTATTTCTTTTTCATTAAAAATTTTCCAAGAATAATAAACTGTTAAAGACCAGAAAGGTAATTGACATACATTTACATTAAATTCTGGTGAAGTGAAATTATAAAAATAAATCGTTTCGATTAATAAAACAGAAATTAAACCTAATACCTTGTTATTAAATATTTCTTTTGAGAATTTAAAAACAAAATAAAAAGAAGTAATTACAAAAATTTGACTTAATAAATAATAAACCCAATCTTGAGGTCCAAAAATTTGGTATAAAACTTCAGGAAAAAAAGCGCTCATCGGTGGATGTTTATTAAATCCCCAATCTAGATTACTTCCCCATGCTAAAGCTTCGATTGTATCTAGTGGCAAATTATGGTTTGTAAGTGATGGAATCAAAGTCCAAAAAATTAGATGAGCTATAACAAAAATATAAAAAACATTATCAATATTTTTGTTATTAATAGTCATTTATAAATATTTATAACAATTAAGCTTGCTTGACACCCCTAATTTGCTGAATATACTCCGAGCGATTAAAATTAAGCTATGCCAAAGACTGCTAAAGCAAAGAAAAAAGTATCAAAACCTAAAACAAAAGTTGTAAGTAAAGCAAAACCAACTTCGACTAAAGTTGTTTCGAAAGTTCCTGTAAAAATTTCAAAAACCTATGTCCCGAAAGATACTGAAAAATATATGTGTGAAAAACACAAAGTGTATTTCAGAATAAGACTCACTGAATGGAAAAAGGAATTAATCAAAGCTAATAATGAAGCCCTTTATAATGGTGGGATGGATGACAATAATATTTCCGCTGATATTGTTGACCAGGCTAACTCATATATTGATAGCAATGTAGAGATGAAAGCAATCAATAGACAAATTAAATTAATTTCAGAAATTGATAAGGCGTTAAGAAGAATTAGAGAAGATACTTATGGTTATTGTCTAGATACAGCAGAACCAATAGGATTAAAAAGATTAATGGCAAGACCTGTTGCCAAGTACACAATTGCAGCACAAGAAAAGCATGAAAAAGAGGAAAAAGTTCATGCAGATGATTAGTGATGAAAAAAAAATCATCTAAACAAAGCTCAATATCATTTCTTTTTGCTAAGAAATATATTTATTTTTACTATCCTTTCTTCTGGATTGTGTTGTTGTTATATTTATTTTTAAAATGAACAAAAAATTAGTTTTAATCATTATTGTAATTGTTGCTATTGAATTTTCAGGTTATGGAATACTTAGTACTCTTTACAGACTGTTTGGATAAATTTTAAAGTTTAGGAATTTTTGCATCTCTATCCATAAAACTGTAACCTTTAACTACAGCTTCACGATCTGCTATTTCTAAATACCATCTAGATAAATTTTTATAATTTTTCAAACCAATATCATGCCATTCGTGTCTTGCCATCCACGGCCAAGTTGCAATATCAGCAATTGTATAATCATTACCTGCAAGAAATTTAGATTCTTTTAATCTAGCATCTAGTTCTCCATAAATTCTTTTGGTAATTTTAAAATATCGTTCCTCACCAAACTCACTTTTACCAGGATTATAGTGATGAAACTGATGATGTTGACCAATCATAGGACCTACAGTGCCCATTTGAGCCATTAACCACTGATTAATAACTAGTCTATCTTTTTCACTATAAAGTTTTCCACTTTTGTCTGCTAAGTACATTAATATTGCACCAGATTCGAAAATGCTTTTATTATTCTTATGATCAATGATTACTGGAATTTTTCCAAAAGGACTTAGCTTTATAAATTCTGGTTTGAATTGTTCATCTTTACCTAAATCAACTTTGGTTACTTTGTATTCATAACCAATTTCTTCAAGCATAATACTAATTTTCCATCCATTAGGAGTATTAGCAGAAAAAAGTTCTATCATTTTTTAATTCCAAGTCTTTCTTGTGCAGCTTTAGATGTTGTTGTAAATTCAAATCTTAATTTCTCATCTGGTTTTGCATATTTAAAACACCCTCTTGCAGCAAGTGCGCCTTCATGAAAACCAGAAAGAATTAATTTTAATTTTCCTGGATAAGAACAAATATCTCCAATTGCAAATATTCCATTTACATTAGTTTCAAAGTTTTCTGTATTTACCTGAACAGTTTTTTTATCAATATTTAATCCCCAATCTAAAATAGGGCCAAGTTGCATTATTAAACCAAAAAAACCTAATACATAATCAGATTTAATTTCTTTAATTTCACCTTCGTCGTGTTTTATTTTAACAGTTTCAATTTGTTTATCTCCACTTACCGAATCCATCTGAAACTTTGTATATAAATTTAATTTTCCTTGATCATTTAGTTCTCTCACTTTTTGAACACTAGACTCTGCTCCACTAAAAGCATCTCTTCTATGAATTAAATTTACTTTTGAAGTATTGGATAGCTCTATGGCCCAATCTAAAGCGGAGTCTCCTCCTCCAAAAATCGAAATAGTTTTGTCTTCAAATATTGATTTGTCTTTAACTGAGTAAAATAAAGAACCACCTTTAAATTTTTCACACTCCTTTACTGGAAACTTTCTTGGTTCAAAAGAACCTACGCCACCAGCTATTACAATTGCTGCAACATCAAATTCTACTCCACCAGAAGTTTTAACATGCCATCTATTTTGATTTTTTTTTAATAATTCTACTCTTTCATTTAAATGAAATTTGACATTAAAAGGTTTAATTTGTTGTAAAAGATTATTTGTTAACTCTTCCCCTGTACACTCAGGTACGGCTGGGATGTCATAAATAGGTTTATCAGGGTAAAGCTCGATACATTGACCTCCTGCTTTATCAAGATTATCCACTATCTCACAACTTAATCCTATAATTCCAAGTTGATGAGCACAAAACAACCCTGTTGGCCCTGCTCCAATAATTAATACATCTGTTTTATTCATTTAACCTTGCTTCGATGGGATATTTACTTCCAATCCATCTAACTCTTCAGAAACTATTAACTGACAACTCAACCTACTATTATTTTTTGGTTCAAACGCCATATCAAGCATATCTTCTTCACCATCCTCTTTTGCTGGAAGCTTATCTAACCATTCTTCTTTGACATAAACATGGCATGTAGCACAAGCCATTCCTCCTCCACAATCTGCATCAATTCCTGGAATATCATTTTGAATCGCACCTTCCATTACAGTTAGTCCCTTTTGAACATCAATGGTATGAGTTTTGTTATCGTGTGTGTGGTATGTAATTTTTGCCATGCGTTATATATAGTTTCTTATCTAAATTGAACAAGTAAGTAAAATCATACTTAGTATATTTTTTTATATATTTTGAGCTTCTGGTAGCTCTTTTTTTATAAAGTAGCTTTCATCTACTTTTTGTTTCATAAGTGCTGGAATAATTTCTTTATAAGCGTCTATTAATCCATCATTTGGCTTTGGTAATTGATCTTTTATATGATGGTGTAACTTATCAAGATTATATGAAGGAACAGTTGGAAACATATGATGAGTTAAATGATATTCCATTTTCCAATATAAAAAACTTAGTATTGGATTTAAATACATTTCACGTGATGTAACCCTATGATCTTTTATATTTCTTGCAAGTCCTGCATGTTGAGTGAATGCAACAAGTTTGTGTAAAGTTTTTCCATAAAATTGCGGTAACACAAAATACAATAAAGGCATCCAAGAAGAAACTAGTATAGACCATAAAATAATTGAAAGCCAAATAGCAACATAAATTCTTGAAATTAAAATTGCTTTTGCTTGCGCATTCTCTGGAATGCTATCTTGCATAACTTTTGTTTTAATTCCTAAAGCATGCTGAACAATTTCAAAAGAAATGTGGTTTTTAAAATAAATTAAATCTAAAAATGGAATTACATTTATAATTAATCTTTTTGGTGTTTCTTTTAAATCATTTCCATATTCAATTTCGTGATCAAAAGGATTTTCTGTTGAATAAGTATTTCCATGATGAACAAAGTGTGTGTATCTCCATCGTGTAGGTTCAAAATTGGCCATGTAGGATGAAATGTAATAAAAAAATTCGTTTAAGAATTTTGATTGAAAAGCAGTTTTGTGACCTGTTTCATGCCATAATGGATTAGAGAAAGAATAAATGTTTGCATAAACTAAAAACCAAAATACTGACCACCATGTACCCCATGTTTGATATGCAAGAATTCCGGTTATCAATAATAATCCAAAAAAAACCGAAACATGTTGCAGTCCTTTTATATCTGATTTCTTAGAAAGCTCTTTAAGAACTTCTTTATCAACTTGGCACTTGTGCCATTTTTCTAATTTCACATCCATAGATAAAAAATATGTATAGTTATTATACATAATTTTAATAAAGGTAAAAAAAAAGGGCAAGTACAAAATTGTACCTGCCCTTAATTTAAATTTTAGCTAAATTACTTAGCTCTTCTTCCGCTTGAACTAGTTGCAGCAGCCCAGATTACTAGACCAAATGCAATTTTGTTAATGAAGTCAGCTAAGTTGTAAACAACGTTTAGTGAGTCAGCATCTACACCACCAGTTAAGTAACCAAATACATAACCTAATGGGTAAATTGCCCAACCTACTGTAACGATCATTCTCATTGCTCCGAATGCAGTTACAAGAGCTTTGTTACCACTCTTCTGTGCAGCTTTACCAGCTTCACCTGAGAATACTTCATAAAGAATGTATACCCAACCTGCCATTCCGATGATGAAACCTAGTGTAGCATTGATATATCCTGCTTCACCTAAGTATCCACCGATTAGCATTACTAATGAACCAATTAACAATCTCCAGAACATTCCAGAGTTTGCTTTACCAATAGCTGCTAGAATTAAATAGAATTCTACCATCTGTAATGGCACAGTGATTAACCAGTCAATGTATCTGTAAACAGTTGGCGAGTCTCCAGTAGCAACCCATACTTCTCTCATGTACATGTAGTGTATGAATGCAATACCAGTTACTAGACCAGCAACAATAACTGATGTTCTCCAGCCTGATGCGACATTGCCTGCTTCCATGAAAAAGAAAGCAGTAGCTGCTAACATCCCCATAGAGATAACCCAGAATGAAATTCCGACGAAGTCATCTTGCATCAACATCGTTGCGTCTGCTGCAATAGCTATACCTGAAAAACCTATCAAGGCCATAGCTGCTAAAGCAAACAGTTTAAGTTTTTTCATAAAAAACTCCCTCTTCGTTAGTTTTTATTTTAGTTTATATAAACTAGACTTAAGTTGCCTTAAGCCAATGTCGCGGTTAATAGCAAATTAAAATAGTTTTATGAAGACTTAATTGTCACTAATAAGCATTGATTTTACTTAATTTTTAAAATTAAATACAATTTATAAGTTAAAAATCAAAAAAAATAAGGAATTCGAATCAAATTTTTATGTCTTCTAAGTTTAATGAAATTTACGAAAAATCTATAAAAAATCCTGAAAAATTTTGGAAGGAAGCTTCTGAAGATATCTTTTGGTTCAAAAAACCAAATAAAATTTTAAATAAATCCAACCCACCTTTCTTTAAATGGTTCGAAGATGGGGTCACAAACACTTGCTATAACGCCTTAGACATCCATATTGATCAAGGAAGAGGTCAAAAGACAGCTTTAATCTATGATAGTCCTATTACAGGTAACAAAAGTAAGTTCACTTATGAGGAATTAAGGTCGAAGGTCTCTAAATTTGCAGGGGCATTGAAAACTCAAGGTACAAATAAAGGTGATCGGGTGATCATTTATATGCCAATGATCCCTGAAGCAGTGGTTGCCATGCTTGCTTGTGCAAGAATTGGAGCAATACACTCGGTGGTCTTTGGTGGTTTTGCCTCAAACGAGCTTGCAAGCAGAATAGATGACAGTAAAGCAAAATTATTAGTGACTGCATCATGTGGTTTTGAGCCAGGAAGAACAGTAGAGTACAAACCTCTTGTCGATGAAGCGATAAAAATAGCCAATCACAAAATTGAAAAAATGATTTTGTTTCAAAGACCTGGTCATGAAGTTAAATTAAATGCCCTAAATGAGGTAAGCTGGGAAGAAGTGGTCTCTAATGCTCAGGATGCAGACTGTGTTGAAATGAACTCCAATGAGTTTGCCTATATTTTATATACATCAGGCACAACCGGAACTCCCAAAGGGATAGTTAGAGACATTGGTGGTCACATTGTTGCTCTGAAATGGACTATGAAAAATATTTACAACATTGATGCTGATAATATTTGGTGGTCTGCAAGTGATATCGGATGGATTGTTGGGCACTCATATATTGTCTACGCCCCTTTATTTAAGGGATGCACAACTGTTTTGTTTGAGGGCAAGCCAGTTGGGACACCGGACGCTGGAGCTTTTTGGAAAATCATTTCAGATTATAGAGTAAAATCTCTTTTTACAGCTCCGACAGCTTTTAGGGCTATCAAGAAAGAGGATCCTGATGGTAAATTTTTCTCAAAATACGATTTGAGCAGTTTTGAAAGCTTATTTCTTGCTGGAGAAAGAGCTGATCCAGATACAATTAAGTGGGCTGAGAATTTGCTTAAAGTTCCAGTCATTGATCATTGGTGGCAAACAGAGACTAGCTGGGCAATTAGCTCTAATTGTACTGGAATTGAAATGATGGAAACAAAATATGGTTCAGCCTGCAAAGCTGTCCCTGGATATGATGTCAAAATCATTAAACCAGATCAATCTTTGGCTAAACCAAATGAAATGGGAGATATAGTAGTGAAACTTCCATTACCTCCAGGTACATTCCCAACATTATGGAATGCAGACCAAAGATATAAAGAAAACTATATGTCAAATTATGAGGGATATTACCAAACATACGATGCAGGTCACATTGATGATGATGGTTATATCTGGATCATGTCTAGAACTGATGACATTATAAATGTAGCAGGTCATAGATTATCTACAGGTGCTATTGAAGAAGTATTATCTGAACATCAATCTGTTGCTGAATGTGCAGTACTTGGAATAGCAGATAAATTAAAAGGTCAATTACCTATAGGATTAGTAGTTTTAAAGTCTGGTGTGGATAAAGATAATGAGACCATATCTAAAGAATGTGTACAAATGGTTAGAGATAAAATTGGACCTGTTGCTGCATTTAAAGTGGTAATTGTTATTAAAAGATTACCAAAAACAAGATCAGGAAAAATTTTAAGAGGGACCATAAGAAAAATTGCAGATGGTGTTGAATACAAAATACCGCCAACAATTGATGATCCTGCAATTTTAACAGAAATAAAAGAAGATTTAATTAATCACAAAATCTTAAATAATGGTTAAAACTTATATTTTTTTAATCGCAGCAATATTTTGTGAAGTTGCCGGAACAATGCTACTTCCTGTATCTCAAAACTTTACAAAACTTATACCGACAGTTGCCCTATCTATATTTTATCTCACAGCTTTTTATCTATTAACTTTTGTTGTAAACAAACTTCCAATAGCAATTGTATACGCAACATGGAGTGGTTTAGGAATATTTACAATCGCAATCCTTGGATACATATTCTTCAAACAATCTTTAGCTTGGCAAGCTATATTAGGATTATTCTTAATTGTAATTGGTGTAATTTTAGTAAATAGTTTTACTGGAAAACTTAGCTAAACTCCAAAGGTGTTCCATCAGGATCACCTAAAATTTTTCCATCCTGCATTTTAATTTTTCCAGCAATAATTGTGTGTGTGGGTGTTCCTTTAAATTTAAATCCATTAAATGGAGACCATTTACATTTACTTTCTATATTTTCATTTTTAATTTCGATTGTTTTGTTCATATCAACAATTGTAAAATCTGCATCATAGCCCTCTTTAATAAATCCTTTGTTTTTTATTCCAAAGATTTTCACTGGATTTTCACAAACAAAGTTCATCAATTGGTTAAGAGATAATTTTCCATCATTTATGTGATTTAACATTACAGGCATTAAGGTTTGAACTCCTGGCATCCCTGAAGGAGTATTTGGATACACTTTATCTTTATTTTCTTTTAAATGAGGTGCGTGATCTGAACCGATTGTATCATTAAAGTTATTCCTCACCCCGTACCATAATCTATCGTAATGTGATTTGTCTCTTAATGGTGGGTTCATCTGAGCATAAGTTCCAAGCTTGTTGTAACAATCTGGAGCATAAAGAGTTAAATGTTGAGGGGTAATCTCAAAAGTAATGTTTCCTTTGTGTTGTGATAGAAAATCAATTTCTTCTTTTGTTGTAATATGAAGTACATGAGCTTTTTTATTGTGCTTTTCTGCTATTCGAACAATTCTTCTAGTAGATGCTATTGCACATTCTGCACTTCTCCATACTGGATGGGTATGAACATCGCCCTCTTTTATTAATTTCTTGTTTACTTTTAAAATTGCTTCATCCTCAGAATGGACCGCTACTACTTTTGAGGCATTTTGAAAAACCTTATCTATATCATCCTCCTCGGCGACCAACAAATTGCCAGTTGATGATCCTGCAAACAGTTTAATTCCACAACAACCTTCTAAACCCTCTAGGCTTGCTAGGTCATCTGCATTGTCTGCTGTTGCTCCAAAATAAAAAGCGTAATTAGAATACATTCTGTTTTTAGCAAGATCTAGTTTTCTTTGAAACTCTTTCATATTTGAAGTTGGCGGATTAGTGTTGGGCATTTCAAATACACTTGTAATACCTCCTGCTATTGCTGCTCTACTGCCTGAGTGAAGATCCTCAGTATCCGTTGATCCTGGTTCTCTAAAATGTGTTTGAGTATCTATGCAACCAGGTAATACTTTATGGCCTTCTGCATTTATTGTCTCTTTTGCTTCTTCTGAAATTCTTCCAATGTGTTGAATTTTTCCATCTTTTATAGCAACATCAACAGCTTTTAATTCACCATCGATGTAACATTGTCCATTTTTAATTATAAGATCTAACATTTTGAGAAATTGTTATTATATTACATTTTATAATTAATCAATTATGAATATAAAAAACGTTTACATTTTAGATGACAGAGCAATTCTTTATATTAACGGAGAAGATGCGAAAGAGTTTCTTCAAAATCTTATCAGTAACGATATAAATAAAGTAAGTGGTATAAATAGTTGTTTTAGTTCACTACTTACACCTCAAGGTAAATTTTTATATGAATTCATAATCGTAAAACATAAGTCAGGATATCTTCTAGATTGTGAAAAACCTCAGGCTGAAGAGTTATTCAAACAATTATCCCTATATAAGCTAAGATCAAAAGTTGAAATTCTTAATTTAAGTAATGAATTTGTTGTAGCGGCATTTTCTCGAGAAAAATTCTTAACTTTTGATGAAGCAAAAGATCAACCTGGATACACAATTAAATATAGAGAGGATCCAATATTTTTAGATCCAAGAAATAAAGAATTGGGCGCTAGATTAATTATTAATTTAGAAAAACTTTATTTATCTTTAAAAAAACTAGACCTTCATGATGCTAATCCTAAAGAATATTATTCATTAAGTCATAGTCTTGGAATAGTCCCAAAAGATTTAAATAAATTAAAAGACAAATTGTTTGGTATTGAATGTAATTTTGAAGAACTAAATGGAATTGATTTTAAAAAAGGCTGTTATGTTGGCCAAGAAAATACAGCTCGAATTAAATTAAAGAACAAGCTTTCAAAAAGATTGTTTCCAATAAATGTAATTAATGGAAAATTATATGAAGGAGAAAGTATTTATAATAATGAAATTGAAATAGGTAAGGTTTTAATTGATAGCGACTATCCTTTTGCTTTAATTAAATACTTAAACGAAAACTTTAATGAAAAAGCAAATTTCAAAACTAAAGAAGCTTCAATAAATGTCAATAAACCTGGTTGGATAAAAAAATAATTTTCTTATTTAAATAAATAAACAATCATTAAAATTATAAAAACTACAATAATCCAAATACTGAGATTTTTAAGAAATTGTTTTAATTGAGAATTTGATTGTAAAAAACTTGGTAGAACTAAAAGCAAAACCCCAACCATAAATATTACTGAAAGTAATTTATCCATCAAAAACTCCTTTATAAAATTCATTTTGGTGCGGTCGGAGAGACTCGAACTCTCATGGACTTGGTCCACACGGCCCTCAACCGTGCCTGTCTACCAATTTCAGCACGACCGCGATATGTCCCATAATAAATGAATGACAATCATGATTCAAATTGGTAAAAATCCTCATGGAATTTACACAAGAAGTACGTAAAGCTACAGATCCTATTTATCAAAAAATTTCTAAGGTTATGCCTGAAATTGAATGGTCAGTGCATGCTCCATATATTCATAAAATTAATAAATTAAAAAAAGAAAAAAATGCTGTAATTCTGGCCCATAATTATCAAACTCCAGAAATTTATCATGGTGTTGCAGATTTTTCTGCAGACTCTCTTGCATTGGCAATAGAAGCTTCAAAAACTTCAGCTGATATTATTTTAATGGCTGGAGTACATTTTATGGCTGAGACTGCAATATTAATGAGCCCTAATAAAAAAGTTATTCTTCCTGATATGGATGCTGGCTGTTCTTTATCATCATCTATTACAGGCAAGGATGTTAGGTTATTAAAAGAAAAATACCCAGGTGTTCCTGTTGTGTCTTATGTAAATACTTCAGCAGAGGTTAAAGCTGAAACAGATGTTTGTTGTACATCTGCTAATGCAGTTAAAATAGTTAAATCACTTGGAGTAAAAAAAGTAATATTTTTACCTGATGATTATTTAGCTAAATATGTTGCTTCTCAAACTGATGTTGAAATTATTTCTTGGAAAGGAATTTGTATTGTCCATGATCAATTTAATAAAAAAGAAATAGAGGATATAAGAAATAATAACCCAGGAATTAAAATTATTGCACATCCAGAATGTCCTCCTGACGTGATTGAAGCAAGTGATTTTGCTGGATCTACATCTGGAATGATCAAATATGTAAAAGATAATCAACCAAAAAAAGTAATGATGGTTACTGAGTGCTCAATGAGTGACAATATCCAAATAGAAAATCCAAATGTAAACTTTGTTAAACCATGTAATATGTGTCCTCACATGAAAAAAATTACACTTCCAAAGATATTAGATTGTTTAGAAAATGAGACTGGTGAAATTATTATGGACAAAGAAACGATTGATAAAGCTAGAATATCTGTAGAAAGAATGACAGCCATTGGCAGATAAATAAGTGTCAAAAATAAAATTAAGCAAAGAATTTATTAAAAGTACTGTTAAGCTAGCTTTAAACGAAGATCTTTATCCTTCAGGAGATATCACTTCAAGCTTAATTAAAGATGATAAAATTGTAACGGTTAAATTAATTGCAAATCAAAAGGCAATTGTTGGGGGATTGTTATTTGCTAGACAAACATTTGCATTAATTGATGATAAAATAAAATTCATTATTAAAAAAAGGGATGGTTCAAAAGTAAAAAAAGGTTCTTTAGTTGCTTCAATTAAAGGAAAGGCAAAAAATATTCTAATTGCCGAAAGAGTTGCTTTAAATTTTTTATCTCATATCTCTGGAATAGCGTCTAAAACAAATGAGTTTGTTAAATTAGCTGGAAAAAAAACTAAAATTTGTTGTACAAGAAAAACAATTCCAAACTTAAGAGTAATCCAAAAATATGCTGTTAAATTAGGAGGTGGTACAAATCATAGATTTAATTTAAGTGATGAATATTTAATTAAAGATAATCATATAGCTAGCTCAGATTTAAGGAGCTTAGTGTTAAATGCTATAAGAAATAAAAAAGGAAAAAAAATTACAGTTGAGGTTGATACAATTAAACAACTTAAGTCAATTTTAGGTCTAAAATTTAATACTGTTCTACTAGATAACATGAGTATTAAAAATTTAAGAGATTGTGTAAAAATTGCTAAAAAATATTACGAAACTGAGGCGTCAGGTAATGTTACTTTAAAAACTGTAAAGATCATTGCATCTACTGGCGTTGACAGAATTTCTGTTGGAAGTATTACGCACAGTGCTTCTGCTGTTGACTTTAAGTTAGAAATTTAATTCACAAACTTTGATAGATCTGGCTTAAAATAGTTTGGACCTTTCATAACTTTCCCTGATTCATTATAAATAGGTTTTCCATTTTCATCTAACTTGCTCATATTTGAATTTTGAACCTCATCAAAACATTTATCCAAATCAATTCCAAATGCGTGACCTGCTCCATAAGTTACATATAAAATATCTGTAAGCGCGTCAGCTACCTCTAATAAGTCCTTATTATTCATAGCTTCTGTTAGCTCCTCTAGTTCTTCTTTAATCAAATCTATTCTTAGTTTATTTATTTTATCAGTACTAAACGAAGGTTTGGTTTTCACTTCCTGGCCAAAAGTTTTCATGAAAGTGCCAACTTTACTAAAATTTGACATAATGCTCCTGTATGTTTTTAAAAATTTATTGTATGTTAATAATTATTTGTTACTTAAAAATTAATCAATGAAATTAAGAAAAGAATTTGACAGTATTGGAAACATTAATGTCCCGAATGATAAATATTGGGGTGCATCAACTCAAAGATCTAATAAATATTTTAATATTGGAAAAATCTTAGTAAATATTTCAATTATTAAATCAATAGCTATTATTAAAAGATCAGCCGCTATAGTACATGCTAAAGATAAATTAATTGATGGTAAAATTTCGAAAGCAATAATCAAAGCTTCAGATGAAGTAATTAAAGGTAAATTAGATGAAAATTTTCCTTTAAAGGTTTGGCAGACAGGTTCGGGCACACAAACGAATATGAATGTAAATGAAGTTATTGCTAATAGAGCTATAGAAATTTTAGGGGGAAAAAAAGGTACTAAAAAACCTGTTCATCCAAATGATCACGTAAACAAATCTCAATCTACAAATGATGTTTTTCCAACAGCAATGCACATCTCTGTTGCTAAAGAAACTATTTCTAAAATGCTACCAAGTTTAAAAATTTTAGAAAAGGAACTTAAAAGAAAATCTAATGAATTTAAAAACATAGTTAAAATTGGAAGAACTCATTTACAAGATGCTACTCCACTATCTCTTGGACAGGAGTTTTCTGGATATCATTTTCAAGTTAAAAAAAGTATTGAAAGAATAGAATATGCTTTGAAAGAAATATTATTTCTAGCTCAAGGAGGTACGGCTGTTGGTACTGGAATAAATTCAAGGAAAAATTTTGATAAAAAAATTGTCAAAGAAATTGCAAAATTTACAAAATTAAAATTCAAACCTGCACCAAATAAATTTGCAGAGCTTGCTGCTCATGATGCAATTGTTAATTTTTCTGGTGCTCTTAATACCTGCGCAGTGGCGTTAATGAAAATATCTAACGATATTCGTTTTCTAGGTTCTGGCCCAAGAGCCGGATATGGAGAATTAATTCTTCCTGAAAATGAACCTGGTTCATCAATCATGCCTGGAAAAGTTAATCCAACGCAATGCGAAGCAGTTACTATGGTTTGTGTAAAAGTAATTGGAAACCACAATGGAATTACCATGGCTGGTTCTCATGGGCATTTTGAATTAAATGTTTTTAAGCCATTAATTGCTCATAATATTTTACAATCAATCAACTTAATAACTGACAGTACAAAAAATTTTGCTCTGTATTGCATTAAAGGAATTAAAGCTAATAAAAAGAAAATCCAAGAACATCTAGATAATTCACTTATGCTAGTAACCGCTTTAGCTCCACATATTGGTTACGATAATGCAGCAAAGATAGCAAAAACTGCACTAAAAAATAATACTACTTTAAAATATGAAACTTTAAAAACAGGGTTAATTAAAGAAAAAGATTACGATAAGGTAGTTGATCCTAAAAAAATGATCTATCCAGCATAACTCTTAATTGCTTCATTTAATAAGTTTTTAAAATAAATTTTATTTTGTAAATCATCTTTTTTTAAAATTATATTACTTAAAATTTTATTAATATTTTGATTAATTTTGTTATCAATTTTAATATCCTTTAATTCAGCTATTTTCTGATCAAAATTATAAGTAAAATTTAAATCTATTTGATCAATTTTACCTCTATAATTTTTAGGTGTTAAAAGAAATTTGTATACCTTGTTATAATCTTTAACATTTATTTTTAATTTTCCGTCCAAAACTAACTCGCCATTTCTAACAAAAATTAAACTTTCCAATAATTCAAAATCTGCAAAATCTCTCCATTCAAATTTTGTCTTATCTGTATCGATTAAACCTTCTTGAATTTTTGAATTTAACTCAATATTTTTAAAATTAGAATTCTTATAAATAGTATTTGCATTAATATTCAATTTTAAATCAATGTTTTTATTATTAAATAATTCTGTTTTCAGAAGTTGAACTATAATAGCATTATTACCAAATAGATAATTCAAATTTATTTCATTTATGCTACCCTCTAAATTTGCAAAAAAAGGTTTGAAATTAAATTTGCCTTTATACGTAACATCTGGTTGATCAATTTTGTCAAATATATGAAAATCAAATGAATTTTGTTCAATTTTATAGTCTACAAGTCTTTTTATTTTGTTTAAATTAAACTTTGATTTACCAATTTTTTTATTATTCTCAAAGACTAATTCATTTTCAATATTAAGTTTCATTAAATTAAGATTAATTGTAGATAAATTTTTCTTATTATCATCACTAAAATAAGATTCTAATGAAAAAGGAATATTAAATATTTCATTTTCTGAATAGAAAATATTTTTTAATTCTTTTGAGTCAAAATAATATTTCATCTTAAAAATTTTGGTTATAAACAAAACTTCATCCTCAATATGTTTAAAAAAAATATTGCTGTTATTAATTATTATATCTCCGTCTTGGAAACTTCTGTTTAACAGATCTATAAAGAAATTATAATTTTTTGTATTTAAATGAAAATTAGCATTTTCTAAAATTAAATCTCTCACACCGATATTTTTTAAAGAAAAAAGGTCATCAAATGAAATAAAAATTTTTAATTTACTAATTTTAGATATTTCTTTTTCATTATTAAAAATTTTAGAGTCTGTGATTATAAAATGAGGTTTTGGAAAAAAATTATATTTTATATTTTTAGAAAATTTAAAATTTAGATCAAATCTTCTTTGAAGCTGATTTTTCAGCTCTTTTGAAACATCATTTTGATCATAAAAAGTGGGTAATAATAAATAAGAAATAAAAACAACAAAAAGTGCGACAAAAGTTAAAATTATTTTATTATTTTTAAATAAAAAGCTTAGATTCTTAGAATTTAACTTGTTTAAATTTTTTTCTAAAAGATTATTAATAAAATTATTAATGTTTTTTAAATGTTTTACGAAAAAATTTGTTTTACTCATAACAATCAAGAAATCTTATAAAGGATTATTTTAAATGATAAACAGAGATTATTTGAAAAATTTAAATGATGCCCAAAAAGAAGCTGTTCTTCATCTAGATGGCCCACTTTTGATTGTGGCTGGGGCCGGATCTGGAAAAACAAAAGTTTTAACTTCTAGAATTGCCAATATTATTAAAGAAAAAAAGGCATTTCCAAATCAAATCTTAGCAGTAACATTTACAAATAAAGCTGCTAAAGAGATGCAAAACAGGGTTAGCAAAATACTTGGCTCCAAAGCAGTAGGACTTTCATGGCTAGGCACGTTTCATTCTATTTGTGCGAAATTATTGCGAAAACATGCTTCAGCAGCAAGCCTAAATTCTAATTTTACCATAGTAGACACAGATGATCAAATCAGACTAGTAAAAAATATTTGTAAGGCTGAAAATATTGACATCAAACAGTTGTCTCCCAGGTTTATATTAGCAATAATTGATCGTTGGAAAAATAAAGGATTCTATCCAAATGAAGTGGTGATTAATAAAAAAGATCTTTATGAAAAAACAATTCTTCCACTATATAAAATTTATCAACAAAAATTAACTGACTTAAATTCTTGTGACTTTGGTGACCTCATATTGCATGCTGTTAAAATTTTAGAATTCAATTCAGACATTAGAGAAATATATTCAAAAAATTTTAAATATATCCTTGTTGATGAATATCAAGATACGAATTTTATACAAAGTAAATGGCTTAACCTATTGTCAGAAAAAAACAAAAATATTTGTTGTGTTGGAGATGACGATCAATCTATTTATAGCTGGAGAGGAGCAGAAATTAAAAATTTTTTAGAATTTGACCAAGTTTATGAAAATACAAGAGTAATTAGATTAGAACAAAATTATAGATCTTCGCAAAATATTTTAACAGTTGCTTCAAATCTTATTTCTAATAATCAAAATAGGGTTGGTAAAACATTAATTACTACTATGGATGAGGGTGATTTAGTTAAATTAAACTGTTTTAAAAATGGTAAAGATGAAGCAATAGGAGTTTCAGACGAAATAGAGAAAAATATAAAAAAAAAATTCTCTTATAATAACATCGCAATCCTAGTGAGAGCTATATTTCAAACACGTGAATTTGAAGAACGTTTCCTTAAAATTGGTATGCCTTATAGAATATTAGGTGGGACAAAGTTTTATGAAAGAGCTGAGATAAAAGATTGCGTGGCTTATCTAAGGTTGATTAACCAAGAAAAAGATGATCTTGCTTTTGAAAGAATTGTTAACAACCCAAAAAGATCAATAGGAGATAGCACCTTAAAAAATATTCATGAATTTGCTAAGGAAAATAATTTAAATTTAGAAAGAGCTTCTATAAAAATGCTTGAACAAAATTTGATTAAACCAAAAGCTAAAATTGGTTTAAATTTATTTATTAATTCTCTAAGTAAATGGAGAAATGATATAATAATCAAAAAATCAAACCACATTAAATTGTTACAAATTGTTTTAGACGAGTCTGGGTACTCAGCAATGTTAAAAAATAAAAAAGATGTAGATAACGAAAATAGATTAGAAAATATAAAAGAGTTATTAAGTGCTATGAAAGAATTTGATAATTTAGAAAGTTTTTTAGAGCATGTATCTTTAGCAACTTCAATAGATCAAGAATGGGACGGTGAAAAAATTAATATGATGACAATGCATGCTGCAAAAGGATTGGAGTTTGATGTTGTCTTTCTTCCAGGCTGGGAAGAAGGTTTGTTTCCTCACCAAAAATCTATTGAGGAAAAAGGTCAAAATGGCTTAGAGGAAGAAAGACGCTTGGCCTATGTAGGAATTACTAGGGCTAAGAAAAAAGCTATAATATCTTTTTCTATGAATAGATTTTATCAAGGAGACTGGATAGACAGTATGGCCTCAAGGTTTATAGAAGAATTACCTGAAAAAAATATTGAGAAAAATTCTTTTTTTGATGAAGAAATGAGTAATGACGAAGATTTCGATTTTAATCAAGATTTTGAAATTGAAGAAGGCACTAGAAGTCCTGGGTGGATAAGATACCAGAAGAGAATTAAATGATGAAAAACATTCAAATATTAAGAAAAAAATTTGAGAAACATAAAATTGACGGATATATAATTCCAAAAAATGATGAATATTTTACTGAATATTCGAAAATTAATAGATTACAAATTATTTCAAATTTCAGTGGCTCTGCGGGATTAGCTATAATATTAAAAAATAAAAACTATCTCTTTACTGATGGAAGATATACAATTCAAAGTCAGACTGAAAGTGGAAAAAATTTTAAAATTCTTGGATTTGAAAAATTATTAAACTGTAATTTATTTAAAAATTTAACCTTAGGCATTGATCCAAAATTATTTACAAATTCTCAAATTAAAAAATTTTTTTTAAAAAACAATAAAATTAAATGCATAAATAAAAATTTAATTGATGAGATTAAAAAACAAAGAGAGAACTTTAAAATCCCTTTTTTTTCATTAAATCAAAATATCGTCGGTGAGAGTACCATTTCAAAAATTAAAAAAATTTCAAAATATCTAAAAAAAAATAAATCAGATTATATTTTTATAAGTGCTCCAGAAAATGTTGCATGGATATTAAATATTAGAGGAGGAGATGGACCGAATAGCCCTATTCCCAATTCAAGATTAATAATAAGCAAAACAAAAAAAATATTATTAATCAGTAAAATGGAAAAGTGTAGAAACTTAATAAAAAATAAAACAATTAAATTAAATCAATTTTTAGATATAAATAAATTACCGGATAAATTATTTAAACTTAAAGGAAAAAAATTCATTATTGATGATAAATCATGTTCAATTTTTTACGAAAAACTAATTAATTCAAAATTTAAAATTGTTAATAGAGAAGACCCTTCTTATCTTTTAAAAGCAATAAAAAATAAAGTAGAAATTAATAATATGATTAAAGCCCATATTTTAGATGGAGTAGCCTTAACAAAATTTATTTATTGGATTAAAGAAATTAATAAAAATAAAATTACTGAAGTAGAAGCAGCTAAAAAATTAGAAAGATTTAGAAAAATGAATAAAAGTTTTCTTTATCCAAGTTTTGATACAATTGCAGGTTCAGGTAAAAATGGTGCTATTGTACATTATCGTGCAAAAAAAGAAAATTGTAGTAGTATCAATAAAAAAGATATTTTTCTTTGCGATTCAGGTGGACAATATAAATACGGTACAACAGATGTAACAAGAACAATTTGCTTTACCAATCAAAGTCAAAAAATAAAAAATATTTTTACTAAAGTTTTAAAAGGACATATTGCTGTTGCAACAACTAATATTAATAAAAATAATATTGGAAAAAAAATTGACAAAAGAGCAAGACAATTTTTAAAAGAGAGCAATTTAGATTATACGCATGGTACTGGCCATGGGGTTGGTTTTTTTCTAAATGTTCATGAGGGGCCACAATCAATAACAAAAATAAACAAAGTTAAAATAAAACCAGGAATGGTTTTAAGTAATGAACCTGGTTACTATAAAAAGAACTATTTTGGAATAAGAATAGAAAATTTAGTTTATGTAGACAAAAAAAATGGAAAAGTATTTTTTAAAAATTTAACAATGGCACCCATTGAAAAAGACTTAATTAATTTTGATTTGATGACAGTTTCCGAGAAAAATTATTTATTTAAATATCATTTAGATGTTTACTCAAAAATTTCAAAATATTTAAATAAAAAAGAAAAAAAATGGTTAGCTAGTCTTATTTAAAATTTTTAAAAACTCATCTTGATTTATAATTTTAATTTTAAGTTCTTTCGCACTCTCTACTTTTCTTTTAGTTGGTTTTTCGCCGATAATTAAATAATTAAGTTTCTTTGACACAATACTTGCTGTAATACCTGAATTTTCCTCAATTAGCGATTTTGCTTCTGCTCTACTAATACCATTTAATTTTCCAGTTACTAAAAATGATTGATTTTTGAGCAGGCCATTATTTTTTATGATTGAGGCATTTTTTACTATTAAAATTTTTTCTAACTCATTCAACACTTGTAAATTTATTTCATTTCCAAAAAACCTTTTAATTGATTTTACTTGTGTTTCGCCAATCCCATCAATATTTAATAAATCTTCATATTTTTTTGTTTTAGATAGGTTTTTAAATTTTGAAAAAGATACAAAATGTTTAGACAATAATTTTGCATTTTCCAATCCTATGTGCCTTATACCTAAGGAATATATAAATCTTTCCAAAGATATATTTTTTTTTTGATCTATAGAATACTTTAAATTTTTAACAGATAATGCTCCCCAACCTTCAAGTTTTTCTACCTTATCATAATCTAATTGGAATATATCTTGCGGAAATTTTATAAATTTTAATTTATAAAATCCTTCAATTATTTTTTTTCCTAAACCATCTATATTAAATGCTTCTTTAGAAACAAAATGTTTTAATTTTTCAATTGAAATTTTTTTACAATAATAATCCTCACTAGAACACCTCCTAACAGCATCAGTTTTCTTTGTTAAAGTATTAAATTCCTTAATTGTTTCTGATCCACATGAAGGGCATTTATTTGGAAATTCAAATTTTTTGCTATTTTTTAATCTTTTAGTCGTATCAACTGAAAGTATATGAGGTATAACATCACCTGCTCTTTCTATAACAGCTGTATCACCAATTCTTATATCTTTTCTATTTATCTCATCTTCATTATGCAGTGTTGCATTAGATACAATAACTCCTCCAATATTTATAGGTTTAATTTTTGCAACTGGAGTTAATGCTCCAGTTCTGCCAACTTGGATTTCAATATCTAGTATTTTAGAAACTGCTTTATTAGATGAAAATTTATGAGCAATTGCCCATCTTGGGGCACTAGCTACATTCCCCAATCTTTTTTGCATAGCAAAATCGTTAACTTTATAAACTATACCATCTATATCAAAGTTTAAGTTTGCTCTTTTTTTTTCAATTTCATTATAGTTTTTAATTAAATTTTTTACTCCACAAATTATTTTATTTAATGGATTTGTTTTAAATCCCCATTCACTTAATTTTTTAATAAAATCAGATTGGTTTTCTACCAACAATCCTTTTTCGTATCCGAAAGTATATGCAATAAACTTCAATGGGATTTTTTGCGTATCATTTGGATTTTTTTGTCTTAGAGAGCCAGACGCTGCATTTCTAGGATTTGCAAATTTGTAATTTAAATTTGCAAAGTCGCTATTTTGAATAAACACCTCTCCTCTAATATCTATTTCTTCAGGAAAATCTTTAGATGAAATTACTTTTGGAATATCGCTTATAGTTGCAAGATTTTCTGTAATATCTTCTCCCTCTTTTCCATCTCCTCTAGAAAGTCCCTTATAAAATTTTCTATTTTTATATGTTAAAGAAGCAGATATCCCATCAATTTTAGGTTCTGCATTATAGTAAATTTTAATTTTTTCTTCTAATGATAAAAAATTTTTAATTTTTTTTTCAAAATTATCTAAATCTTTTTCAGAAAAAGCATTGCCTAAAGAGAGCATTGGAACTTTATGAGCAACTTTTTTAAAATTTTTTGAAGGTTTAAAACCTACGTTTTCTGATGGAGAAAATTTAGAATTTAGAAAAGAATGATTTTTTTCTAATTTTAAAATATCTTTTTTCAAGGTATCATAAACGTCGTCAGATACTAAAGATATATTTTTATCATAATAACTCTCGTTATATTTTTTTATTAGTTTTATTTTAAAACTATAATTTTTTTTGATTGTTTTTTTTTCCATCTCATTCAATAAGAGTTTTGAATTTTCTCAATATAAAATTACTTTTTTTATTTTTTTTCAAATTTTCTTTCTTTTGATTTTCATAAGTTTTATCAAATAATGAATAGGATTTTTCGTACCATAATGATGATTGATAATTATATCCTAATAAATTGGCGTACTTTAATGACTCTTCCTTAAGGCCTAAAATATAATATATTTCAACTAATCTATGTAAAGCTTCCTCGGTATAAATTGTTTGATCAAACTCATCAATAACTCTCTTAAACCTGTTGATTGCTGGTATCCATTTTTTTCTATCAAAATAATACCTTCCAAGATAAATTTCTTTGGAAGCAAGAATGTCTTCAATAGCATCTAATTTGAATTCAGCATCTAGCGCATATTCGGTATTTGGAAACTTCTTAATTAATTCTAAAAAAGTTTTTTTTGAATTAATTATAGATTGTAAATCTTTTTTCTCATCTACAATTTGCTCATAGTAAGAAATACCTAACAAATAATATGCATAACTCAAATCTTTGTGATTTTTATAAATTTTAATAAATCGAATTAATTCTGCAATTGCATCTTCATAATAATCTTGTTTATAATACGAATACGCTGCCATCAGAGCTGATTTAGGTGCCCAATCTGATTGTGGAAAAAGTATTTCTGCCTCATTAAATTTTTTTGCAGCAAAAAGAACATCATTGACTTCTAAAGCTTTAACGCCTTCGTTATATGCTTCTTGGACTTGAAGTTCCAAACTTTTCTCTTTTATAACAGATTTTTTTATTTCTTTTTTTGAGCAAGATATAACAAAAAGTGCTAAAACTAATATAATCAAAAAATTTTTTGAATTCATAATGAGTTAGTACTTTTATATAAGAATTTTTGAAATTTATCCTTAATTTATTTAAGCTATAGATCTGAGGATGTTTCTATTAATTAAAGTATGTGAAAGATTTTTTTCTTTTATTTCTAAAACTGAAAAATTTTCATTATTTTCAAAAACTTTTCTTAATAATTGATTAGTTAAGAAATGACCACCACGTGAACATTTTACAGATGCAACCATTCTGTAACCAGTTGTGTATAAATCTCCAATACAATCAAGTATTTTATGGTTAACAAATTCCTTTTCATTTCTTAAACCACCAGGATTTAAAATTTCATTATCTTTAACTACTATCGCATTATCTAAACTTCCACCTTTAGCTAAACCGTTTTTTTTTATTAACTCAATATCTTCAAATAAACAAAAAGTTCTAGAGTTATAAACATCTGTAAGGTCATCCTCATAAACTTTAAATTTATTTCTTTGATTACCAATTATTTTATTTTTATAATTAAGTTCAAAATCTATATCCAAGGTTAATGTTGCGGGTTTGATAGAAATATATCTATTGCCATCAATAAATTTGATTTCTTTATTTATTTTTATAATCTTTATAGGGGTATCACTAATTTTAATTCCAGCTAAAATAATCTTCTCAATAAAATTTTTAGCTGACCCATCTAAAATTGGAACTTCCTCGTTATCTATTTCAATCAAAGCATTATCAATCCCTAAACCAAATAATGCACCCATTAAATGTTCTATAGTTGAAACTTTAACTCCAAATTCATTTTCGATAGTTGTGTTCAGTGATGTGCTTGTTACATTCATAAAACTAGGATAGACAAAATTGTTATTTTCTAAATCAACTCTTTTAAAAACAATACCTGAATTTGGTTCACCTGGCTTTATACATAAATTTACATTATGACCACTATGAAGAGCAATTCCGCTGAATAAAACATTAGATTTAACTGTTTTTTGAGTTAGATATGACATCAAATGTTTGTAAATCTAATTACAGATAATTTAAAAACAACTAATGTTACCGTAAAAAACAGTTTTAGCTGAAAAGTTGAAAAAATTTTTCAAAAAAACCCAATTTTTTTGTACTTTTTAGTATAAATGCAACCTCATTTTCATTGTGACCATTCAAAATCATATGTGTCATTTCAGATAGTTCTATATCGTCATTAAAACTATTTTTAACATAACCACCATCTACATATCTGGTAATTTTAATTTGGTAATTTTCTAAAATTTTATTTAAATCGTAAATAATTTTTTTCGGAATAAATTTAAATTCAATTTCTAATGCAAGATTTTCACATTTCATATTTTCATGAAATGATTTGTAGCTTTTACCATTAAAAAAATATTTTTTAATTACCATGTGCATGATTTCTTGATCCTGATAATTCTCTCTAAATAAATCCTTACACTCAATTAGTAAATTTTCGAGGTATTTTTTTGTAACAGAAATATCGTAATTTTTTTTTTTTATTCCAATTTCTAAATTTAGAATTTTTTCATTTTCAAATATAAGGAATATATTTTCAACAAATTTTCCACTCAATTTTTCAATTTTAAAAATATTATTATCAAGAAATTTTTTTAAATTATCTAGATTTAGAAATTTACTATTTTTATCTATAAAAAGCTCTTCTTTATATAAATTTATTAAATTCTTTTTATCAAACAAATATATTCCAAATTTATCAGGTGAAATACATAAGTAATATTCTAATTCTAAATCTTTATTCATTCAAAATAATCTGGTTTTCTATTCTACCATCAATAATATTTATGCTCTCTACCTTATAATTTTCTAAAAATTCATATAGATAATTTAATGTTTCGTATGTAGGGTTATTTGGTAGCTTTAATAAAGTATCATCTTCAAGCTTTAAGTCCCATCTTTTTGATGGAAAAAAATAAAAATCTTTAATTTGTTTGTATGAAATTTTAGACTCATCTATAATTTTTTTAAATTTTAGAAATTCATTAATATTTGGTTTTCCGAAAATATATGGTAGCTCACTGTAATCTGATTTACTTAATGTTAACTTGCCATTTGACCCAATTAAAAAAGTTTTTCCTTTATTGTTAATTTTTGCATAAAAGTTAGTTTTCTCAATCTTAATATTAATTGTAGATGGATATTTTTTGAATACTTCATATCTTTCAATTAATGAGTTTGAATTTAGTAATTTTACAATTTCATTTTTATTAATAAAAAAAATATTTTCTAAGCCAAGATTTTGAATGTCACTCAAAAGTTTTTGATTATCATTTTCATTTAATCCTGAAATGTTTATTTTCTGGGTTTTATTAAATTTAAAATTATTTACTGAGTTATTACTTATGGAAGAGACAATTATAAGTAAAAAAAAATAAACTAATATTTTTTTACTTTTTCTTTGATGCATTCTTCAACATCCATTCAATTAATTTTATAAAATTTATACCTTTATATAATGCTATCTCAGGAACAAGTGATAATTTGGTCATACCAGGTTGAGTATTAATTTCTAATAAATAAAAATCTCCATTAAAATATTTAAAATCAGATCTTGTTACGCCTCTGCAACCAATTATTTTATGTGCTTTAAAAGCTATATTCATTAATTGATTAAATTTAAATTGAGTTAAATCAACAGGAATAATATGCTTAGTCTTTGCTTTTGAATCATATTTTGCTTGATAATCATAAAATTTTCTTTTTGGTTTAAGTTCAATCGCTCCCAATTTTCTTTCTCCCATTATTGCGACTTGTATTTCTCTTCCAGCTATAAATTGCTCAATCATAACTTTTTTGTAACTTTTAAGTTTGTAAAGAATATTCTTTAAATTTGACTTCTCACTAATATAAACATTAACACTTGAACCTTCATTTAAAGGTTTAACAACAACTGGAAATTTTAATTTTTTTGTTATTTGCTTAATTAAATCAGATATTTTTTCTTCATATGAATACGTTATAAATTTTGGAGTTTTTATTTTATGTTTAATAAAAATTTTTTTTGAAATTTCCTTATCCATTGCAATTGATGAGGCTATTACACCAGAATGAGTATATGGAATTTTGAATCTCTCTAAAATAGATTGAATATACCCATCCTCACCAAACTGACCATGTAATGCATTGAAAATTACGCTTGGTTTAAAAGTTTTTATGTTTTTTTCTAAATTATTATCTGGTTCAGAAATTTTTACCTTGTAACCATTTCTTGTTAATTCTTTAGCAACCTGTTGACCTGTATCAAGACTGATTAACCTCTCTTTAGAAATTCCTCCAGACAGTATAAGTACTTTTTTTTTCAATTTATTCTAAAATTTTAATTTCTGTTTCTAGTTTAATCCCGGTCTTCTTTAATACACTTTTGGACACAAAATTTATCAATTTTTTCATATCCTCAAACTTAGCATTACCTTTATTTACAAAAAAATTACAGTGTTTTTCAGAAATTGATGCATCTCCAAACGATTTTTCTAATGGCACAGACTCTTTGATTAGTTGCCAAACTTTTTTATCAGATTGATCTATAGGATTTTTAAATGTGCTGCCACTTGTCTTAATTTTTGTTGGTTGAGCTTGCTCCTTTTTTTCTTTAAGCAACTTTATCTCATTCTTAATTATATTCTTATCTTTCTTGAAACCTTTAAATGATGCACTTAAAAAAATAAGGTCTTCAGATAATCCACTTTCTCTATATTTAAAATTAATATCTTTTACAGGTATAGCAACTACTTGACCCGATTTGTTAACTGCCTGAATAGAAATTAGAATATCTTTAAATTCCCTTTGAAAACAGCCAGCATTCATTTTAATACCACCACCTACTGTACCAGGTATACAGGAGAGAAACTCGAAACCACCTAGACCATTTTTCATTGCAAATTCAGATAATGATTTATCTGTAACTGCGCTTCCCGCCACTATGATTTCTTCAGAATGTAAAGAAATATTGTTAAAATTTTGAGTAAGTTTTATTACTACTCCATCAAATTTATTGTCTGATATAAGTGTATTAGAACCAGCCCCTAATACAAATATTTTTTCTTTATCTTGAATTTTCTTAAGAAATTTAATTAATTCTTTTAAATTATCAGCCTTATAGAAAGCTTTAGTTTTTCCTCCTATGTTAAACCAATTTTTTTTTTTTAGATCATAATCTAACTTTAAATTATTACTAAATTCTGTAACTAACTCATTAAAATCAATTTTCATGATAACAATATAGGTAACTCTCGCATCCAACTCGAAATAGTCCCAGCACCCATTCCTATAACAATCTTTTTTCCATATATATTTGTCTTAATAAATTTTGCTAATTGAAATTTATCATCTACCAAAAATAGCTGAACTCTCGAGTTTTTAATTATTTCTTTTGAAAAATTTATATAACTAAATCCAAGTTTTAATTTTTCTCCAGCAGTATAAATTGGAAACAAAATAACCTTATCTGCATTTTTGAAAGCAAAAGTAAATTCTTTTTTTAAATCCTTCAATCTTGATATTCTATGCGGTTGGAAGATACATATCTTTTCATAATCTTTATAGACATTTTTTACACCATCCAGTACTTCTTTAATTTCTGTGGGATGATGAGCATAATCATCATAAAAATCTACATTATTAAAGTTGAAAATTTTATTAAATCTTCTTTGAACTCCTTTGAAATTTTTAAGTCCTTTTTTTATATTATTTATTGGCAGGCCGACAGTTAAAGCTAATGCGGCTGCGGCTACAGAATTTTTAATATTGTGAGTTCCTAATAAAGGGATTTTGAATTTTTTAATTAATTGATTTTTTTTATTTGGTAATTTTATATTCAAATCAAACTCAGAATACTCTTTTAATTGTTTTATATTTTTAATACAAAAATTTGATTTGATATCCAGACCATATGTATAGAAGTTTTTATTTTTGATATTTTTAATTAAATTTTTGTTATTTTTATCATCTAAACAAATAAATGATTTTCCAAATGAAGGAACTTTATTTACAAAATTTTCAAAATATTTATTTAATTTATCCATAGTGCCATAATAATCCATATGCTCTCTATCTATGTTTGTAATGATTGAATATGTTGGAGGTATAAAAACAAAGCTTCCATCAGACTCATCTGCCTCCAATATTGACCAGTCACTTTTTCCAAGCTTTGCAGAATTATTAATTGAATTAATTACTCCACCATTGATAATTGTTGGATCTATTTTGGTTTCTTGAAATATTGAAGCTATTAATGATGTAGTAGTAGTTTTACCGTGGGAACCAACTACTACAATATTTTTTGTTAAAGAAACAATATTAGCGAGCATTTCGCCTCTTTTATAAATAGGTAATTGTTTTATTTTTGCTTCGACAAGCTCGGGATTATTTTTTTTAATTGCAGAAGATATAACTAAGATAGTTCCCTTTTCTATATTTTGTTTCCTATGTCCAATGAAAACTTTTATTTTTTCTTTTCTTAATCTTTCAATATTTTTATTATTCGAAATATCGCTTCCTTGAACTTTAAAGCCTTTTCCTTTCATTATTAGTGCTAGACCACTCATACCTATTCCACCTATTCCAACAAAATGGATCAGTTCAGATTTTCCTAATTCAATTTTCATTAATAATATCTAGTATTTTTTGATTAACATTATTCCAAGTATTTTGATAATTTAATTTCTGCAAATTATTTTTTTTTGTTATGTAATCCTTACTTTTATTGACCAATTCTAGTAAAAATTTCTCAAATTTTTGGTCATCAAAATCTTTTTGATCAATTATCCAACAACAATCCTGCTCCTTATAATATTTAGCATTTTCATACTGATGATTATCTTTTGATGACGGAAGTGGTATTGCCACAAACGGAATATTTAAAAAAGATAGTTCAGCTAAACTAGATGCACCTGCTCTTGTTATACATAAATCTCCCTGTTTTAAAATTTCATTAAGATTGTGATCAAAACTGAAAACTCTACTTTCAATATTATTTTGAGAATAAAAATTTTTTATTAAATTAATATTTTTCTCACTTGTTTGATGAATAATTTTTATAGAAACTTGTTTTGCTATACTTGCTAAGGATTTATTTAAGAGCTCATCAAAAATTTTTGCACCCTGACTACCTCCTATAATTATAATCGTGAATAAATTATCTTGTTTTTGATATGTGCCAGAATTATAATATTCTTTTCTTATTAAAGGTTTAATGGTAGTTAATTTATGGTTAATTCCAGAAGGCAAATTAATTAAATTCTTTGAATAACATATTAATTTTCTTGAAAACTTTAAAAAAAATTTATTTGCTCTTCCAAGGACCATATTTGGTTCAATTAATAAAATTTTAATTCCCAATATTTTTGCTGCCATACATAGCGGCAAAGACATATATCCGCCTGTTGAAATTAAAATTGAAATATTATTTTTTTTTAAAAGAAAAAAAGATTTAACAGATAGAAATAATATTTTTAAAAATGAAAAAGGAAGTAGAAAATAATTATTTAATTTTGGGGTGTTAATTACTACTGTATTATAATTTTTATCTAAATATGCAAGACCTCTTACATCAGTGGAAATCAAAGTTTCATGGGTATTCTTTATATGATTATAAATCGTTATTGCTGGTATTACATGACCTCCTGAGCCACCAGTGGATATCAAAACTTTATTTATCATTTTTAGCTTATTTTTCTTTTTGTTAAATTTAAAATAATCCCAGCCAATATTGATGTACTAATTATTGATGAACCGCCATAGCTTAAAAAAGGCAATGTCATCCCAGTAGTTGGAAATAATCTTATATTAACTCCAATATGAATAGTGGCCTGCATTAATATTAAACTAATAGACCCAATTAAAATAAGTTTAGCTTTATCATTTGTTTCAAAACTTATCTTTTTAAAAACCATATAAATTAAGATCAAAAACAATAATAATATTAAGATTATGGCAACAACACCAAACTCTTCGGAAATCACTGAAATAATGTAGTCAGTATGGGCCTCTGGAACTCTATTTTTAAGAACCCCCTCGCCTATACCTTTACCAAAAAAACCTCCACTTGTTATCGAGTCTATGGCTTTATCAGATTGAAAATTATGAGTTCCTACTTCTCTGTTAAAAAAAGAAAAAATACGTGCCTGGATATAATCAAATTTAGGAACATAAATAATTAAGTAAGCTAATAAAGAAGTACCCGCTACAAATATTGCTAAGAGAATAAATATATTAATACCTGAGGTGAAAATTAAAACAGCCCAAGAAAAAACTACTAATAATGTTTGACCAATATCTGGCTGAATTATTAAAAGCAAAGAAATAACAGATATCAAAATAGTTGATATCAAATACTTAAATAAAATATTTGATCTGCTACCGCATAAAATAGTTGCTAAAATAATTATCAGAAACGGCTTTAAAACTTCTATAGGTTGGAATCTTGGCAAGAAAAATAAGTCTATCCATCTTCTAGAACCTTTAACTTCAACGCCAATAAATGGCACTAAAAACAAAGAAATAAGTGAAATAAAAAAAAGAAAAATAGAGTATTTATATAATTGGTCTGAATTTAATGAGGAGAATATAAAAATCAGAAATATACCAATAAAAACATAAATCAAATGTTTAAAAAAAAAGAAATAATTGTTCGTATCTAATTTATCAGAGACTATTAAGGAAGTTGATACTAAAGAAAAAAATAATCCAATAATGAATAGTAAGCTTATTAAGGTAAATATTGATTTATCAATATTTTTCCACCATTGATAATAAAATTTATAAATAAAACTATCGCTTTGCATTTATATACTTTTTAATTATTTGATTAAAAAAATGTCCTCTATCTTCAAAATTTTTAAAACTATCGAATGAAGCTCCAGCCGGACTAAAAAAAATAATATTTTTTTTTGATTTGTGACTATTAATTTCTGAAAAGATAACTTTAATTGTATTTTGCAAATTGGTGAAGCTTTTTGTTTTTATCTTATTTTTTAGAATTTTTAAAAATTTCTTATTATGTGCTCCAAAAATAAAGGCTTTAAGATTTTTACTTTTTATTTTTGATAATTTTAATTTATCTCCTTTTTTAGGAATTCCTCCTAAGATCCAATAAGCATCGTTTAAATTTTTTAATACATTTTCTGAAGAAGCAAAACTTGTAGATTTTGAGTCATTAATTATTGTAAGGTTTTTTTTATCAAATATAATTTGTTGTCTAAAATCAAGACCTTTAAATTTATTAATAGTTTTAATTAATTTTTTTTTATTAAGATTTAATTTTAGAGCAATTTTTAATATGAATGATAAGTTTTCTTTATTTCCATCAGAAATAAAATATTTGTTTGTAATTTTACTAATCTCTTTATTAAGATTTGAAGTCTGAACTTTATAAATTTTTGCTTTATATTTTCCTTTTTTTAATTGTTTAATTATAAGTTCATCATCTTTTTTAACAAAAGCAAAAGATCCTCTAATTTGAGATTTTAATAATTTAAATTTTGCATTTATATAATTTTTTAAAGTTTTATGTCTTTCAATGTGATCTGAAGTAATATTCAGAATTACAGCATATTTTGATCTAAAAATCCTACTATAATCTAGCTGATATGAGGAAGCCTCTATTACAAAGATTGTTTTTTTTGTAATGTTTTTTTCTGATAATGCTGGATTACCAATATTCCCAATAAGCCTTGAGTCTTTATTTTGATCAATTAAAGCGTCATGTAAAATTTTTGCAGTTGTAGATTTGCCGTTAGTTCCAGTAATCGTAATGCTTTCATTGTTATAAAAAGAAAACAAAACGTCAAGGTCAGTATAAATTTTTTTTAAATTTTTCTTTAAAAATTTTGATAATTTACAATTTGAAATATCAATACCAGGACTAATAATAATTCTATCAAAATTTATTTTTTGAATTTGATCTAGTTTAACTATTTTTTTTTTGAGTTTTAAATTAATTTTTTGGTTATCATCAAATAAATATATATCAGACTTATTTTTTAAAAACCTATAAGATGAAATCCCACTCTTTCCTAATCCATAAATTAATATTTTTTTTCCTAAAAAAATATTATTAAATAATTTCATTATCTTAATTTTAAGGTAGCTAAACCAATCATTGCTAGAATTATAGAGATAATCCAAAACCTAATTACAACCGTAGACTCTGGCCATCCTTTTTTCTCAAAATGATGATGAATGGGTGCCATTTTAAAAACTCTTTTTCCGGTGAGTTTAAAAGATATTACTTGAACCATTACTGAAACTGCCTCTAATACAAAAAGTCCGCCAGTAATTGCCAAAACAATTTCATGCTTTGTAATAATTCCTACAGCGCCTAAAGATCCTCCTAAAGATAATGATCCTGTATCACCCATAAAAATTTTAGCAGGTGGTGCATTAAACCATAAGAAACCTAAACAAGAGCCAATAATTGCACCACAAAAAATTGATACTTCACCAGTTCCCTCTATGTAGGGAATTTGTAAATAATTCGAAAATACGATGTTTCCGGTAACATAACTTATAAAAGCAAAACATGTTGCAACCAATATTACAGGCACTGTTGCCAGACCATCTAATCCATCCGTAAGGTTAACAGCATTTGACGAACCTATAATTACGAATATTGCAAATGGTATAAAGAACCATCCTAGGTTTATGATTAAATTTTTAAAGAATGGAAAATATAAATTATTTAAATCTTGATAATCGTTTAAATAAACAAAAAAACTTACACCAATAATTGCTAATATTAATTGTGAAGTTATTTTAAACTTTGAAGAAATTCCTGATGAGTTACTATATTTAATCTTCTTAAAGTCATCATATGCTCCCAATAAACCAAAAGTAATTGCTATGTAGATACAAAATAAAATATTAACATTTGATAAATCTGCCCAAAATATTACTGATACCAATAAGCCGAATAAAATTATTAAACCTCCCATTGTTGGTGTGCCAATTTTTTTAATTATATGATCCTCAGGTCCATCATCCCGGATTGGATTTAAAATTTTTTGTTTTGAAAAAAATTTAATAAAAGGACCTCCAATAATGAGCACAATAACCAATGAGGTGAAAAAAGATAAGCCTGTTCTAAAAGTTAAATATTTAAATACATTTAAAAAACTAAAAGTATCAACAAAATTTAATAAAAATTGATAAAGCATTTAATGTAATCCTTTCAGATCTTTTACTATGTCGTTGAATCCTGTCGCAAGTGAGGCCTTAACCATTAAATAATCATTATTATTTAAATCTTTTCCAATCAATTCAATAATTTGAGATTTGTTTAATAAAATTCTGCCTTTTTTTGCTTTTGAGATACCTGCAAATAATATAGATGCCATTTTACCTTTGACAAACACTTTATCTATCTTGGTTTGATTAATTATTGGAGCAATAGATTGATGAAGTTTTTTAGAATGACTACCTAGCTCTAACATGTCACCAATTAGTAAATATTTATTTGATTTTTTTGAGTTTATTTTATCAAAATTTTTTATTGCTGATTTTAATGATAGGGGATTTGAATTATAACTTTGATCAATTAAATTAATTTTTTTATTATTGAATTTTATTACAGAATGGTCCCCTCTTCCCCCAGGAATTTTAAAATTGAGAAAAATATTTTCATTTAGATTAAATATATTTTTATAAATACTGATAACTGCTAAAGCAGAAAGTGTATTGTATATATTGTTTTGAAAATCGTTAGATAATGCAAAATACTTTTTTTTATTATTTAATCTAATATTAATTCTAAAATTTTTTCCAAAGGTTTTTATATTAATTAATTTAATATCTGATTTCTGACTTTTAATTCCAAAAGAAACTACTTTAACTTTATTTTCTATGGCAATTTTTTTATGCAATTGAAAAAAGCTGTCATCTGCGTTTAATACAGCATAACCATTAGGTTTTATATTGTTAATTATTTCAGATTTAGCCAAAGCAATTTGTTTAATATTTTTAAAATTTTTAGCATGTGCATAATTTATATTTGTTATTACTCCAACATCTGGTTCTATTATTTTTGATAAATAATCAATTTCACCTTTTTTATCCATTCCAATTTCTAAAACTCCAAATTCATCATTTTGTTTTATATTAAAAAGACTTAAAGGAACTCCAAATTTATTGTTGTAAGATTTTGGAGAAATACTTACTTTTGAAATTTTACTTAGTACATTGCCCAGCAATTCTTTAAGTGTAGTTTTTCCACAACTGCCTGTAATAGCTATAATATTTGTATCAATACTTTTTCTGAAAGTTTTTGAAATATCTGTTAAGAATTTTAAAGTATTTCTTACTTTAATTTGTCGACTTTTATTTAATTTATTTTGAATTTTATTTACTACAGCTAACGATGCTTTTCTTCTGAATGATTGTGAAACAAATTTATTACCATCATTTTTTTTCCCCTTAATAGCAAAAAAAATATCATTTTTAGTAACTTCTTTAGAATTAATTCTGGCCACTTTTAAAGATATAGATGTAGGCACTTTTTTGATTTTAGCTGCTTCTTTAACTAAATTTAATTTTAAACTATTTGATAAATTATTGTTTTTATTTTTAATTGTATTCAAAATTACTTTACGATCAGAAAAGAAAATTTTCTTAATTCCAATATCTTGGGTTTTTTCGTGGCCTTTTCCAGCAACTAACAAAATATCCCCTGAGTTTAAATTATGAATAGCTTGAGTAATTGCTATTGCTCTATTGGGTGTTTCGGTAATTCTCTTTTTTTTAATCCCTTTTTTTATATCTTTTCTTATTTTTTGAGGATTTTCAAATCTAGGGTTATCATTTGTAAGTACAATACTATCTGCGTATTCACTCGCTATTTTTCCCATTTTTGATCTTTTGTTTTGATCTCTATTTCCTCCACAACCAAATAGAACTGTGATTTTTTTATTAGTAAATTGCTCTCTAAGATTTAAAAGACACGTTTTTAAAGCGTCAGGTGTATGAGCATAATCAAGAATTACTTTTGATTGATTTTTAATTTTACCAATTTTTTCAAACCTACCCTCAACTGGTTTTAATTTTGGAATTGTATTTAATATTTTATCTAAACTAATACCGCTATATTTTGCTGCAATTATTGCCATCAAAACATTTTTTAATTGTATTTTTCCAATTAAATTTAAATTTATATCCCTTATTGAGCTATTTATTTTAATTCTAAGAAATTGACCCTCTCCTTTAAAATTATGAGATAAAAGCTCTAGATTATTTTTCTTATCATTAAGTGTATGCAATTTTAATTTCCTATTAATTGCAATTTTTTTTATGTTTTTAAACTCAGGTATTAATTGATCTGTAATTACATTTCCTCTTTTCGATATTAGCTTTTCAAATAAATAAAGTTTTGCATTTAAATAGTTGTTTAAATTTTTATGATAATCAAGATGATCATGGGATAGATTGGTAAATATACCTGAATTAAACTTTAAACCATCTAATCTATTTTGCTTTAAACCATGGCTTGAGGCTTCCATAATTACATTTTCTATTTTTTGATTTTTTAACTTGCTTAATATTTTGGCTAATTTAATTGGATCTATTGTGGTATTAGATAAATTTAAATTAATACTTTTTGATTTAACACCTAGTGTGCCAATTGAAGCAACTTTTTTATTATTAAATTTCAATATTTGATAATAAAAATCTGCAACTGATGATTTCCCATTTGTACCAGTAACTGCAATTAAATTTTTTGGTTTTTTATTATAAATTTTAAAAGCGGTTTCAGCTAATAATTTTCTTATATTATTTGTATGAATATACAAAATTCCATTTTGGAATTGATTTGTTTTTCTTTCGGTTACAATAATTTTAGATCCTTTTTTAATTGCTTTAGAAATAAATTTATTACCATCAATATTATTTCCTTTGATTGCAAAAAAAATATTATTTTTCTTAATATTCTTCGTGTCGAATGAAATTCCTGAAAAAGAAAAATTTCTATAATTTTTATTTATGTTATTAAAGTAGTTTCCTAGAAGCATAATTAATTAACCTCTATATATTTTGTGGCTAAAATAGGCCCGATTTTATCTATGACTTTTCCAGCTACCTCTACCGAGGTCCAGCCAGCAGTATTATAAAGTGTACCCTTCCACCCTCCTTTTCGATGTCTATACTTATAATAATAATCTTTAGATTTTTTTGGAGTATCTAGCATTACAACAAAAACAAATTGTGGATTTGATGTGGGAAAAATGGAAGCAAAAGTATTTATTTTTGCCTCAGAATATGCTCCTCCCTCAGGTTGATCAGCAGTTCCTGTTTTTCCACCAATTTCATAATTTTGAACATCTGCAAATTTAGCTGTCCCTTCCTCAGTATTTACAATTTTTCTTAAAGCGCTAACAACTTGTTCTGAAATACCTTTATTTAATATTCTTTTATTTTTTTTATTAAAATTATTTTCTTTATAAATTAATGTTGGCTTAATTTCATACCCACCATTTGACAAAACTGAATAACCTTTTGCCAATTGAAGAATTGTAGTTGCTATTCCATGTCCAAAAGAAGCTGTAGCTAATCTGCATTTTCCAAAATCATAATTTTTTTGTGGAGCAACTTCTTGAATATCAAAATCAATATCACTTAAAACACCAACTTTTTCTAAAAATAATTTAAATTTTTCTGAGCCAACTTTTTGGGCAATTCTTACCGATCCTATATTTCCAGATCTAACTAAAATTTGCTCTGCAGTTAAATTTGATGGTATTTCATTATCGTACTCACCTATTCTGTATTTGTCACATTTAATTGATTTGGGTAAATCTAAAAATTCAGTATCTGGTTTAATTACCTTTTCATTTAAGGCGCTAGCGAAAGTAAATGCTTTAAACACAGACCCAAGTTCATATGTTCCTTTAGTTACCCTGTTAATATAGTTTACATCTGTAATATTTTGTCTTTCATTTGGATTAAAATCTGGCAAAGAAACTAATGATAAAATATTGCCATTATTAACATCCATTAAAATAGCTGCACTACCTTTGCTTTTAAAAATTTCCTGATATTTAATTAATTCTTTTCTAATTAAAAATTGAATATCTTTATCTAATGTAAGTTTAATTGACTCTTTAGATTTTATAAGTTCATCATTTAACGATTTTTCTAATCCAGAAACACCATTATTATCATCATCTATCTGACCTAAAACATGACTAAAAAGATTTTTTTGTGGATACATTCTTAAAACTCTTTCTTCTGGAACTAAAGATTTGTCCCCTAATTTCATTATTTTTTCATAATTTTCCTCTGAAATTTTCTTCTCTAAATAAAAAAATTTCTTAGTTTTTATTTTTTTTTTAATTTCATCAAAATTTTTATCAGGAAAAATAATATTTAAGCTGAGAAGTAATTTTTTTTCATTGATTATATCTGAAGTTTTTAAACCAATATCAACCGATTTAACTGTCTTAGCTAAATAATTTCCATTAACGTCTATGATGTCTGCTCGATAAAGCTGATTTTTAGATATAGGAAAATTATTTATTTCTAATTTACTCTTTCGTGAACCTAAGTGAACTAGGTGTATTGTATAAATTAAATATATAATAAAAAAAACAAAAAAAATAAAAGCTACACGATTAAATTGAATATTTAATCCATTTTCTTTTTTCTTAAATATAAAATCACTTTTGTAGTCTTCTATGGTTAATTTCAATTTGTTATCAGCCATTACTCTATAATAATTTTAAAATTTTGAATTTTATTTATATCATCTGAAATATTGTAGATTTTTATCTCGTTTATATTTTTTTGAATTAAGTCATCCTCAAAATACTGTGATTGATATTCAATTAATCTTTCTGCAGAAGTTAAATAATCATACTCCAAGGATACATTTTCAAATTCAGAATTTAAAACTCTAATATTTTCTTTTGCTGTAAATATTTCATCTTCAATTTGTTTAGTCGTATTTTTTATTATTGCAGTTGATAGGACTAAGAAAAAAATAACTAGAGCTAAAGCAAACTTTTTCACAGTTTGTCTCCATAATTTTCAATTTCAATATAATTTCTGAATTGCTCCTCTATATCAGTATCAAAATTGTAAAAATCATTCTTTTTTATTACATATCTAAATTTAGCAGATCTAGATGATGGATTTTCATTTACCTCTTCAACTGAAGGGGTTATTGGTTTTTTTTGAATTAAATTAAATAATGTTTCTGCTTGTTTTACAACAGGGCTATATCGTGAAATACTTTTATTTTCAGAAAGACTTTTAAAAAAATATTTTACTATTTTATCTTCTAAAGAATGAAATGTAACTACGCCTAAAATACCACCTTTTTTTAAAACTTTGGTGGCATTAATTAATCCAAAAATTAATTCACTTATCTCTTTGTTTACAAATATTCTAAGAGCCTGAAAAACCTTGGTTGCATTATGAACTTTAAAATTTTTTCTTTTCTTTGATTTATCAATAATTTCAACTAAAATTTTTGTATCAATTTTATTTTTTAATCTCTCTTTTATAATATTTCGTGCAATGTATTTTGCTTCTTTTTCATCTCCAAAAAATTTAAAAATCTTTTCTAATTCTTTTTCATCAAGTTTATTAATTGTGTCTTCTGCTGAAAAATTATTTAAACCTAGCTGCATATTTAATTTACCATCTGCTTCAAATGATAGTCCTTTTTGTGGGTCTTTAATTTGAGTATAGGAATAACCAAGATCAAAAATTATTCCTCTTATATTTTCGTTTTTAAGTTTTAAATTATTTATTTGACTAAATTTAATATTTTTAAAAATAAATCTATCTTCAAAACTTTCTTTTAATTGATTAGCAATTTTTGCACTCTCTATATCTCTATCTAGAGCTAGTACTTTTGTATTTTTAAAATCTAAGATTTTTTTGGTATAGCCACCTTGACCAAAGGTACAATCGATAAATGTGCCACCATGTTGAGGGGAAATAACGCTAATAATTTCTTTTAGCAGTACCGGATAATGCTTTTGCATTTTCGGTACTATGGTGGCGTCCATTTATTTCTTGAAAGACCATTAATTTTTTTGTCTTCTTAAGAATGCTGGTATCTCAAGATCATCTTCTTCCTCATGGTCAGAAGATAAAAGTTCATCTGAACTTGAGGTTTCAGTTTCTGAACTGAATAAGTCTGGCGCATCAGAATCAACTCCAAATTCTTTAAGATCATTAGAAACCTCTTCATTAATATTATTCTCTTGGGTTTCTTCATTATTAGTTTCCAAAGCCTCTTGCGCAAAAGATTTTTCCATTTCATTAACTGAATTATCTTCAACTATACTTTCACTTTCCATGCTAGTATTTTGAACAACTTCCTCATTCATCATTTGATTGTGAGAACTTTCGGTTTGTTGTTCTTGGATAATCTCATTTTCAAGCTTTAAAGCATTAGCACCATGTGTAATTGGATTTGACGCTGTTGTGTTTGAAAAATTGAAAGATTGAGAGGATCCCATGTTTGAAAAATCAGAATAACCAGGATTACGGTTTTGAATTCTATGAACCATATTTACTACTGATTTTGATTCAGGTTGTTGACCGTCTAATGAGGTTGCAACAATTGAAACTCTCATTTTTCCATCAAGTTCTGTATCAGTAATTGCACCAATAATTAATTCTGCTTCAGGATCAACTTCAGCTCTAACTTTATTTACGGCCTCATCAACTTCAAAAAGTTTAAGGTCTTTACCACCTGTAATATTTACCAATAAACCTTTTGCACCTTTTAAAGTATAGTCATCTATTAATGGATTGCTGATTGCCATTTCAGCAGCTTTTAGAGCTCTACCTTCTCCTTCAGCTTCTCCTGTTCCCATCATAGCTTTACCCATTGCTGCCATAACAGTTTCAACATCAGCAAAATCTAAGTTGATTAAACCAGGTCTAACCATCAAATCAGTTATGCTTTGAACACCATGCATTAAAACATTATTTGAGAGGTTAAATGATTCTTCAAAAGTTGTCTGTTCATTAGCTATTTTGAATAAATTTTGGTTAGGAATAACAATTATAGTATCAACATGTTTTCTTAACTCTTCTAAACCTTGTTGTGCTCTTCTCATTCTAGAGGGGCCTTCATATAAAAATGGAAGAGTCACAACACCTACAGTCAAAATGTTTAATTCTTTAGCAGCTCTTGCGATGACATGAGCAGCACCAGTGCCCGTTCCACCACCCATACCAGCTGCAATAAAAACCATGTTTGCACCTTGAAGTGTATTTACAATTTCATTTAAAGATTCGTCAGCTGCAGCTTGTCCAATATCAAGTTTTGCTCCTGCTCCTAAACCTTTTGTTAGATTTAAACCAATTTGAATTCTTGTTTTAGCTTTGCTTAATTTTAAATCTTGAGCATCTGTATTAACAGCAATAAATTCTACTCCTTGTAGATTATTTTCAATCATTTCATTAATTGCATTTCCGCCTGCTCCACCAACTCCTAATACTAGTAATCGTGGTTGTAACTCTTTAATTTCTGGTGCCTTAAAGTTAATTGTCATCTTATTTCCCCTCGTTGTTGTTTAAGTGTTTTTCCCATTTAAGACTTGCTCGATTTATATTTGCTTTTTTTCTTGCTGATGTCTTAAATTTTTCAAATGTTGCTGGTTCCCATATTTGGAATGTTTGACCTTGACCAACAAATAACATGCTGTTTTTTATTTTTGCATGTTTCAATAATTTTGATGAAAGGGAGATTCTCCCTTCGCTATCAAATTGTAAATTAGTACTTTCTGCTAATATTGATGTAGCAAAGTAATCTCTTTTTTCCTCAAAAGGATTTAAAGAGTCAATTGCTGAAGAAATTTTTTCAATTCTATCTTGAGAACATGCTTCTATTGAGGAGTTATTAAAAGATGGATAACAAATAACACCGTTGTAACCTAAATTTGATAAATGTGACCTAAAACTAGCAGGCACTGACACTCTCCCCTTTTTGTCCAATTTGTTCTCGTAAGTTGATAAAAACATATATTTTTAAATTTAAAAATTCCATAATTGGGAATATATGGGAATATATGGGTATTTAAAATGATAGTCAAACTCTGAATTTGGTCAAATTCTGCTTATAGATGCTTGCTTTTGTGATAAGACAATTTATTAAGACGTCTTTTCCAAATTAATTTTCTTTCTATAAAAAAGTGAAAAAGGAGCATAAGTGACTCCATTTTGAATTAAAATGAAATTACTTGTTCAATATTAAAATTTATACTTTTAATGAATATGCCAGATAAACTATAAGCCGGGTTCTGTCATTTAAACTTATCATTTGTCTAGGCTTAAGATCACTCTTAAGCTCAAGCAACTAACCCTGATGACTAGCCAAGGACGGCTTTTAGTTTTTCAACAATGTCATCTCTACTTAGTCTTGCTCTCAGTGGGGTTTTCCAGCGTTCATTGTTACCAATAGAACCGGTGTGCTCTTACCACACCTTTTCACCCTTGCCATGTTATGGCGGTTTATTTTCTGTGGCACTATCCCTGGGGTTTCCCCCGCCAGGTATTACCTGGCACTGTGTCCTTGTAGAGCCCGGACTTTCCTCTTTAAAATAAATTAAAGTGATAAGTCATTTATCTGGCAGGTTGAATTTATTACTTTGCTTTAAATTTTCAAGAACAATTATTTTAATTTGTTTGCAAGATTTTTGCTTATTATTAGGCATTCTTTATCAATAATACCATTAATCAGCTCTTGCCTAAATCTTCTTTGAAATGCACTTGTAAGCATATTAATTAATTTATTATGTTTTTTTGTTAGATTTTTTGTATAACCAATTTTTCTTAAATTTCTTAAAAAGTTACTTTTATCTAATTGAGAAACTTTTTGGTTCCTGAGTTTTAAAAGAATTTTTTTATTTACTGTATGCCAATAACCAATATTTTTTTTAGATAAATATTGCCATGGAAATTTTTCTCCAGGGTCTATTTTTCTTTCTGGAGCAATATCTGAATGACCAAGAATAAAATTATATTTGATTTTATATTTCTTCATTAAATATTTGCTAAGCTTCAAAACTGATTTGATTTGTTGAGAAGTGAATTTTGTATATTTATAATCATGTCCAGAATTACTTATTTCAATTCCAATAGAATATTTATTTAAAGATTTAAAATTTTTCCAATTAGAAACTCCAGCATGCCAAGCAATATAAGGTTCAGGGACCAATGTTAATATTTCTCCATTTTTTTTTATAAAGAAATGACTACTCACTTTTGACGTGTAATTTGTTAATTTATTAATTGAATCAATTTCTTTTTTCATTCCAGTGTAATGAAAAATAATAAATTTAATTTCTTTATTTTTTCTTTTTTTTAAATCAAAGTTTGGAGAATAATTCAGAGTTGTGTTTATACTCATATTAGGTTGAATTTTAGACTATTTATAAACACTTTGTAGACATTTTTTAAAATTAAATGTTAATTTACAATGTACGCTTATATATTATATAATTAATCATGTTGAGAAAACTACTAATAATATTCATTTCTATTTTTTTAATAGCATTTAATGCTTATGCTGGATCTGATGGAGAATTGGTTTTAAAAAAAGACAAACCTGAAGAAATAAAAGACTGTTTTGAAAAATTAAATAGAGCAACTTTTAAATTTAACCAAGGTCTTGATAAAGCAGTTATTAAACCGATTGCAGAAGGATATAGAAAATTACCTGATCCACTGCAAAGAGGCACAAGCAATGCAGTTAAAAACTTATCTAATCTAATAACGATACCAAATAATATTTTACAAGGAGATATAAAAAATGCCATGATAAATACTGGTAGACTTGTTGTTAATTCCACGATTGGATTGCTAGGTACTATAGATGTTGCTAACAAAATGGGTTTTCCAAAATATGAAAAAGAAGATTATGGACAAACTTTAGGGAAATGGGGTGTGGGCCCAGGTTGCTATTTAGTTCTTCCTGTTTTAGGACCATCAACAATTAGAGACACGGCAGGCTCTTTTGCAAATATTTTAGGGGGAGATCCTTGGTACAATGCTTCAGTTCATGGTAATAATGAATTTTTAAGTGAGGGTCTTTACATAACATCAAAAGCTTTAAGTGGTATCGATTTTAGAGCAGATAATTTGGAATCATTCGATAATCTTGAAAAAAATTCAATAGACTTTTATGCTTCTTTAAAAAGTTTATATATACAAGATAGAGAAAACAAAATTAAGAACAATCAAAGAGGAAACATCGAAGTTTTATATAAAGATGAGGAAGACTGGGAAGAAATAGATAATAAATAATTTTTAAATTTAATCAAAAGTATGAAAAAAATATTTATAATTTTATTTTTATTAAACATTATATCTTTAAATGCTTTTTCTATTGAACCTGATGTTTTTGTTCAATCTACAGTGAATAGAGCTTCACAAATTCTCTCAAAAGATATCTCCAAAGATGAAAAAATAAATCAATTAAAATTGATCGCAAAAGATACGGTAGATATAAGAGGTGTAGGGTATTATTCTCTTGGATCAGCCAGAAAAAATTTAGATAATAATCAAAAAAAGGAATATTTAATTTTATTTGAAAATTATTTTTTAAAAAGTTTTTCTAGTAGATTATCTGAATATACCAACCCTAAAATTGAAGTTCAGGGAAAAAATGTTTTAAATGAAAATTATACAATTGTTAATAGTATATTGATAGCAACATCCGAAAGGCCAGAGGTAAAGATTGACTGGAGAGTTTATACAAAAAATCCAGATACCCCCCTAATTAGAGATTTAATAATAGAGGGACTTAGTTTGGCCAGAACACAAAAAGAAGAATTTGCATCTATTCTAAATTCAAATGAAGGGGATATAAATGCTCTGTTCAAAACTCTTAAAGAATTTTCAAAAAAATAACTTTTGGTGGGCCCGCCAGGACTCGAACCTGGGACCAATACATTATGAGAGTTCTGGGAGAACTTAAATCAGTGTTGCAATAGTTTATTTATTTTAATTTAGAGTTTTTTTGGACTCAATCTCGAACATAATGCGAGTATGAAATTAGATAAATAAAAGTGTACATTTTATCCTTGATGACCTATCCAAAATAGCTCTACGTAATCTTTATCAACAGCAAGACGTAACTTTTCTACTTCTCTGTTTGATATATTTTTTGCATCTAACATTTGTAGAAGTGTTTTGTTTCTTTTAATTAGTTTATTTTTTATTTCATTTTTTTTAATTCTGTTACTCATACTAGAATTTATTGATTTATTTACATAAACTAAATTCCATAAGTCATCAGAGTACATATATGACCACGGAATAATATGATCTATAGACATCTCTTTTTCTGGGATAGATTTATTAGTGATAAAACATATTCTATTAGGATTTTCTATTTCAATTAATGATTGAAATTTTTTAAGTGATTTTCTTTTAATGTCTTTATCTTTATCAACACCTCTTACTTTTTGAGATATTCGTGGAGAATTATTTAAATCTTCTAGCTTTTGTGACCATCGGTAATTAATTAATTGAAATAGAAGTCTTGAGTGTTCTTTAATCAAGCCTGGGTATCTTAATACTAGGTGCTGCTCCCCTTTTTTATATTCATAAATGTTATAAGTCTTGTTTTCTAATTTTAAAAACCTCCAAGATACATCATATGTTAAAATCTTACTTATCTTTGCTATATCTATATTTATTTTGTCACTTGCACGTATAAAATTTACAGGCTGTTGCCCATAGACTTTTTTATATTTTTGAATTTCGTCTTTCACAATCTGGTGAATTGCAGGTCTTTTATTAATATTAGGGCCCTGCTCTAAGTTAAAAAATATAGACTGATTCCAGTAATATTTAAATATTAATTCTGAAAGTTTACCAAAATGAATTTTTCTTTCTGAATTGTAACAGCAATACTCTACTAATGCCCTACACCAACTCATCTTGTAGGTATTCTCCATCGGACAATTTGAAATTAATTCTGTTAATTCTTCTATATACTTGTGCATTAATATCTAGCTATTAACCCAGAACCACAATTACTAAAAATTTCCATCAACCTCCATCGTGTCCAAAGAATTTTGGCGAGCCTAAATCAGGACCAATATCAAATATAACACCAAAAATAAGCCAAGTTAAAAATAACAGAACCAAAAATCCACCAAAAGCATTATTTGGAATAAAAAAAAATGGATCAAACTTTTTAATCTTTTCTTTTAATTGTCTCTCTTTTTCTTTTCTTAATTTGTTGTCGGTATTATTTTTTTTTCCAGTAAGGTATGAAGTGGGGATATTTTTAATAAGAATAAGGTATCCATACAATACTCCAACAACTATAAGAATGAACGAAATCCAGACCATATATTATTTAATTATCATTTTAGATTAACAAACCATTTGATTATAGACTAGTACATTTCCAAAAGTGATTGGACTCAATTTGGTATACAATGGAAAAATTTTTATAGGTTTTTTCCTAAAATTTTGAGAAACTTAAATTTCTAAACGTTGATTTTGCTTGATTTGGTGGGCCCGCCAGGACTCGAACCTGGGACCAATACATTATGAGTGTACTGCTCTAACCAACTGAGCTACAGGCCCTAAAATATAAATTAGTTATATCATTTTTATTAACTTATCAATTAAAGATGACATTTAATGGTGGGCCGTGTTGGTTACGCTCCAACTACCCCTGCAATGTCAATGCAGTACTCTACTATTGAGCTAACGGCCCTGATTGCTAGCTTTCTAAAAAACTTTTAAGTTGCTTTGATCTACTAGGATGCTTTAATTTTCTTAGAGCCTTAGCTTCAATTTGTCTAATTCTTTCTCTTGTTACAGAGAATTGCAATCCTACTTCCTCTAAAGTATGATCTGTATTCATTCCAACACCAAATCTCATTCTTAATACTCTTTCTTCTCTTGGTGTAAGTGTAGATAATATTTTAGTTGTTGCTTCTCCAAGATTTGATTTTATAGCCTGTTCGAGTGGTGCCAAAGCTTTAGTATCTTCTATAAAGTCACCTAAACTACTATCTTCTTCATCACCAACAGGTTTTTCAAGTGAAACAGGTTCTTTAGATATTTTTAAAACCTTTCTAACCTTATCCAATGGCATTCTTAATTTTTGCGCCAATTCTTCTGGAGTTGCTTCTCTACCAAACTCACTTAATATCAATCTTTGAGTTCTAACAATTTTATTTATTGTTTCAATCATATGGACAGGTATACGAATTGTTCTAGCTTGATCAGCTATAGATCTAGTTATCGCTTGTCTGATCCACCAGGTTGCATAAGTAGAAAACTTATAACCTCTTCTATACTCAAATTTATCAACTGCTTTCATAAGACCAATATTTCCCTCTTGAATCAAATCTAAAAACTGCAAACCTCTATTTGTATATTTTTTTGCAATAGAAATAACTAATCTCAAATTAGCTTCTACCATTTCTTTTTTAGCAATTCTTGATTCTTTTTCTCCTTTTTGAATTCTACTCACTAATGTCTTGAAATCTGTTACAGATATTCCAAGCTTATGACTAGTTTCAACGAGTCTTTCTCTAATATTTTTAAACTCATTTTTATTTTTATTAAAAAATTCTTTCCATAAAGAGCTTGTGTCTAAAAATTTTTTAAGATTTGGGTTTATTTCATTACCAACATAAAATTTGATAAATTCATTTCTTGAAATCTTATAATCCATAGCAAGTCTTAAAAGATTACCTTCTAAAGAAATAATCTTCTTATTTTCTTGATAGTGTTTTTGAACTAGTTCTTCCAAAACAGATGGTGATAATTGCAGCGATTTAATATTTTCTAATATGTCATTAACTACTTTTTCATATCCTTTTTCTTTTGCAGATGATAATGTTTGTGAATTTAAAACACAATTTAATTTATCATTTTGATACTTGATTAGTTTATTATATTCTTTTGTTAAAATATTTATAGTTTTTAAAACTTTTGGCTTAATTTCATTCTCCATTGCTGCAAGTGTTGGGTTAAAATCATCTTCTTCATCAGTGGCTCCCCCTTCTTTATCGGTCTCTCCAGAATTTTTTTGTTTAGCACTTGGGCCTGTTGACTCATCCTCCATGTAATTTGTGTCAATATCAATTATCTCTCTGACTAAAATTTCATCCTTTTGTAATTGAGCATTCCATTCAAAAAACTGTTGAGCAGTAATTGGGCTTTGAGAAAGTGCAATCAGCATCACATCTTTTCCAGCTTCAATTCTTTTAGCTATTGCAATCTCACCTTCTCTTGAAAGAAGCTCAACCCCACCCATTTCACGAAGATACATTCTTATTGGATCGTCACTTTTTTCAATCGTCTTACCTTCTTCTTTGTTAGAATTCTCTTTTTTTCTTAAAACTTTGAAATCTGATTTTTTCTCTACTAATGAAATATTTTCATTCAGAATATGAATGAATGCTTGAGATAAATTTTCATCAGATAAATTTCTTTTACCAAGAGATTTACTTAACTCCTCATAAGTAATAAAGCCTCTATGGGTTCCTCTACCCATAAGTCTAGCAAATGATTTTGTAATAATTCTTTCCACGATAATTTGATTTAGAAGTCTTATATAATGTCAATTATACAAAAATCTATTAATAATTTAGTCAGTTTAATTGAGATTCTGCTTTTTTTTGAGCTCTTTTAACTCATTAAATGTAGACTCGCTCATATCCACAGAAAACTTCGATTCTAATTCCTGGATTCTGAACTCAAGATCATAATTCATCAAATCTCTAGATATATCCTCTAATAATTCGATAATTTTTTGATCATCCTCAGATTGATTTTTTAGAATATGTTTGATTGGAGCAAATTTGTTTATTTTTTCTATTAATTCAATATCTAAATTAAGATCTTCAATTGTAATTTGTGAACCAGATTTTAATTTTTCAACAATCATTTCAAATATTTTTTTATTAAACTCAGTAAATAATTTAATATTTTCAATCAGATGAATATTTGCTTGCAACAAATCTAAGTTATTTATCACCAAGTATAATAAAGAAAACTCTTTTAATTCAACTCCAGTCAAAGACTGACTTTCTTTAAAATATTTTTTTGTACTCTCTAAAGATTTTATTTTCTTTGAATAAAATCTTTTATTATTTTGATTGGAATGTGGTGTTAACTCAGAAATTTTTTCTAAAAAATATTCTAAAACATATTTTTTTATGAAATCATCTTTTATTGTATTTGCAATTTCTCTTAGTTTTTTCTCAAAAATAGCCATCGATGATGGATTATTTTTAGTTTGTTTTTTGTAATGACTAAAAATAAATTGATGAATTGATAATTTGGTTTGCTTTGTAAAATCTACAAAATCAGCCTTGCCATTTTTATTTACATAGCTATCTGGGTCTTCTTTATCTGGAAGAAACAAAAATGAAATTTGTTTTTCAGGTTTTAGTTCCTTTATTGAATTTTCAGCAGCTCTAACAGCAGCTTTATATCCACTTTCGTCACCATCAAAACATATTATTATGTCATCAAAAAAATTGGTTTAAAGTCAAAATTTGCTTGTCGGTTAAAGATGTACCAAGATTTGCTACCGCATTATCTATTCCATTTTTACTTAGACCTACTACATCCATATATCCCTCAACTAGATAAATGTGATCAACTTTATTAGAAAGTTTTCTTGCTAAATCTAAATTATATAAATTTGATCCTTTTTTAAAAAAGTTTGTTTCAGGTGAATTTATATATTTAGCTAAGTAATCTAAATTTTCAATTATCCTTCCACCTAGTGCTATTGGTTGACCTGAAATATTATTGATTGGAAATATTAATCGACCTCTAAATCTTTCGACAAAAATTTTTTTTTTCTCATCTAAATAGAATAAACCAGTCTCAACTAAAGTTTGTTCACTATAATCTTGTTTTAATTTTTCAAAAAAATTTGGATTTTTTTCTATGTATCCTATTTTAAATTTTTTTACTTCATCTTTGCCTAGTGATCTATTTTTTAAATAATCTCTAGCAATCGAACAATTTTCATTTTTTAAAAGTTCATTGTGATAAAAATCCACATAATTACTAAAAATAGATTTGTATTCATTCCATTTTTTCTCTCTTTCTTCATCTTGTTTTGAAAACATATATGGCTGCATTCCCGCTAATTGAGCCAAGTATTTAACTGACTCTCCAAATTTTAAATTTTGAGTTTTCATTACAAAATCAAAGATATTGCCATGTTCAGAAGTTGCAAAACAATGATAAAATTCTTTTTCATCATTCACGGTAAAGGAAGGTGTTTTTTCATTTTTGAATGGTGACAAACCCACAAATTCTTTACCTCTTTTTTTTAATGAAACAGTTTTTGATACTACTGTTGAAACTTTCAACCTATTTTTAATTTCATCAAGATACTCTTTTGGGTATTTCATTATTTATTAAATAATTCTTTAATCAATGATCCTGCTTTTGAAAAATCAATTTCGTCTGCATGAGTTTTTTTGAGTTCACCCATAACTTTTCCCATATCTTTTAATGAATTTGCTCCAATTTTCGAAATAACATCTGCACAAATTTTCTTAGTTTCTTCTTCGCTAAGCTGTTTGGGTAAAAAACTTGTTAAAATATCATGTTCATTTTGCTCAACCTCTAAAAGATCGGTTCTATTATTTTTTTTATAAATATCGATCGATTCGGCTCGTTGTTTAACCATTTTTTTTAAAAGTTTCTTTATGTCCTCATCATCAGTTTCTTTTTTGTTAGGCCCCGATCTGTTAACAATATCCAAATCCTTAATCGAAGATAATATTAACCTATAGGTTGATATTTTATTTTTATCTTTCGATTTTAAAGCATTTTTATATTCGTTTTCGATGGTCTGTTTTAATGACATAATTTTTTAATCTACTTTAAAGAAAAAATTCTTCAAAAGAAAAATTGTTTTTTTACAATTTTATATTACATCTCTGTTGCGATAATAAAGCAATTATTGTATTAACCTTTAACTCATGAGTTGTAATTGATCAAAAAAGCAAAAAAAACTAACTCAAAATTTAAATCTCAAATCAATACAGGCGTTTTAGTTCTTGAAAATAAAAAGATATTTAAAGGAATTGGAATTGGATACCAAGGAGACGCCACAGGCGAAGTTTGCTTTAATACATCCTTAACTGGCTATCAAGAAATTATCTCTGATCCTTCATATGCAGGTCAAATTATTAACTTTACCTTTCCCCATATTGGAAATATTGGAACCAATAAAGAAGATCATGAATCTGATAAAATATGGGCAAGAGGAGTGATAATTAATTCTGAAATAACTTCACCCTCAAACTATAGATCACTCCAACATTTAGATACTTGGCTAAAGAAAAATAAAATTGTTGGAATTACTGGCTTAGATACCAGAAGCCTAACAAATTTTATTAGAGACAAAGGTGCGCCAAAAGGCACCATTAGTTACTCAAAAAAAGGAAACTTTAATATTAATAAATTGACCAACTCTACAATAAAATGGAGTGGATTAAAAAATCTTGATCTTGCAGAAGTAGTTTCAACTCAGAAAAATTATATTTGGAAAGGTCTTAAAACATGGAAAAAAGAAGTTGGATATAAAAAAAATAATAAGAACTCATTTCATGTTGTTGCAATTGATTATGGAATTAAAAAAAACATCTTAAGATATTTCTCTGACTTCAACTGTAAAGTTACAGTTGTTTCCTGTAAGACTAGTGCCCACAAAATTTTAGCTTTAAAACCAAATGGAATATTTTTATCAAATGGTCCTGGTGATCCAGCTGCAACAGGTAAATATGCTATAGAAATTATTAAAGATCTAATTAAAAAAAATTTACCAATATTTGGTATTTGTTTGGGTCATCAAATTTTAGCATTAGCATTAGGTGGCAAAACAAAGAAAATGAAACTTGGTCATAGAGGAGCAAATCACCCTGTTAAAAATTTAATTCACGATAATGTTGAGATAACGAGTCAAAACCATGGATTTGAAGTCGTTAAAGAAACATTACCAAAGAATATTGAGGTAACACATAAATCTTTATTTGATAATAGTATTGAAGGTATCAAACTAAAAAATAAACCAGTCTTTTCAGTTCAATATCATCCAGAGTCTAATCCAGGACCTCAAGATAGTGTTTATTTGTTTCAAGAATTTATTAACAACATGAAAAAAAATGCCAAAAAGAAAAGATATTAAAAAAATATTAGTTGTGGGAGCTGGTCCAATAATTATAGGACAAGCTTGTGAATTTGATTACTCAGGGACACAAGCATGTAAAGCTCTTAGAGATGAGGGCTATAAAGTAGTTTTAATAAACTCAAACCCTGCAACAATTATGACTGATCCAGATGTTGCGGATAAAACTTATATTGAACCAATTACACTAAATGTTTTAGAAAAAATTCTAAAGAAAGAAAAACCTGATGCAATTCTTCCAACAATGGGAGGGCAAACTGCTCTTAACCTTGCGATGGAAGCAGAGAAAAAAGGAATTCTAAAAAAATACAAAATTGAGTTGATAGGAGCAAATTCTAAAGCAATTTCTAATGCCGAGGATAGAAAGAAATTTAGAAAGAATATGATAGATATTGGTTTAGATTTACCAAAATCAGAAATCGTAAATCATAATAATCAAGCATCAAAAGTATTAAAAAAAATTGGTTTACCTGCAATTATACGACCTGCTTTTACACTTGGTGGGCTCGGAGGGGGAATAGCCAAAACTAGAAAAGATTATTTTAAGATTGTTAAAAATGGATTGCATGAATCTCCGGTAAGCCAAGTTCTTGTAGAGGAATGTTTAGAGGGCTGGAAAGAATTTGAGATGGAGGTTGTAAGAGATAAGAAAGATAACTGTATCATCATTTGCTCGATTGAAAATATAGATCCGATGGGAATTCATACGGGTGACTCAGTAACAATTGCACCAGCTCTTACACTTACAGATAAAGAATACCAAGTAATGAGAAATGCATCTATTGCATGTTTGAGAAAAATTGGAGTTGAAACTGGAGGATCAAATGTTCAGTTTGCTATCAATCCTAAAAATGGTCGAATGGTTGTCATTGAAATGAATCCACGTGTATCAAGATCATCAGCACTTGCATCAAAAGCAACTGGATTTCCAATTGCGAAAGTGGCTGCAAAATTAGCGGTTGGTTATACTCTGGATGAATTAAAAAATGAAATAACTAAAGTTACTCCCGCATCATTTGAACCAAGTATAGATTATGTGGTGACTAAAATTCCAAGATTTACATTTGAAAAATTTTCTACTTCTCCTGCAACTTTAGGGACATCAATGAAATCGGTAGGTGAAGCAATGGCTATTGGAAGAAACTTTAAAGAATCTTTACAAAAGGCGCTGGTATCTCTTGAAACTGGTTTTTCAGGTTTAGACATAATTTTTGATTTAAATAAAAAGCAAATTGAAAAGAAGCTTAAAGAAACTATTCCAAATAAGATATTATTAGTCGCCGAAGCAATTAGAAAAAAAATAGACTTAAAGAAAATATATAATTTATCCAAAATTGATCCTTGGTTTTTAGAACAAATAAAAGAAATAGTTGATTGTGAAACACAAATAAAAACTAAAGGACTTCCTAGGGATTTTGCAGAATTTAATAGAATAAAATCAATAGGATTTTCTGATAAAAAACTTTCGGAATTAACTAAAACGTCTGAAGAAATTGTTAGAAGAAAAAGGTCAGCGCTTAAAATACTTCCAGTTTATAAAAAAGTAGACACGTGTGCTGCTGAATTCAAATCGTTTACGCCTTATATGTATTCAACTTATCAAAGAAACTTTTCAATTAACTCAGAATGTGAAGCAGATCCATCTAATAAGAAAAAAATAATTATTCTTGGTGGAGGACCAAATAGAATTGGTCAAGGAATTGAGTTTGATTATTGCTGTTGTCAGGCAAGTTTTTCATTAAAAGATGCAGGTTTTGAGACTATTATGGTTAATTGTAACCCTGAAACAGTATCAACAGACTATGATACGAGTGATAGATTATACTTTGAACCTTTAAAAGAAGAATACGTCTTTAATATAATTAAAAAGGAACAAGAAAAAGGAAACTTAATAGGCGTGATAGCTCAGTTTGGTGGGCAAACTCCAATTAAACTTGCTAGATTTTTACACGATAACAAGCTTCCAATTTTAGGAACTCAATATTCTTCTATCGATTTAGCAGAGGATAGAGACCGATTTAGAAGTTTATTAAATAAATTAAAACTTAAGCAGGCAGAGAGTGGAATTGCAAAGACATTTAATCAAGCAATAAAAATTGCAGATAAAATAGGCTTACCATTAATGGTAAGACCTTCGTATGTTTTAGGTGGAAGAGCAATGGAAATTGTTCATGAAAAAAATCAGCTTAAAAAATTTGTTGAAGAAGCTTTTAAAGCTGCAGAAGAAAATCCAATTTTGATTGATAAATTTATCGATCATGCAATGGAAGTAGATGTGGATGCCATATCAGATGGAAAACAGGTTCACGTTGCAGGCATTATGCAACATATCGAAGAGGCTGGAATTCATTCAGGGGACTCGGCGTGTAGCCTGCCTCCTGTATCTATTAAACCGTACCTTCTTAAGGAAATAGAAAATCAAACAAAAAAATTAGCGATAGCTTTAAATGTTAAAGGTTTCATGAATATACAGTTTGCAATTAAAAAAGATGAAATTTATGTTATCGAAGTTAACCCAAGAGCTAGTCGAACAGTGCCTTTTGTTTCAAAAGCAAAAGGATTGCCCCTAGCTAAAATTGCATCAAGAGTAATGGCTGGTGAAAAGTTATCCAAGTTTAATTTAAAGGATAAATCTAAAGGTATGTATGCAGTTAAAGAAGCTGTGTTTCCATTTAATAAATTTCCAAACAGTGACTTATTGTTAGGGCCTGAAATGAAATCAACTGGGGAAGTTATGGGATTTGATAAAAATTTTGGAATGGCTTTTGCCAAAAGCCAGATCGCAGCAGCCAACTCATTACCAAAACAAGGGTTAGCTTTTATATCTCTTAAAGATAGTCACAAAGATGAAGGAATAGATTTAGCTAAAGAACTTCTTAAACTTAAGTTTACATTATGTGCAACTACAGGAACTGCAGAATATATTCGAAAGCATGGGATGAAATGTAAAATTATAAATAAAGTAAGTACAGGATCACCACATATAGTAGATGTTTTAGACTCTAAAAAGATTGCATTAGTGATAAATACTGGGGGTGGAAATAGTGAACATCGATTAAGTGATGCAATAGCTTTAAGAAGAGCAACATTGAAAAACAAAGTTCCTTATTGTACCAATATGTCAACTGCTCAAGCATGTTTAGAGGCAATTAGATCACTAAAAACAAAAAAATTAGAAGTGACTTCTCTTCAGGACGTCTAAGAATTTACTTTCCAATCAGTTTCAAAGGTAACATAATTTACTTGAATACATCGTCTTTCTTTTAGGATCTTTTTCTTCTCCATACCATGCCATGTATTTGGTCCACTGGTAAAAAGATAACCATTATTATGTTTGTAAGGAAGTGTCTTAACTTTCTCTAATTTTTCATTGTAAAAATCAGTTCCTAAATCTTCAGATTCATTTGTTTTATTAACAAATATTAAACCTGACATAAGTTTTTCTTTTATATCGCAATGAGGCTTTAACCAAAAACCCTCTCGGTCACATATAACCTCAACCCTAACATATGAATTTGATAAATCTTTATTTATCATTTTAGAAATTGTTTCGTATGTTTCTTTAGATTGAAGTTCGTTTATAAATTTTACTAAATTTGGAAATTGTGATGCATTTTCTTTATTAATAAAACATCTAAACTTTATTGCTTGTCCTCCAGAGGCTATACCTTGTCTAAATTCTGCAGCTCCACCATCTATTGCTCTTGTTCCATCATAATTAAGATTATGTTTACTCACATCAGGAATGTCTGCTTTGACTATTTCATCAATAGCATCTTCTGACAAGGCATCGCTATACTCCCAATGATTAAATGGAAAATTATGTTCTTTTGAATTGTTTTTAATTGAATTTAAAAATGACATTAGGGTTGTATTTTTTCTTTAATAATTTTTGCTACTCTATTCGTTTCATCTAATTTTTGATAGTTCCAATTTTCAATTTCTTCACCTAAGTTTCTAGTAATATTTAATTCTCTGAATAAATTTCTAAAATTCTGAAATCTAACGTCTTTTCTTTTCGGTAAAATATTGGCAACATAAATTGGTTTTCCAGTTAAAGCAGCTTCAGATATCATTGAGCTGGAATCACATGTAACAACTATATTTTCTGAAATTGCTAGAGCTGAAAGATAAGCTTTTTTATCAACATTCATAATCACAGTGTGATTTTCTCCAAAAAACTCTTTTGCATAATGTATAGTATTTAATGGTGTTCTCATCGAAGGTATCACCACAAGTTGAAAATCATGTTTTTTCAATAGTTTGTAAAAAATTGAAAATATATGTTTCATATTTTTTGTTGAGTAGTCATAATATTTTGTAGGACCACCTATTATCAAACACCAAACTTTTCTATTATCCTGTTTGATATATGAATTTAAATAACTTCTATTTTCTTCAATTTCATTTTCCGTTAAATAATGAATTGCACCTTTTGTTTTAATTACATTTGTACCACTTATCCCATCATGTTCGGGAGCAACAATAAAATCAAAATGATTAAAATCTACCTTTGGATCTTGAATATGAATATTTAAAACTTTTTTTTTTGAGATACTTTTTAAGTGGATTGAGGGAATCACGCTTTTTCTTCCACATGAAATAATTACATCAAAATCATACTCGTTTATTTTTTTATAAACGTTTTGTGATATTGGAGTTAATTTTGGAGGAACAATTTTCCAAAAATTATTTAGTTCAACCTTATGGTGTGTAAAATCCAAATCTATAGCTTTAGCTAAACCTTCTACCTGGCTTATCATGCCATGCATACCTTGAGTTAATAAAATACCTTTTAATTTAGTCATTAATCACTATATAGCTTTCATATGAGTCAAAATCCAACTAAACACACAAAAGTGTTAATAATTGGATCTGGTCCTGCCGGATACACAGCAGCAGTTTATGCGGCTCGAGCGATGTTAAATCCAATTTTAGTTTATGGTTCTGAACCTGGTGGTCAATTAACAACAACTACTGATGTTGAAAATTATCCAGGATTTTCTGAAGTTATTCAGGGGCCATGGTTAATGGATCAAATGAAAGAACAAGCAAAAGCAGTTGGAACTGAAATGATTGAAGACCATATTGGATCTGTAAATTTAAAAAGTTCACCATTTGAAGCAATTGGTGATAGTGGTCAGAAATATACTGCTGATAGCATTATTATTTCTACTGGAGCTCAGGCAAGATGGTTAAACATAAAATCAGAACAAGAATTTAGAGGATTTGGAGTTTCTGCTTGTGCAACTTGCGACGGTTTCTTTTTTAAAAATAAAGAAGTTGCTGTAGTTGGAGGAGGTAATGCAGCCGTTGAAGAAGCGATGTTCCTTACAAAGTTTGCATCTAAAGTAAAATTGATCCACAGAAGAGATAGTTTAAGAGCTGAAAAAATGCTTCAAAAAAAATTAATGGAAAATAAAAAAGTAGAAATAATTTGGGACTCTGTAGTTGAAGATGTGTTAGGTGATAAAGATCCTAAAAATGTCAAAGGAATAAAGATTAAAAATGTTAAAACAAATAAAATAGAAGAATTGAAACTTGATGGCGTATTCATTGCTATTGGTCATGATCCAGCTACTCAACTTTTTAAAGATCAATTAAAAATGGATAATGAGGGATATTTAATTACCAAACCTGATTCAACAGAAACTAATGTTCCTGGTGTTTATGCAGCTGGAGATGTAAAAGACAAAACATTTAGACAAGCTGTAACCGCTGCAGGTATGGGATGTATGGCTGCACTCGAAGCAGAAAAATTTTTATCTCACTAAAAAATGAAATTAAATTGGATTATTTTTGTAACTGGATGGATGTCATTCAGAGCAGTTGGGTCAGGTTTATTTTTGTTTTGGATTTTTACTGAAAATGAACGTTCAGCACCATCCGAATGGATAATTCCTTTTGTGGGTGACTTTTTTATTGGGATAACTGCTTTATTTTTAGTTTACCACATTATAAAAAAACCAAGCACTATGCTGTGGGGTCTTTTGCTTTCTTGGAATGTGATTGGTTTGTTAGATTTAATTGGAGCAATAAATGTAAGTTTTGCTGCTCCTTATGGACCTATACCAGAAATAGGATTTAATGAATTGGTTGTAAGATTTATTTTAAGTTTGAATACATTATTCCAGATTTCTTGTATTTACTTATTGTTTAAAAAAGACATAAAAGAATATTTTAAATTTAAAGATTAATTATTACTAATTTCCACTATTTCATTAGACTCGAATACTTGTTGTCTAAAGTCACCATTAGAAATTGTAATCATTGCTTTTGCAACTTTTTCAGATTCAATTGGTTTCATTTTTTTCAATGGTCCTAAAAATAAAGGTGATAATAATTTAAATACAAAAATACCTAATTTCTCTCCTAATCTTTTTTCTTTTCTATCTCCAATTAAAAAAGAAGGTCTCATTATTCCAAGTTTATTAAAACTTAATCTTTTTAACTCCTCCTCTACTAATCCTTTAAATTTTAAATAATCTCCTGAACTATTGGGATCTGCATAGCCTGAAGAGATAAAAACGAATGAATTTACTGAGTTAGATTTTGTTATTTGTGCGATTTGTTTTGGTAAATCAAGTTCAACTCTTCTATATTCATCTTTATTAGGTGAATTTTGCTTTGTAGTACCAATGCAAAAATAACAGTGGTCACCTCTCATCTCTTCTTTATGCTTTTCTATATTATTAAAATCAGTTTTAACAATCTCAACTTTAAGGTCATTAATAATAATTTCTGAACGTACAAAAAGTTTAATTTTATTATAGTTCTCATTTTTTATTAATTGATCAAGAAGATGACTACCAACTAAACCTGTAGAACCAAAGACTAAGGCTGTTTTCATTAACTTAAGGATTTACAAAAACTAGATATTTTATCCATTGCTTTCTTAAGATTATCCATTGATGTTGCATAAGAAATTCTGAAAAAACCTTCTAAACCAAATGCAGAACCCTGGACTACAGCAATTCCACTATTCTCTAATAATGATTGAACAAAATCAGTGTCAGATTTAATTTCATTTCCATTTCGATCTTTTTTACCCATTAAACCTTTGCAACTTGGAAAAACATAGAACGCTCCATCTGGATTCAAACATTCAATTCCATCTATCGCATTTAAAGCATTAACAACAAAATCTCTTCTCTCTTGAAAAGAATTAGCTCTTTCTTTAATAAAGTCTTGTATTCCACTAAGTGCCTCAACTGCAGCGGCTTGGCTAATAGAGGAAGGATTGGTTGTTGATTGTGATTGGATTTTAGCAATAGCTTTGACGATATCTTTTGGACCAGCTGCATACCCTATTCTCCAGCCTGTCATTGAATAAGCTTTGCTTACACCATTCATTGTAAGCACTCTATCTTTTAAACTTTCAATTTGAGCAATTGTAAAAAATTTAAAACCCTCGTAAGTCACATGCTCATAAATATCATCGCTTAAAATATACACATGATTATGTTTTTCCAAAATATCTGCAATTGCTTTTATATCTTGCTCTGAATAACATGCTCCAGTTGGATTTGAAGGCGAATTAAGAATAATCCATTTTGTTTTTGGTGTTATATATTTCTCAAGATCATTTGGATTTATTTTAAAACCTTGTTTCTCATTGCATTCCATTATTACTGGTTTTCCTCCTGCTAATAAAACCATATCGGGATAAGAAACCCAATAAGGAGCAGGAACTATAACTTCATCACCTTCGTTTAATGTGGCCATCATTGCATTATAAATTACATGCTTTCCACCAGCACCAACTGTAATTTGATCAGTTGTATAATCTAAATTATTTTCTTTTTTAAATTTTTCTACAATTGCTTTTTTCAATGCTGGAGTACCATCTACTGCAGTGTATTTTGTATCACCATCGTTAATAGCTTTTATAGCTGCTTGTTTAATATTATCTGGAGTATCAAAATCTGGTTCTCCTGCACCTAATCCAATAACATCTTTTCCAGCTGCTTTTAATTCTCTTGCTTTTTGAGTAACAGCAATAGTAGGTGATGGTTTAATCTTCTTTAAACTGTCTGATATTATGCTCATTGAAATATAAATAAATTCTACTACGTTGTTTAATATATGGAAAATACTTATCAAGATTTAATTACAGATATTCAGAGTAAAAATCCTAAAATAGGTGGAAAACTAGAGGGTGGAAAAAAATTCAAAATTAAATCTGATTTTAAACCTGCGGGAGATCAGCCTGAGGCAATAAAAAAATTAGTTAATGGTGCTAACAAAGATCAATTTAATCAAGTTTTACTTGGTGTAACAGGATCTGGAAAAACTTTTACAATGGCTAAAGTTATTGAGGCTACCAATAGACCTGCCTTGATTTTAGCTCCAAACAAAACTCTTGCTGCTCAACTTTATGGGGAAATGAAAACCTTTTTTCCTGACAATGCTGTTGAATATTTCGTTTCATACTATGACTATTACACTCCTGAGGCTTATGTGCCGAGATCAGACACGTATATTGAGAAAGAGGCCTCTATTAATGAACAAATTGATAGGATGAGACACTCTGCAACAAGATCTCTATTAGAAAGAGATGATGTGTTAATTGTTGCAAGTGTTTCTTGTATTTATGGTCTTGGATCTGTTGAAGCATATAGCAAAATGACTTTAACACTCCAAAAAAATTATGATTATAATAGAGAAGAAATAATTAAGTCTTTAGTCGCTCTCCAATACAAACGTAATGATCAAAATTTTTATAGAGGTACATTTAGAGCAAGAGGAGAATACTTAGAAATTTTTCCATCACACTTAGAGGATAGGGCGTGGAGATTGTGTTTGTTTGGAGATAAACTTGAACAGATAGAAGAATTTGATCCTTTAACAGGTGATAAAGTAAGAGAATTAAGTTTGGTAAAAGTTTATGCCAATAGTCACTACATCACTCCAAAACCTACAATCGAACAAGCAGTAATTAATATTAAAAAAGAACTAGAAGTAACTTTAAAAAAACACCGTGCTGAAAATAAATTATTAGAGGCACAAAGATTAGAAGAAAGAACTAAATTTGATCTTGAAATGATTGAAGCAACTGGTTCATGTGCTGGTATTGAAAACTATTCAAGGTTTTTGTCAGGAAGAAAACCAGGCGAGCCCCCTCCTACTCTTTTTGAATACTTTCCTGATAATACTTTAATATTTGTAGATGAGTGCCATGTTACAGTTCCTCAACTTAATGGAATGTATAAAGGAGATAGATCAAGAAAAAGTACCTTAGCAGAATATGGATTTAGACTTCCTTCATGTATGGATAATCGACCACTAAAATTTGAGGAATGGGACTTAATGAGAACTCAGACTGTTTTCGTTTCTGCAACGCCTGGTCCATGGGAACTAGAACAAACAAAAGGTAAATTTATTGATCAAGTTATAAGACCAACAGGTTTAATAGATCCACCTGTTGAAATACGTCCAGCAAAAAATCAGGTCGATGATTTAATGCATGAATGTAAACGAGTTATAGAAAATAATCATAGAGTATTAGTAACTACACTAACTAAAAAAATGGCTGAGGATTTAACTGAATATCTTCATGAGAATGGAGTCAAAGTAAGATACCTCCACTCGGATATTGATACTCTTGAAAGAATTGAAATCATGCGAGATTTAAGAATGGGTGTATTTGATGTTTTAGTTGGAATTAACCTATTGCGAGAAGGATTGGATATTCCTGAATGTGCATTAGTTGGAATTTTGGATGCTGATAAAGAGGGATTCTTGAGATCTGAAACTTCTTTAATTCAAACAATTGGTAGAGCTGCAAGAAATGTTGATGGTAAAGTAATTTTGTATGCTGACAAAGAAACAAAAAGTATAAAAAAAGCAATTGCAGAAACTGACAGAAGAAGAAAAATTCAATTAGATTATAATAAGAAACATAAGATAGATGCAAAATCGGTAAAAAAAGAAATCAGTGATATTCTAGAAAGTGTTTATGAGAAAGACTACGTTAAAATAAGCGAAGGGTCTAATGTTGGAGGAAATCTTAAAAAACATCTCAAAGGCTTGGATAAAAAAATGAAAGAAGCTGCGTCTAATTTAGAGTTTGAAGAAGCTGCTAAAATACGAGATGAAATAAGAAAATTGGAAAGCACTGAATTGGAAATTACATTAAATCCAAAAATAAGGCAGTATGATGTAAAAAATAAGCTTTATCCAAAAGGTAGATCAACCATGGGTATGCCAGGTACTAAAGTTACAAAAAAAAGAGATAAAAAATGGAAGCACGGAAAATAATTATTACTGGTGGGGCAACCAGAATTGGAGCCGCAATTGCAAAAAAATTATCTGGCACAAATAAAGAAATTTTAATTCATTTTAATAAATCAAAATTAAAAGCTGAAAAATTAAAAAAAGAATTAGAAGGTAATGGTACCAAGGTTTACCTTGTAAAAGGTGATTTGAGTAAAGAAAAAGACGTAAATAAAATTGTTAAATATGCCAAATTAAAATTAAAATATTTTGATTGTTTAATTAACAATGCTTCTTTATTTGAAAATGACAAAATAGAAAACTTCTCAACAGATAGTTGGGGTAAACACTTGAGAACGAATTTAAGAACACCTGCTTTATTATCTAAAGAATTTGCTAAAAATATAAAAGGAAAAGATAACAATATAATAAATATAATTGATCAGAGAGTCTTTAAACTTACTCCTTACTTTTTTTCATACACCATAAGTAAAACTGGCCTTTATACTCTTACCAAAACAAGTGCTATGAGCTTAGCTCCAAAAATAAGGGTCAACGGAATAGCACCAGGACCTACTATAAAAAATCAAAGACAGTCTGAAAAACACTTCAAAAAACAATATTTGGCAACCCCCTTAAAAAGACAAGTTGATGTAGAACAAATATGCAACGCTGTTGACTTTTTTATAAAAAATAGATCTATTACTGGTCAAGTATTAGCAATTGATAGTGGGCAGAATTTAAACTGGCAAACACCAGATATTATGGGAGGGAAAGAGTGAAAAAAATTTTTATAGTTGTAATTTTTGGCTTGATATCATGTGGCAATGTCTTTGCTAATGGAAAAATTTTAAAAAGTGGCTTTATTACCAAATCTGCCTCCGTAAATGAGGGCATGAACATTAACGATCCAAAAAATAAAATTATAATTATTTACAATCATGGACAAAATAAAAATGATAAAGGAATAAAGAATGAATGCATTTGGGTTAATCAAATAAGAAATAAAGCTTCACTGGTAGATTTGGAAATTAACAATAAAAAAATTATGGTTTATAACTTTTGTACTAATCATTTAGCTGGAGACATGTCACCAAAAAAATACTGGAAGTTTAAAGAACCTTATGAAGGTATACATAAATTAGATAAAAGAATTGAAAAAAATTTAGAATTAGTGGATGAATTTGTAAAAATAGGTGTGCCTAGAAAACAGATTATTATATCAGGCCACTCTTGTGGAGGTTTATTAACTTTAATGTTATTAGCCGCTCATCCTGAAAAAGTAGGTGGAGGTATATCATATATGCAAGCTTGTTATGGTAAACTCTCCAAACAATATAAAGTAAAAAAAGTTGGTTCTGAGGAGGCACTAGCAAAGTTTGCAAAAAAATACCCAGGGGGTGCTGAGCTAAGACAAAGACAGATTGACAATATTAAAAAATCAAATTATGTGCCCGTTCTTGCTTTTACACATCCAAAAGATAAGTTTGAAGGACTGTTATCTGATTGGTTAGAAAAAGTTCCGGGCGTTAAAAGAATTGTCATTTCAGAGGATTATAAAATAAATGGAAAAACTTGTGTTATTAAAGGAAATGACTGGGAAGAAAAAGTTTCTGAAAGAAAAAATGCTGGTCATGTAATGAATCAGGGACTTTGTTTTCAGTATTATAATCCGGTAATTCTAGATTATATTTCCTCAAGAATTAAATAATATGAGAAAAAATAATCTTAAAATTGTTAAAATTGATAAAAATAAAAGCCTATTTAATTATGAGAAAAAAATCCTAATTAATGAATTAATTTTAGACTTAAAACTTGGTTACTATGATTTTGAAAAAGAAAAACCGCAGAAAGTTAAATTTAGTCTTGAAATAGATTATGAGGACAAAAAACCGTCAAGCGATAAAGACATAAAATCAATTGTTAATTATGGAACTATAGTAAAATTAATTTCGAAACTTGTAAAAAAGAAACATTATAATTTCCTAGAAACTTTAGCAGAAGCTGTTTTTGACGAACTATTTAAAGACAAAAGAATTGCTAAAATAATGTTGAAAATTGAAAAATTAGAAATCTTAAAACAATGTTCATCTGTTGGTATTCAAATTACCAAAAAGAGAAGCCATGATAAGCTCTGAAATAGGAAAAGAAGTAATTAAAAAAGAGCTTCCTCTAGTACCAAAACTTCCAGGCGTGTATAGGATGCTTAATGAAAAGAATGAAATTCTTTATGTAGGTAAAGCCAAAAATTTACCAAATAGATTAAAGAGTTATGTTGCAGAAAAAAATCATATAATTAGAACTGAGAGGATGTTATCTCAAACAAGAAAATTAGAGATAACAACAACATCTAATGAAAGTGAAGCATTACTTCTAGAAGCAAATTTAATTAAAAAGCATAAACCAAAATTTAATATCTTATTACGTGATGATAAGTCATTTCCATTTATATTTATTGGTAATAAAGACAAGTGGCCTCAAATAAAAAGACATAGAGGAAAAAAAACGAAAGAAGGTTTTTACTTTGGACCCTTTGCCTCTGCTGGTTCAGCTAATTGGACAATCAAAATGATCCAAAAGATTTTTCATTTAAGAGTTTGTGATGACACTGTTTTCAAAAACAGAGAAAGACCGTGTATTTTATATCAAATTAAAAGATGTTCTGGACCTTGTGTAGGATATGTAAAAAAAGAGGAATACAATCAAACTGTAGAAGATGCTATTGAATTTGTTTCAGGCAAATCTAGGAAAATTCAAAAAAATCTTTCTAATCAGATGGAAAAGGCAAGTGAGGATCTTGATTTTGAAAAAGCTGTAATTTTAAGAGATAGAATTAAAGCATTAAATATAATTCAATCTTCACAGAGAATTAATGAAGCAAACTTAGTTGAGGCAGATGTTATTGCTGGATACAAAGAATCTGGAAAAACTTGTATTCAAGTTTTTTTTTATAGATCAAAACAAAATTGGGGTAATCAAGCTTTTTTCCCAAAACACGATCCAGATGAAAAGTTTAGTGAAATACTTAATTCATTTGTTTCTCAATTTTATGAAAATAAAAGTGTCCCCTCGTCGGTTATCCTTTCAGAAGAAATAAGGGAAAAGGCTTTAATTGAAAAAACACTGACACAAAAAGAAGGTAAACAAATAAATATTTCAATTGCGAAAAAAGGATCAAAACTAAAAGTAATCAATCAAGCAATTAAGAATGCAAAAGATAGTCTAAATAGAAAACTTTATGAAAGTCAGAATAATAAAGAATTATTCGAGGCTGTAGCTAAAAAATTTAATTTAGAAACTAATATAAATTTAATTGAAGTTTACGATAATAGTCATATTCAAGGTACAAATAGTGTTGGTGCTTTAATAGCATATGGTGATGAAGGATTTATTAAAAAAAGATATAGAAAATTTAATATCAAGCATAAAAAAAATGAGCAAGATGACTATGGAATGATGAGAGAAGTATTAAACAGAAGGTTCAAAAGAGCAGTTCAAGAAAAAGACAATTACCTTGCTTTTCCTGATTTGGTTCTAGTAGATGGGGGAAAAGGTCAATATTCAGTAGCTAGAGAGAGCCTTAATGAGTTAGGACTTCACGATATTCCAATTATTGCAATAGCAAAAGGTAAATTTAGAAATAGTGGAAATGAAACTTTTTTTCACAATGGCAAAGAATATAAATTCACTAGAAATGACCCTACCCTGTTTTTTCTTCAAAGAATAAGAGATGAATCGCATAGATTTGCCATAAGCGCTCACAGAGCAAAGAGAAAAAAAGGTATAAGCAAATCTCTATTAGATCAAATAGAGGGGATTGGGGCTATAAGAAAAAGAGCTTTATTGAACCATTTTGGATCTGCAAGATCTGTGGAGTCTGCTAGCTTAGATGAAATTAAATCTGTAGAAGGTGTTGAGGAAAAAGTAGCAAAAAAGATATATAACTTTTTTCACGAATAATTATGTTAAAAAAAATTCCAAACATATTAACGATAGGGCGAATAATAATTGTCCCCTTTTTTGTTTTAGCTTTTTATCTTCCGGGATTTTATGGTGATCTTACTGCTTTAATATTGTTTATTGTTGCATCATTTACAGACTTTTTAGATGGTATGTTGGCTAGAATGTTCGGGGTAGAGTCAAAACTGGGCGAATTATTAGATCCTATAGCTGATAAAATCATTGTTGCTACTGCATTAATACTTCTGGTTATGGATGGAACAATCAGAAATTATGAGGTAATTGCAGCAATAATAATTCTTACAAGAGAAATTTTAATTTCAGGTTTGAGAGAATTTTTAGCAAAGGGAAAAATAAAGCTTCCTGTTTCAAACCTTGCTAAGCTTAAAACAGTATTACAAATGGTATCGATAGCTCTTTTATTATCTGGAGATACAGGAAATAAAATAATTAATTTTCAAGATTATAACGCTCAAACAATAGGTATAATTCTTTTGTGGTTATCTGCTGCTTTAACACTTTTTACTGCATATGATTATATGCGAAAAGGTATTGATCACGCTATGTCTGAAGATAGTAAAGACTAGGCTGCTTTTTTCTTCCTAACTAATGCCTGATAACTTTCATTTAAATCAATAATAGTATCACAAACTTTAAATTGATTTTCTGCAATACAAGATACTGGTGTTACTTCTGCTGCTGTTCCAGTTAAAAAACATCCAACAAAATTAGGTAATTCAGTTGGACTAATTTTTCTTTCATGTACTTTTATATTTTTTGATTTTGCAATTCCAATTACAGTTCTTCTTGTAATACCATCTAAAAAAGAATCTGGTATTGGAGTGTGAATTTCTCCATTTTTATCTTTGAAAAAAATATTCGCTCCAGTTGCTTCAGCAATATTCCCTTCGTGATCAAGCATTAAAGAATCTGTATATCCTTGCTTTTCTGCCTCATGTTTTGAAAGAGTACAAATCATGTAAAGACCTGATGCCTTTGTATCCCACGGTATTGTATTAGGTGCTGGTCTTCTCCAATTTGAAATATTTAATCTTATTCCTTCTACTTTAAGTTTAGGATCAAAATATGATCCCCATTCCCATGTTGCAATTGCAACATGTATTTTTGTTTGTTGCGCAGAAATAGCCATCATCTCACTACCTCTCCAAGCAACAGGTCTTACATAACCATTTTCTACTTTTTGGGTTGCAATAATTTTATTTGATGCATTATTGATTTCTTCTTCTGTGTATGGAATTTCAAAACCCATTCTTCTTGCAGAATGAAAAAATCTAGCTGTGTGCTCCTCTAATTTGAAAATTGAACCATCATAAACTCTCTCACCTTCAAACACACAACTAGCGTAGTGCATACCATGGCTTAAAACATGGAGTTTAACGTCAGCCCAATCAACTAATTCGTTGTTGTACCATATTTTTCCAGATCGCTTATCGTAAGGTATCATGTGTGAAAATTTTTTTAATTTATAAATGAAAAATATCTTTGTATCTTTAATATGTCAATATAACTTACCTATTATGAAAGAACTTTTATATTTAAAAGATGACCAGCTTAAAGATCTAATTGAAAAACTTTTCGTAAGCTACAGAGAAACCTTTTCTGACTCTAAAAAAATATTAGATAGATATTCAATTGGTTTAGCTCACCATAAAGTAATTCATTTACTATCAATGTATGAGGGGATCTCAATTTCTGAGCTACTTAAGAGATTAAAAGTCACAAAACAAAGCTTAAATCGTGTTCTCAAAGATTTGATTAAACTTGAAATCGTCATTTTTAAAAAAGATGACCAAGATACTAGAGTAAAGCATGTTTTTCTTAACGATAAAGGTAAAAAAATTTTTAATGAAATTTTCAATTTACAAAAAAAGAGAATTTATAATGCTTTATTAAACTCAAGTTCTGAAGAAGTTATAAATTTTGATAACGTGCTAAGTAAAATAATTAATGGATAAGTTTATTGCACATATACTAGTAGTTGATGATGATGATGGAATTAGATCTCTTGTAAAAAAGTATTTAAATGAAAATAAATTTTTAGTCACTACTGCTGAAAATGCAGAAAATGCATTAGAGAAAGTAAAAATAATTAAGTTTGATTTAATTGTTTTGGATATCATGATGCCTGGTAAAAGTGGGCTTGAATTTTTAAAAGAAAATAAGAAAAAATTAGATACACCAGTTATACTTCTGACTGCTAAAGGTGAAGCAAGTGAAAGGGTTGAAGGGTTAGAGATTGGTGCTGATGATTATTTACCGAAACCATTTGAGCCAAAAGAATTAATTCTAAGAATACAAAACATATTAAGTAAAACTATCAAAACAGATCAGAAAAGGGTTATAGTATTTGCAAATGTGAAAATTGATTTGAACAAACTTTTAATATTTAAAAGTGATAAAGAATTTAAGATTAATGCAACTGAAAAAATCATTTTAGAAAAAATGATTAATAACCCAGGCAAAACATTTTCTAGGGAAGATATTGGTCAATTAATCAATCTAGATAAAGAGAGATCAATAGATGTTATTATTACTCGGCTTAGAAAAAAAATTGAAATTGATCCAAAAAATCCAAAATTTTTACAAACAATAAGAGGTGTAGGATATGTTCTCTGGATTGAGTAATTACTTAAAAAAAATATTACCAAAAAGATTATTTTATAGAGCACTTCTTATAGTTGCTATTCCAGTTTTAGTTTTGCAACTAGTCATTACAATTGTTTTTTTTGATAGCCTTTGGATCAAAACAAACAAAGGTATGACAAGAACCTTGGTAAATGAAATTAGCACATTTATTGAAGCCTATGGAAGTGAGCAAAAAAATAAACAAGAGTTGCTAGATCTTTTTTCCATATTTTTAGATTTAAACATTGAATTCATCAATAACGAAAAATTACAAAATACAGATACTGAAAGATGGTTCAGTCCTATTGATAGAACTTTAAGAAGAGAGCTAAAATCTAAATTTGGATTAAATGAATACTGGTTTAATACAACAAGTTATAAAGAATTAATTGATTTAAGAATTAAATATGAAGATGGTTATTTTAAATTTTTAGTTCCTAAAGATAGAGTTGCAAGTTCTTCGGCAAGAATATTTGCTCTTTGGATCACAGTACCTGCAATTATAATGGTGATCATTTCTCTAATATTTTTAAAAAATCAAACTAGACCAATCACTAACCTAGCTCGTGCGGCTGAAAGGTTTGGTAAAGGAGAAAATATTGAAGAGTTTAAACCTTCTGGAGCCCTTGAAATAAGACAAGCAGGACACGAATTTGATAAAATGAGAAAGAGAATTGAAAGACACATAAATCAAAGAACAGAAATGTTATCTGGAATAAGTCATGATTTAAGAACACCCTTAACAAGGATGAAACTACAATTGGCTTTTATAAAAGATAAAGAAACTATTAATAAATTGACTGAAGACATAAACGAAATGGAGAAAATGTTAAATGAATATTTGCAATTCACCAGCTCATCATATGTTGAAAAAGATGAAATGTTTAATCTATCTGAATTAATTTCAGAAGTTATTGAAAAATATAATAACGAAAATATTTCACAAAACTTAACACCAAGAATTTACTTTAATGGTAGGAAAAATTTAATTAATAGATGTCTAAATAATCTAATTGATAATTCACTGAAATATGCAAACAAAGTTGAAATTAGTTTAAGTAAAAAAAATACAAACTTGTTCATTATTATTGATGATGATGGTCCTGGAATACCGAAAAATGAGTACGAAAATGTATTTAAACCTTTCTATAAAATAGATAAGGGTCGAGCAGACTCTAAATCAAGTGTTGGTCTTGGCTTGTCAATTTCATCAGACATTATCAAATCTCATGGAGGAAATATAATGTTAGAAAAATCAAAAATGGATGGTCTAAGAGTTAAGGTTTTCTTGCCTGTTTAACTTTTTTATTTTTTTTTTTCTCAAGTTTATTGATTTTATTTTCAAGATTCTCAACACGTTTTGAGAGTACTTCAAACTCATCTTTACTTGTAAGTTTCATTTTAAAAACAAACTCATCTCTTTTAGATTTTAAAATATTAAATAATTCAGTAGTTATGTCTTTTGAAGATACTAGTCCCTGCTCTATTAATTTAGCAAACTTATCAATTATAAATTTAGAATTTTTCATATTTAAGATATACATTATAAGTATTATTAAAAATGTTCATTAATAATTTTGACCCAGTAGCCTTAGAAATATTTTCTTTAGAAATCAGGTGGTATTCTTTGGCTTATATATTTGGAATTATATTAGGCTGGATACTCGCTAAAAAATTATTTATCCAAGATATAGAAGTTAAAAACAAATTTGATGATTATTTAACTTACTTAATTATAGGTATAATTTTAGGAGGAAGACTTGGTTATATTTTCATTTATAATTTAAGTTTTTATATAAATAATCCATTAGATATATTTAAAATTTGGCAAGGTGGGATGTCCTTTCATGGTGGTTTAATTGGAGTTATTTTGGCATCTATATTTTTTGCAAAAAAAAATAATCAAAACCCATTCTTATATATGGATATTGTCGCTTTAGTAGCTCCAGTCGGATTATTTTTTGGACGAATAGCAAACTTTATAAATTCAGAATTGTATGGAACTATAACTAATGTGCCCTGGGCAGTAACATTTGTTCAAGTAGATAATCTTCCTAGGCACCCCTCGCAATTATATGAAGCACTATTAGAGGGTTTATTTTTATTTTTATTATTAATTTTTTTTAAAAACAAATTTTCAGATAAACCCGGAGTAATTTCAGGATTATTTTTAATAATATATTCAATCTTCAGATTTATTGTTGAATTTTATAGAGTACCAGATGAACAGCTTGGTTATATATTTTTAAACCTCACGATGGGGCAAGTAGTAAGTTTAATATTTGCAATATCGGGACTAATCTTATTTTATTTAAAATATGAAACTCGCTAAGACAAATAATTTACCATTAGATCAATTTATAAATTTAGCTCTTTACGATAAGGATAAAGGTTATTATATGAAAAAAAATCCTTTTGGTGAGGATGGTGACTTTATTACTGCTCCTAATATTACAAGATTATTTTCAGAAATAATTGCAATTTGGACAATTACTTTTTGGAAAAGTATAGGCTCTCCAAAAAAATTTAATTTGCTAGAAATGGGAGCTGGAAATGGCGAAATGATTAAAGTCATAGATGAGACACTTATAAATTTTCCCGAATGTTACAATGCGTGCAGTTTCGTAATTCATGAAAAAAGTAATTTTTTAATAAATGAACAAAAAAAAAATTTAAATTCTAAAAAATTTTCATGGTTAAAAGATATTGGAAAAATAAACACAAACCCAACAATTTTTTTAGCTAACGAATTCTTTGATGCCATACCAATCAAACAATTTTTTAAAAAAAAAGATGGTTGGTTTGAAAGATTTGTGAATTTGAATGATCCAAAAAAAGCTGAGTTTAAAGATGAAAAAATTGATATAGAAAAGATTGAGAAACATCTAAATTTCGAAATATCAAAAAATCAGAAAGTTATAGAATATTCACCAGATACATTTAAATATTTAAGAACAATTTGCGATTTAATACAAAAAAATGATGGAGGAATGTTAGTTATTGATTATGGTTATGCAGACAGCAAAATGTATGAAACTCTTCAGGCAGTAAATAATCACAAATATTCTAACATTTTAGAGAATATTGGAGACTCTGATATTACTTACAATATAAACTTTCATTCTTTTGAGAAATTTATAAATCAGTTTAAAGAAATTAATTCAATTTTTACAAATCAAAAAAAATTTTTAACAAGTATGGGAATTCTTCAAAGAGCAGAAATAGTTAGCAAAAATATAGCATTTTCTAAAAAAGCAGATTTATTTTATCGAGTAAGACGTTTGATAGATGAAAAGCAAATGGGTGAATTGTTCAAAGTCATGCTTGTAAAAAATAAGAAAAATAATTTTCAAACAGGTTTTCAAAATTGATAAAATCAAAAAAACTATCAAAAATTAAAACAATTAAACATGGGTTTTTTAATAAAACTGGTGGTAAATCTAAAAAAATTTATAAAAGTTTAAACTGTGGTCCTGGTTCTAAAGATAACCCCTCAGATGTTAAAAAAAATTTACAAATTGTTAAAAAAAAATTAAAAAGCTCCGCTAAAAATATTTTTTTACTTCATCAAATACATAGTAATAAATTTGTTTATATTAACAAAAAAATTACATTTAAATCAAAACCAAAAGCAGATGCAGTAATTACAAACCAAAAAAACATACCAATTGGTGTTTTAACTGCTGACTGTGTGCCAATTTTAATCTGTGATAAAAAAACAAAATTAGTTGCAGCAATTCATGCAGGGTGGAAAGGTGCATACAAGGATATAATTAGTAGAGTAATCCAATTTATGATCAAAAAAGGATCTAATCCTAAAAATATTACTGCAGCTATCGGACCTGCTATCTCAGGTAAAAATTATGAAGTCAAGGAGGATTTTGAAAGAAAATTTATTAAAAAGGATAAAAAAAATAATAAATTTTTTAAAATTAAGTACAAAAAGCTTTATTTTAATTTACCAAAATATGTAAAATCATGTCTTTTAAAAAATAAAGTTAAAAATATTGAGTCTATGAATATTGATACATTTGATATTAATAATAATTTTTTTAGTGCGAGAAGAGCTTTAAAACTAAATCATGATGATTATGGTAGAAATATTTCAATAATTATGCTTAATTAGGCTTTTTTAATGAAATTATTATCCGGAAATAGCAACAAACCATTAAGCAAGAATATTGCAAAATATCTAAAATCTAAATTAGTTAACTCTAGTATTAGAAATTTTTCTGATGGAGAAATTTACGTTGAAATAAATGAAAATATCAGAGGAAACAGTATTTTTATAATTCAATCTGTATCTTCGCCTGCTAATGATAATTTGATGGAACTTTTATTGTGTATTGATGCACTAAAAAGATCTTCTGCAAAAAATATAACTGCAGTAATTCCATATTTTGGTTATGCTAGACAGGACAGAAAAGTAGTACCAAGAACTTCAATTTCTGCAAAATTAGTATCAAACTTAATTACAAAAGCGGGTGCTGACAGAGTAGTTACTGTTGATTTACATGCAGGTCAAATTCAAGGTTTCTTTGATATTCCTGTAGACAACTTGTTTGCAACACCGATTTTTGCACGACATGCAAAAAAAAAGATAAAAAGTAAAAACCTACTTTGTGTTGCTCCAGATGTGGGTGGAACTGAGCGAGCAAGAGCACTAGGTAAACTCTTAAATGTCGGATTAGCGATTGTAGATAAAAGACGACCAAAACCAGGTCAATCTCAAGTCATGAATGTGATAGGAGATGTAAAAGGTAAAACTTGCATAATTGTAGATGATATAATCGATTCAGGAGGAACAATAGTAAATGCAGCTAAAGCTCTTAAAGATAGAGGGGCTAAAGATGTTTATGTCTATATAACTCATGGTGTACTTAGTGGTGAAGCTGTAAAAAAAATTAAAAATTCAGTAATTAGAAATTTAGTGATAACTGATACAATAGATAACATGAGCAGAACTAAAGGTGTTAAAAACATTGAGGTTCTGTCAATTTCAGGGCTTATGGGAGAGGCAATTAAAAGAATATCTAATTCAACCTCAGTATCAGATTTATTCAAATAAATACCTTGAGTTATTAAGGAACTTGAGCTAAAAACCTTTGTTTTTATGAATTCATTAGACGCTAACATCAGAACTACAAAAACTAAAGGTGAGCTGAATGCACTTAGGAATAACGGTGATGTACCGGCGATAATTTATGGTGGTGAAGCTCAAAACGAAAAGATTTATATATCTAAAAAGATACTTAAATCACTAATTGAAAAAGAAAATTTTTTGTCAAGTATCATAACTTTAAATGTTGATGGTAAACCTCAAAAAGCTCTTCCAAGAGAAATAAAATATGACATTATTTCAGATGAACCAATACATGTAGACTTTTTAAGAATAGTCGCAGGAATAAAAGTTAGAATTGAAATTCCAGTAAAATTTTTAAATCATGAAAAATCTCCTGGTTTGAAAAGAGGTGGGGTTTTAAACATTGTAAGAAGAAAAGTTGAACTAAAATGCCCAAGCGAAAAAATTCCTGAAAATCTTGTAATAGATCTTGATGGAGTTGATATTGGAGAGAGTTTTAAGATTTCTTCTATAAATCTTGACAGTGACGTAACTCCTACAATTCAAGGAAGAGATTTCGTAATTGCAACTCTAGCAGCTCCAACTGTTATGAAAGAACCTGAAAAACCCGCAGAAGCTGAGGCTGCTGAAGGAGAAGGTACTGAAGGGGCAGAAGCGGCGGCAGCTGAAGGTGGAGATAAACCAGCAGCTGATGGTGATAAAAAAGAAGGTGAAGACAAAAAACCTGCTGAAGAAAAAAAATAAGTTAATTAAAATTGAACTTTATCCTCCAATATTAATATTTTATGCTTCTACTTGTAGGATTAGGCAATCCAACTCCAAACAGTGAAAACAATAGACACAATATTGGTTTCAAGATTATAGATGCAATAAATAAAAAATTTGGACTTTCAAAACAAAAACCAAAATTCAAAGGACTTCTTACGACTGGTGATGTAGGAGATCAAAAAGTTTACGCTATTAAACCTTTAACATTTATGAATAATTCTGGAATTTGTATTAGAGAATTAATTGAATATTTCAAAATAGATGCTGAGGATGTTATCGTTTTTCATGACGATCTAGATGTAGAATTTGGAAAAATAAAAGCAAAATTTGGTGGCTCTGATGCGGGACACAACGGAATTGCATCAATAGATAAATTTATTGGTAAAGATTATTCAAGAGTACGAATAGGAATTGGTAAACCAAAAGATAAAATGGAAGTTAGTGATTTTGTTCTTCAAAATTTTGATGAAGATGAAATGCTTGGATTGGAAAAGATTACCAATAACATCACAAATTCTATTTCAATACTTATCGACAAAAAATTAGATTTATTTTCTAGCACTGTAAATAATAAATAATGAGTTTTAAATGTGGAATTGTTGGTTTACCTAATGTGGGTAAATCTACACTCTTCAATGCTCTAACAAACTCAAGTAAAGCCCAAGCTGCAAATTTTCCATTTTGTACGATAGATCCCAATGTGGGAGTAGTCCCTGTTCCAGATGAAAGATTGAACAAATTATCAGAAGTTTCAAAATCAAAAAAAACAATTAACACAACTATTTCATTTGTAGATATAGCTGGTCTTGTGAAAGGAGCATCTAAAGGGGAAGGATTAGGCAATAAATTTCTATCACACATAAGAGAAGTTGATGCAGTTATTCATATGATTAGATGCTTTGACTCAGACGATATTCAAAATGTTAATCCTGACGTTGACCCTATAAGAGATCTTGAGATAATTGAAACTGAGATGATGCTAGCTGACCTAGAATCTATTCAAAAAAGACTTGAAAAAAATAATAAAAAAAATGTGGACGAAGACCAGCTTAAGATTTTAGAGATTGCATTAGACTGCATTAATAATGATAAAGATATATCAATATTAAATTCTCAATTTGATACAAAACAACTTAATCAAAGTGGTCTTTTATCAATAAAACCAAAGATCTTTGTTTGTAATGTAGATGAGCAAAGCGTACAAGATGGAAATAAATATACTAAAGACTTCATCAAAAAATTTGGAAAAGATAACACCCTGATTGTTTCCGCAGACATAGAAAACCAAATAAATGAATTAGCAGAAGATGAAAAAAAAAATTATATGGATATGATTGGTTTAAAAGATACAGGTTTAAGTATGTTAATTCAAAAGGGTTATAAAATATTAGAACTTGATACATATTTTACCTCTGGACCTGAAGAAACAAGAGCGTGGACAATACAAAAAAATTGTACTGCTCCTAAAGCTGCAGGAGAAATTCATACAGATTTTGAAAAAGGTTTCATTAGAGCTGAAACTATATCTTATGAGGATTTTGTAGCCAATGATGGATGGGTAAATTCTAAGGCTAACGGAAAAATGAGATTAGAAGGTAAAGACTATATTGTTAAAGATGGAGACGTATTAAACTTCAGATTCAACACGTGACCAGATTCTTTTCATACTAAAATAAACTAAAACAGTTAAAATAATTAAATAAACAATCGCTTTAAAGCCCATCTGATGTCGAGATTCTAAATGAGGTTCAGCTGACCACATTAAGAAGGTCGTTACATCTTTTGACATCTGTTCTACTGTTGCATTTGTTCCGTCACCATACTCTACTAATCCATCTGATAATGGAGCAGCCATTCTAATTTTATTACCATACATATATTTGTTGTAATAAACTCCGTCATCTAAAGATACGTTGCTAGGAGCTTCATCATATCCTTGTAATAAGGAATAAATATAGTCAACTCCACCTCCTCTGGCTTTAACCAAAACAGACATGTCTGGAGGGTATGCACCACCATTTGCCGCTTGGGCAGCTTTTACATTGTCATATGGCATTACAAATTTATCAGATAATTTACCTGGTCTTGTAAACATTTCACCATCTGAATTTGGACCATCTGTTACTTCAAATGAAGCTGCTATAGCTTTAGCTTGAGCTTCAGAGAATTCTGGCCCTCCTGGCTCTGCTAAATTTCTATAACTTAAATACTTCATCGAATGACATGAAGCACATACTTCAGTATAAACTTGATAACCTCTTTGAAGAGAAGCTCTATCAAATTTTCCAAATAGACCCTTAAAACTCCAGTCAGTTTTTAGATATTCTACTTTTTCAGCAGCAAAAGAATTCGAATTTGAAGTAATAATTAAGATTATTATAGAAAATAATTTAAATAAATTTTTCACCTTATTCTATTTTACTTTCTTTATTTCTGGCGGCAGCTAGATTTGGTGAACCACCTAGAACAGGTTCGGTAATACTTAGAGGCACTGGTAAAGTTTTTTCTTTAAAGCCTAGAACAGGAAGAATAACTAAAAAATGCAAAAAGTAATACGCTGTTGCAACTCGTGCTATCAACAAGTAAAGTCCCTCAGC
>CACIXF010000003.1 GCA_902590535.1 uncultured Pelagibacteraceae bacterium
AAATCAACCATATTCAATTTACTTATTGGTTTAATAGTTCCAAATTCTGGTTCAATTAAAATAAATAATGTTGAAGTAAATAAATATCCAGTTTATTTAAGAACAAAAAAATTTAAAGTAGGGTATGTACCTCAGCATGGGGGATTTTTTAACGATCTTACTCTTCATGAAAACTTAAAGGCAATTAGTGAAATAGTTATTGACCAAAAAAACTTAAGATCAGAAAAAATTAATTTTTTAATTTCAAGATTCGAACTTGACAATATTAAAGATATAAAAGCAAAATTTTTGTCAGGAGGACAAAAAAAGAAACTAGTTATTGCATTATCTCTCTTAAGTGACCCAAAAGTATTGCTTTTGGATGAGTGTTTTGCAGCATTAGATGTATTAACAATTAAGATGCTTCAAGAAATAATCGTAAATTTACAACAAGAAAATCAAATCACAATATGTATATGTGATCACCAAGCAAGAGATTTGCTAGCCTGTGTGGATGTTGCTATGATTTTAAGTAATGGAAAAATAGTAGCTCAAGATACACCCTCAAATCTTGTCAAAAATATTAATGCTAAAAATGCTTACTTTGGTGAAAGTTTTAAATTTAATTAAAAACAAATGCCAAACGCAATAGTAGTTAAAAAAAAACTAGATCCATTCAAAAAAGAAATTTTAGTCAGTGGTGATAAAAGTATAAGTATTAGATGGGTTTTATTGTCTTCTTTAAGTGATGGCGTATCAAAATGTAAAAACTTACTAAAATCTGAAGATGTAATTGCGGCGATAGATGTAATTAGAAAATTAGGAATTAAAGCTGTCGTTAAAAATAATGAGTGTAAAATTTATGGAAAAGGAATAGATGGATATAAATATAAAAAAAATCTTGTGCTTAATGCAAAAAATTCTGGCACATTGGGAAGATTGATACTTGGTTTTTTAATAAATACGCCACATCCAATTAAATTAATTGGAGATAAAAGCTTATCTAAAAGAGATTTTTCTAGGGTTTCAAATCCTTTGAGTAAATTTGGTGTTAAATTTAAATTAAAAAATAATAAAAACTTGCCTCTTACCATACATGGAACAGAAAAATTAAAATCTATAGTTTTTGAAGAAACCAAAGGTTCAGCACAGTGCAAAAGTTCAGTAATGTTTGCTGGCATGAGAGCAAATGGAACAACAATAATTAGAGCAAGAAAATCTAGAAATCACACTGAGCTATTATGTAAATATTTAGATTTACCAATAATTATAAAGAATAAAAAAAATATAGATGAAATAAAAGTTAAAAAAGTATTTAATATAAAACCTTTAAAATACGATATACCATCCGATATTAGCTCTAGTGCTTTTTTTATTGTTTTAACAGTGCTTACAAATAAATCAGAACTTAATATCAGAAAAGTGAATATAAATCCTTCAAGAATAGGGATTATAACTATTCTAAGAAAAATGGGTGTTAAAATTTCTTTTAAAAATATTAAAAGTTATAAAGGTGAAAAAATAGCTGATATTTTAGTCAAATCACCAAAAGTTTTAAGGCCAATTAATTGTCCAACAAGATTAAATAGTGGTGCAATAGATGAATTTTTAGTCATTTTTCTAGTTGCAGCAAAAGCTAAAGGTATATCTTATTTTAAAAATTTATCTGAACTTAATCAAAAAGAAAGTCCAAGATTAAAATGGGCAGAATATATTTTAAATCAGATTGGCATTAAAACATTAACTACAAAAGACTCTATAAAAATTTTTGGTAATCCAAATATAAAAGTCGATAAAAAAATTATAATTAAAAATTATTTAAAAGATCATAGAGTTTTTATGAGTAGCATTGTTGCTGCACTAACATTTGGTGGAAAATGGATCATTCATGATAAAGATTCTATTAAAACTTCTTTTCCAAACTTTATTAAAATTATAAATAAAATAGCAAGGTGATTAATAAAAGAAAAAATATTTTAAAAATTGCAATTGACTCGCCTGCAGCGGCTGGAGCTGGAACACTGGCAAAAACTATATCTAAACACTATAATCTTTGTTACCTTGATACTGGCAAGATATATAGATTTATTGCTAATTTAAAGTTAGAAAATTCAGATACGTTTAGTTTAAAATTTGCTAAATCAAAAATTAAGAATTTAGAGACAAAGGATCTTAATGATAAAAAATTATTATCTGAGAAAGTAAGTATAGAGGCATCTAAAATTTCTAAAAAAATCAGTATTAGAAAATTGGTACACTCTTTTCAAATAAATTTTGCATATAATCCACCAAAAAGATACAGTGGATCTTGTTTGGATGGCAGAGATATTACATATAAGATTGTTCCAGATGCAGATTTTAAATTTTACATTACTGCGAATTTAAAAACCAGAGCTTTAAGAAGATATAAAGAGCTTAAGAAATTAAATAAAGATATTACATTTAATCAAGTTCTAAAAAGCATTAAAAATAGGGATAAAAGTGACTTAAATAGAAGAATCTCCCCCTTAAAAAGAACAAAAGATTCACTATTGATTAATACAACAAACCTTACTAAAAGGTCATGTTTTTTAAAAATAAAAAAAATAATAGATAAAAAATTTAGTAATTAATGGAAATATATAAAGATCTTTCAAATCCCAGTTCAAAAGAATTTGAGAAACTACTTAATAACCAATTATCAAAAATTAATATTGAAGAAGGGAAAATAATTGAGGGAAAAATTAATAAAATCACAGAAAAGTTCGTTTTTTTATTTGTTGATGGATTAAAGTCTGAACCAGTGCTTGATATTAATGAATTAAAAAGCATGGGTCTATCTGAAAAAATAAAAGTTGGTCAAACAATTTCTGTACTATTAGAAAAAATAGAAGATAAAAATGGAGAAGTGCTAGTTTCAGCAAGTAAAGCTCAGAAGATCAAAGGTTGGGATAAACTTGTTGAGGCATACGAAAACAACCAGCCAATAATGGGTAAAATTACCTCTAAATGTAAAGGAGGATGCATAGTAGAACATATAGACACTGGTTCATTAATGTTTCTACCTGGGTCACAGATTAGTGATAAACCGCTTAAAGATATTAGTCATTTGATGAACGAGCCTCAAAAATTTGCATTAATTAAATTAGATAAAATGAGGGGAAATGCTTGTGTATCTAGAAGAGAAATAATTTCATCTTTTAAAAAAGAAGATAAAGCTAAAATTATAGATAAATATAAAGTTGGAGATATCATCAAGGATGCTGAAGTGAAAGGCTATAGTTCATTCGGTTGTTTTTTTAATGTAAATGGAGAATTAGATGTCTTAGTTCATTTACAAGAAATTTCATATTCTAGAGTCAATCACCCTGATGAAGTTTTTAATATAGGCGAAAAGCATGACTTGAAAGTAATAAGTGTGGATAAAGACAAACTACAAGTAGGATGTTCTGTTAAACAATTATCACCAGATCCATTTGAGCATATTCAGAATTATGAATTAAATAAAATTTATAAAGTGAAAGTGGTAAAATTAATGGATTTTGGAGCATTTTGTGAATTAGAGCCAGGTTTAACAACATTACTTCACTCTAGTGAACTTAGCTGGAATAAAAAAAATATATCAGCTAAAAAAATGTTTAAAGTAGGTGATGAAATTAATTGTGTAATTACTGAAATAGATAAGGACAAAAGACGTGTAGCTATTTCACATAGACTAACTCAAACAAATCCATTTGAAGATTTTGAGAAAAAATTTCCAATTGACTCCATTGTTGAAGGAGAAGTTGTTAATAAAAATGAATATTCATTATTCGTTAAAATCGAAAACTTCGACATAGATGCTTTCTTACATTGCAATGATTTAACATACTTAAACAACAGTGAGGAAGAGCTAAATAAATACAAGAAGGGCGATAAAATTAAAGTTAAAATTCTTGAAATTAAATCATCAGAACAAAAAATTAGAGTAGGACTGAAACAAACTCAAATAGATCCATTTGATTGGTTTAAAGATAAATCAAAAAATCAAATTATTACGGTTAAAGTCGTTTCAACTGATAATAAAGGATTAATTGTAAGACCAGAAGGATGTGATATGGATTTTCAAATTAAAAAATCTGCTATAGCAATTAGTGCAGCAGACGCTAGACCAAGTAGATGGACTGGTGGAGAAAAACTAGATTGCGCAATAGCAGAACTTGATGTGAACAAAAGAAAAGTAATATTGAGCATAAAACTTTTAGAAGAAATAGAGAAGAAGGAAGCTTTAGAAAAATATGGATCTGAAGGTTCGGGTAAAAATTTACCTTTTTCATCATTATCTGATGATTTAAAGAAAAAAGAAGAAAATAAATAATTTAAGTAGACAAAATTGGCTGTCGTAAAATCAAAGCTTATAAAACAACTTTCAGATAATTATCCAAATTTCCTTAAGAAAGACCTTGAAAAATTCGCAGATATAATTTTAGAAGAGATAAAAAGAGCTCTAAAAAGAGGTGATAGAGTTGAGCTTAGAGGTTTTGGGGTTTTTTCAACGAATAAACAAAAAGCTAGAATATCAAGAAACCCGAAAACTGGAGAAAAAGTTAATACTCCAGAAAAAAAAACAATTCACTTTAAAATGTCAAAAGACTTGTTTAAAAAATTAAATAACAATGAAGAATAAAACTGTATTTGTTGCGTGTGATACTTCAAACCTAAGAATTGTAAAAAAAATAATTACCCAAACAAAAACAAAAAAGCTTAAAATTATTCCAAAGTTTGGTCTTCAATTTTTTTACTCTAAATTAGGTAGGAAATTCTTGGAAAAAACTAAAAATGATTTTTGGCTCGACTTAAAAATAAATGATATTCCACAGACAGCATTATCAGCTATTGATAGCTTAAGAGATTTAAAAAAATGTAAATTTATAACGGTCCATGCTAGTGGTGGTTTAGAAATGCTTACAGAAATTAAGAAACATTCAAAAAAAATAAGTAAAAATTTAAAAGTTTTAGTAGTTACTGTTTTAACAAGTCTAGATAATAAATCTCTTAAAGAAATTGGTCATACAAAAAAAATAGACCAACTAGTTTTAAAACAAGCTGCATTAATAAAAAAATCCGGTTGTGATGGAATAGTTTGTTCTGCTAAAGAGGCTATGATGGTAAGAAAAAAATACAAAAAATTGTTAATTATAACTCCAGGTATAAGGTTGCCAGGAGATAATTCTAACGATCAAAAAAGAATTATGACACCTAAAGATGCTTTTAAAAATAAAGTTTCAGGTATTGTAATAGGAAGGCCCCTTACAAAAGGTAACATAAAAAATAACACAAAAAGACTCTTAGATCATCTAAACAAATGATTAAAGGTTGTAAGATTTGTGGTATAAAAGATTCTAATACATTAAATTACGCAATCAATCATATATATCCTCCAAATTTTATTGGTTTTATTTGTAATTATCCAAAAAGCTCAAGATATGTTGAGCCTAAATCTTTAAAAAAATTGTTAAATGTTAAAAAAAACAAAAGTGAATTTGTTGCTGTTTTGGTAAAACCTAACAAAGAAATTTTAGAAGAAATAAAAAGTTTACCTTTTGATTATTATCAATTGTATGACTGTACTCCAGATGAAATTAAAATTATTAAACAAAAATATCAAAAAAAAATTATTACAGCTTTGACAATAAAAGATGAATCTGATGTTCTTAGATACAAGTCATTTGCTAAAGTAACAGATGTTTATTTATTTGATAGTAAAGGTTATGAAAAAAGCCAGGGCTTTGATCATAACTTTATTAAAAATATCAAATTAAATAAGGAATTAATGCTAGCTGGTAATATAAAATTCGATGATAATTTAAAAAATTATGAGAAAATAGCTAATTACTTAGATTTATCTGGAGGCTTGGAAACTTCTGGATTAAAAGATACATCCAAAATAAATTTTTTTTTAAACAATTTAAATAAATTAAAAAATGAAACTTAAAAAAAGAATTCCTCTAATTGACCAGCATGATCGATACGGTTTTTGGGGTGGTAAATTTGGAGGAAGTTTTATTCCTGAAACTTTAAAAAAACCTGTAGAAGATCTAACACGGGAATTCTCAAAATTAAGAAATAATAAGAAATTTTTAAAAAAGAGAGATTATTACTTTGAGAATTATATAGGATCACCGACATCATTTGTAAAATTAGAAAATTTATCTAATCATTTGGGTGGTGCTCAAATATGGGCCAAAGTTGTATCAGAGGCTAATGGTGGTGCTCACAAAATATACAATGCAACTGTTCATGCTTTAATTTGCAAGGCTATGGGAAAAAAATATATAGTTGGTGACACTGGTGCTGGTTATGCTGGTAAAATGTTAAGTATGGCTGCGAAGAAATTTGGTCTCAAATGTAAAATTTTCATGGGTGCAAAAGACATCAAGAGACAAAAACCAAATTGTGATGCTATGAAAAAAAATGGTGCTGAAATAGTTCCTGTATATTCAGGCAGTCAAACCTTAGTCGATGCAGTAAGTGAGTGTATGAGATATTGGGTATCAAATTGTGACACTACACATATGTGTGTTGGAAGCACAGTTGGTCCAAATATATTTGTAAAAATTTGTGGATGGAGCACAGCACAAATTTCAAGGGAATTAAAAATACAAATTAAACAAGAATTTAAAAAAATTCCAAAAAAAATTAAATTAATTAACTGTGTTGGTGGCGGAAGTTCAGCATATGGTTTTTGGAGCGAATTTATAGATTTTAATAAATCGCAAATAGAGTTAGTTGGTGTAGAGGCCGGAGGTCCTAAAAATTCAAAACTTCATGCTGCTCCTTTAAGTAGAAATGCAAAAATTGGAATTTTACATGGTGCAGCTTCTTATGTTTGTCAAAATAAAGAAGGTCAAATTAATGATACTGAGTCGATTAGTGCTGGATTAGATTACCCAGGTGTAAGTCCAATACATTGTTTTTTAAAAGATACAAAACGAGCAAGATACACTTATGCAACTGATGAAGAAGCGCTCAAAGCACATGTATTGGTAACTAAATTTGAAAAACTTAATCCAAGTTTGGAACCTAGCCATGCATTTGCTGAGGCGATAAAAATCGCTCCAAAATTAAGTAAAGATACCATAATAATTGTTAACTCTTGTGGTGATGCTAAAAAAGATAGAGATATCTTAAAAGAGAGACTGGGTAAGAATTAATGAGTTCATTAATAAGCAAAGCTTTCTCAGCTGCAAAAAAAAAGAACAGACCAGCTTTACTGACATATACTGTAGCTGGAGATAATACTAAAAAAAAATCTTTAGAAATATTAAAATCAATTTCTAATTACGCAGATATTTGTGAATTAGGTTTTCCACATAATACTCCTATAGCTGATGGTGGACAAATACAAACAAGTGCTTACAGAGCAATTAAAAACGGTATTAAAATTAATGACGTATTTTCAATTGCAAAAAATTTTAAAAAAATAAAAAAAAATAAACCAATTATACTGATGGGCTATTACAACATGATCTATCAATATAATGAAAATAAATTTTTAGAAAAATGTAAAAAATCGAAAGTTGATGGTTTAATAGTTGTTGATTTACCTTATCCTGAAAACAAAAACTTTGCATCAAAGTGTAAGGAAAAAGGAATTAATTTTATTCAATTGGTTTCACCAACTACTTCACAGATAAGATTAAAAAAAATCATAAAAGATTCGCACGAAATGATTTATTATATAAGTATGTTATCCACAACAGGTGGAAAACTTAAAGTGTCCCCAAAGAAAATATTAGAAAAATACAATAAAATTAAAAAACAAAATAAATCAAAAAATGTTGTCATTGGCTTTGGTATTACAGAAAAAACCATCCAATCTCTAAAAAAAGCTGATGGTTTGGTGGTTGGTAGTGCAATTTGCAAGGAAATCTCTAAATCAATTGAAAAGAGACAAAATGCTGTCACAAATGTTACTAATATCGTTAAAAGATTAAAAAATAAAATTCAATGAACTGGATAACTAAAATTATTAAAGCAGGTGAAAAAATTAAAACTGCTATACGTGATAGGGCTACTAAAGAGGACATAGCAAAAAGTGATTGGACTTCATGTTGTAGAGGTCCTATTCTTAAAACTGATTTAGAAAAAAATCTTTGGGTTTGTCCTGATTGTAATAAACATCATAGAATAAAACCACAACAAAGATTTGATATTTTATTTGGTAAAAATAATTACGAAGTTTTTAAAACTCCAATACCAAAAGATGATCCGCTAAATTGGACAGATTCTAGGCCTTACAAAGATAGACTAAAAAGTGCTCGTAAAAAAACTGGATTAGAGTGTGGAATGATGGTCGCTTCTGGGAGTATAAATAATATTAAAATTACAGCGGTAGCATCTGATTTTGATTTTTTAGGAGCTTCAATGGCAGCGGCAGAAGGTGAAGCTTTTTTATATGGAATACAAAATGCTATAGAAAATCAAACACCGTTTTTATGTATTAGTGCTGGTGGAGGAATGAGAATGATGGAAAGTTTAATTTCTTTATCTCAAATGACAAGAACAACACTTGCCATTAATGAATTAAAAAAAAACGGACTTCCATATTTAGTTTGCATTACTGATCCAACAGCAGGGGGTATCACTGCATCATACGCCATGTTAGGTGATATTCATATTGCAGAACCAGGGGCTTTAATTGCATTTGCAGGTGCAAGAGTAATTCAAGGAACAGTTAAAGAAGAACTTCCTGAAAGCTTCCAAAAAAGTGAATATGTAGAAAAAACAGGATTTGTTGATTTAATTGTTGAGCGTAAAGAACTTGCATCAAAAATAGGAACTTTATTATCAATATTGTTAAAGAAAAACTCTGATATAAGTGCTGAACAAAATGAAACTTCAGAAGATAGTCAGTCGCTTACAAGAGCTGCATCCTAAAGAAATAGATTTAAGTCTAGATCGTATTCAAAATCTCTGTAAAAAATTAGGAAATCCTCAAGATAAGATCAAAGCAATTTCAATTGTTGGTACTAATGGAAAATATTCAACTATCCAAGCAATGTTATCAATTTTAAAAGAAGCAAATTTCAAATGTAATATCTACACTAGTCCTCATATCAAAAGTATTAATGAAAGGTTTGTTTTTGATAATGAAGAATTGAATGACGAAGATTTAGTAAATTTACTTGAGGAAATTGAAAATGCTAACAATAATGAACCAATAACTTTTTTTGAAATACTTACTGCAGCTTATTTTTTAAAAGCATCTAGGTACCCAGATAATATCAATTTAATTGAAAGTGGATTATTCTTTAGATTTGATGCAACAAATATATTAAAAAATAACCTTGCTAGCGTTGTAACCTCCATTGGACTTGATCATTTAGATTGGTTACCTAAAAATGATCAAAATATTGAAAGAATTATTTTTGAAAAAACATCAAGCCTTTTAAACTCAAATATTATAATAGCAAAACAAAGCAATAAAGAAATTGTAGATAATATTAAAAAAACAATATCAAATAATAGATCAAATAAAGTTTTCCATAACGAAAATTATAGTTTCTCAATGCAAGAAAATGACTTCTTTTATTATGAAGATCAATTTGGTGGAATAAAATTACCTATGCCAAACGTTAAGGGTCAATTTCAATTAGAAAATGTTTCAACTGCTATTGCAACTCTTAGAACTTTAAAAGATTTAAATATTAAAGATAATCACATAAAAAAAGGTGTTTTAAAAATAAACAGTATTGCAAGACTACAGGAAATTAAGTCTGGAAAACTTAAAGCGCTTATAAAAGATCACAAACTTTTTGTTGATGGATCTCATAATCCTTTGGGTGCAAAAGTTTTGAATGAATACCTGGAAAGTTTAGATTGCAATAAACATATCATTCTTGGAATGATGGCTAACAAAGATCATAATGAATATATTAGTTTCTTTAAGGGTATTGCTTCATTGACAACAATAGATATACCCAATCAACCTAATTCAATTACAGGAAAAGAGCTAAAAGATAAGCTTAATGGCTTCGAAAATGTTAGTTATAAAAAAAGTATTGAAGAAGCTATTAAGTCAATTCCAGTCAAGGAAAACGATATAATACTAATTACAGGATCGTTATATCTTGCGGGTGAAGTTTTAAATTTAAATTAGATATTTTTATCTAAAAATTCCTTCATATGACTTTCAGGAACTCCGCCAACCTTTCTATCTACTTCAACACCTTTTTTATAGATAATAACTGTTGGAACACCTCTAATCCCTGCTGCACTTCCAGTATTTATTCCACCATCTTCAACATCGGCATAATAAAAACCAGCCTTATCTTTGTATTCATCCGATAATTTATCCATTACTGGTTTTAGTACCTTGCATGGACCACACCACTCAGCTGAAAACTGAATGACTGAAACATCTTCATTTTTAATTTTAGTATCAAAATCTTCGTCTTTAAAATTTGTAAGCATGTATCCTTTCTATTAATTAGAGCCTTAAAGTCAACTAGGCAATTTCATATTTTTTTTCTATGGACATAATAAATTCATTTATTTCATCTAATTTTTTTAATTCTTCTTCATCATCTCGATTTGAAGCTTGATCTCTTAAAGTATCAATTTCTTGGTAGGCCATTCCTATAGTTTGCCACTTTTCTCTATTTTTACTTAAAATTCGTCTAGCAATTTCACTTTTTATATTTTTATATAAATCTGGTGGCAAAATATGTGGTGCTTCTTGATAAATAATTTTTTGGCCAAACCAACTACATCTTTTATCTTGAAACTTGTCCAACATTCTTAATTTATCTTCCCAAGATGAACTATGCCACGTTTTAAACAATTGAGTATCTTTATTTGGAATAAATTTTTCATATAAAGTTTCTTCTGGCAGTAAATCTTCTTGAGTTTGAGTTTGAGCTTTTTCTTCAGCTGCTTCTCTATTAATTATTTGAATATTTTTACAGAAATTTTCACTATTTCTAACCATTTTTGCTCTTTTTTGAATGGTTTCTAAATCTAATTCTGCATATGCTTTTTCCTTTAATGCAAACTTTTTATCTAATACTACAGGGGCTTTATTTGTCTTAATCACTCTAAGTGCTTTTGGACTAAACTTTTTTAAATAAACTTTAAGATCATTTACTGACAAGTCTAATAATGGTTCAGGATCTCTTCTTAAATCAAATAAATATCCCCACGATGCATATGAAGGATGGAAACAATGATCTGGATGCAATGTAGAGACAAGATACATCATATTTTTTCCTTTTACATTTTCGAAAATCGAATAAATCCCCTCACTTTTTAAGATAGTTTCAACACTATTTTTTGTCGATGTGCTTAAAAAATTTTCCCAATTATCTTTATGTTTATCTTTTATAATTCGAAGAATTTTTAAGCTTGTGAACGCATCATGATAAGCTGTGTGTTGTTGGGATGTATCAAATCCTTGTTGTCTGGCTAAACCCTCTAGGGCGAGACTTTCGTTACCAGCTTCTGTTAATTCAGTCTTTAAGGTTTCAGGATTTAAAGTTTGAGCTACTCTTGCAACATGTAAACCATCGTGTTCCTTATTGGGTGATGAATGTGTTATATAAGGATATCTATTCCCTTTAAAAAAATTAAAATGAAACATTCTCCTATCAAAATTTAAGTTGCTCCAACCCATAAACAATGCTGGGCCAGCCTTAGAGAAAAAGTTTTCTACAGCTCCTAAAAAATCATAATGGGAATAGTTTCCTTTTGTAAGTAAATCAATACTTGTTGAGTTAACCAATAAGGCTTTTGCACTTGGAACTTCGCCTTCAGGCATTCTGCCACGAATATTAAGCTTACCAATTTCTTTTAAGTTTTTATCAACAACTACAGCACCTACTTCAATTATTGAGCCCCAAATTGTACTATTTGTTGTTTCGGTATCGTAAATTACTATTTTATCCATAAAATCCTAAGTTAAATTCGATAGCTCATTAAATTTTTTTAATCTTCCCAAAAACAAGTTTTGATAAACAACTAAATCGTGTCCTTGAATTTTAAACTCTTGGAATAATTTATCTACTGTGCAAACCAAAATTACACAAGAAGTGATATTGGAGTTATACACAATATTATGTGCTAATGAATATGCGCTTGTTTGAAGAAGCCATGAGTCGATATACTCAGCTTTTTTGGGTTTATTACTTTGTTTAAAATCAATTATTGTTTCTTTCCCTTCGTACACACCAACACAATCAGCGGTACCTGCATACTTCTCTGGGTAATAAAGAGTGCACTCAACACCCCAAATTTCATCCAATCTATTTTTTAAACCTTTTTCTATGATTTCTTTAGCCATTAATTTGTATTGTTCGTTATCTTCAAAAAAGCTTAAATTTTCTCTTCCAAGTAAATAAGACTCTAAATAGTTATGCATTTGAGATCCCCTGCTACTAGCTGCTTTTGTAATTGCTTCAGCTTCTTTTTGACCAGTTCTTTCTCTCCAATTTGCTAATGCCGCTTTATCTTCTTCAGATCGAGTCGCATCTAAAATTGAAGTGACACTTGGTAATTTTGTTTCTCCTAATAAGTATCTTCTAATGCCATCAACTGTTGCTCTTGATGATTTTGGATAATCATATTTTTGATTCCACTGCATGAGATTTCTTATAGACGTTATTACAGAAAAAAAGAAATTAATTTTTAAGTTGCCTATTTCGTTCAACAAATTTTTCCACGTTTTCAGTTTGTACAGCTTTCTCAACCTGCTCGGGATCTTTAATGTTTTCTAAAGTTCTTGAAATTGATCTTGCATCCGTTCCAAATTTATCAACAACTCCCATAGCATCTTCTAATTTTTTTCTAAGAACTATAATGTTGTCAAAATGTTTAGAAAATCTTGTACTGATTGTTTTCAAATGATTATAAATTTCTGTTGCTCCTTTTTGTACTTTCAATGATTGAAATCCCATATGTAAAGATTGTAAGTAAGCTGAAAGAGTGTTGGGCCCACATATTACGACTTTATATTTTTTCATTAACTCTTGAGTTAATAATTCTTTTGTACTTGGATCTTGGTATTCAGTTAACTCTTTGTATAAGCTTTCTGTAGGAGCATACACAATTGCAAAATCAGTAGTTTTTGGTGGAACAATATATTTTTCATTAACGCTTTTAGCTTTTGCTTTAAACGCTGAGGCTAATTTTGCTCTAGCATCTGCAACAGCCCTTTTGTCTTCCGCGTCATGACCATCAGTAATTGCTTTAAATTTTTCTACTGGAAAATGACTATCAACAGGAACCAAAACATCTCCTTGAAGCTTAATTGCAAATTCCACATTTTCACTAGTATCCTCTTTCATTTTAACATTCGTCATGAATTGAGAGGCTGGTAACAAATCTTTGATTAGTGCATCCAAGCTAAATTCTGCAAGAGTTCCATATTTCTTAACCCCAGCTAAAATTTTTGTTATCCCTTCTTGGCTTTGATTTAATAGTTGTACTTGTTGATTAAAATTACCAACCTTTTCCTCAACCTTAGTTAAAGTTTCAGTCATATCTTTAGTAACCCCAGTTGATAGGTTATTAAACGAAGTGGACATTGCACCAAGTGAGCTATTGATCGTTGTATTTAAGGTATCTTTCAAGCTCGAAATTTCTGATTTTAAATTAGCTATTTCTTCAGCTTCCTTATTTTCGTTATCCCCTTTAGGCTTAGTTTTTAAATTAAGATAAAGAATTAATGAGGCAATTCCTACTAATAACAACAATAAAACAATTAAAATTATTTCCATGATTCTTTTTTTTTAGTATAGCAATTATTAGATGCAAAGACTTAATTTTTAGAAAGTAATTTTGCAATTTTTCCAAGGCTCATTTTGTTTTTTGATGACTTAGAAATCATCATACAAGCCTCTGATCTAAGTATCTCTCCATCTTTTAGAACACGAAGATTATTAGCTTTTAAAGTTTCTCCAGTAGATGTGATATCTGTAATTATTTCTGAAGAGCCTGTAAAAGGATAAGCCTCAGTTGCACCCAAACTATCAATTAATTTGAATTGAGTAACGCCCTTTGAAAACAAAAATTCCCTTGTTAAATTTGGATATTTTGTTGCCACTCTTAATCTTTTCTTTTTCTTATCTTTAAATTCAAATGCAATTTCTTCTAAATCTGCAACTGTTTGTACATCTATCCAAGGATCTGGTATTGCAACTACCAATGTAGCTATACCAAAATCATACTTTTTAATAACATTAATTTTCTTTTGAGTATTAATTTCACTCTCTTTCAATAAATCAAAGCCAGAAAAACCTATATCCAAAGATCCGTCTCCCAGTCTTTCGATAATCTCTCTTGCATGAAGATATAAAATCTTAATATTTTTAAATTGTTTTATTGATCCTAAAAGATCTCTTTCTCCTCTTTCAGAAATGAGATTTAATTTATTTTTTTTAAAAATATTTAAAACATCTTTTCTAAGTCTGCCTTTGCTTGGAATACCAATATTTAAAATGTTTTTTGTCATTAGTAATTTAAATTTAAAGCAGCACCAACTGCTGGAGTTTGTTTTTTTGATCCTAAGTCTGAAATTAGACCATCATAACGACCACCATTAATAATATTTTTTAATGAGTTTTTAGATTTAATATCAATTTTAAAAACCATTCCGGTGTAATATTCTAATTGCCTTCCAAAGGATGTTGAAAATACTACATTTAACTTTGAAACCTTGTTTCTAGAAATTGGAAAATATTTTTGATCTACAGCTAAATTTATTCTATTTTTTTTAAAAAATTTATTTAACTCTATGGCTGCTTTATCTATTGGACATTTTATTTTTAAAAAATCTTTTATTATTTTTGAAACATTTTTTCCTTTACTAGCTCTTCTAGGATCTTTTATTTTCTGGTCAAATCTTTTTAATATTTCATTAATTGTTCGTCCTGCGACAACATTTGATAAATCTTCTTTAAGCATTTTCACGTAACGCTTTTTATCTATTTCTACAATTGTCGGATCAACATCTGAATTAGTTTCTAATCTTTTTAATAAATCATTAAAATATTCTTCTCTCCAGAAATGTCTGGCTAATCTTAGCTTCCATCTTTTTGGAATATCTAATTTTGAAATTAATAAATTAAATATTTCAACATTTCCAATAGTGAGTGTTCCTGAAGAATATTTAATATTTTGAAGTGATTTAAGAGATGTATTTATAATTTCTTTATCATCATTTTTCTCATCCTTAGATCCTAAAATTTCAAATCCGATTTGATTTCTAATGATTGAATCTTTTTTGTTTTGTGATTTTCTATAAGCTTGACCACTATAAAAAATTTTTTCCTTACCCTTTAAATTATTTTCTAAATATCTTAGGCAAGATGCAATTGTTAAATCTGGTCTTAAACATAACTCACTTCCATTCTGATCAGTAAAAGAAAAGATAAATTTTCTAAAATTTTCTCCAGATCTTTGAACAATGTGATTAGCCTCGATTACTGAGGGTAAATCAATATATTTAAAACCCTTAGATTTTACTGATCTAAGGATATTTTCAGATAAGTTTTTTGACTTCATCAATTAAATTTTCTTTTGGAAATGTTTTATTGTTTTCACCCTTAACACCTTTAAGACTTTTTATCGTGACTGTATTTTCATTAAATTCATTTTCACCACATATTATCGCAACATCTAAATCACGTTTATTTGCTAAAGTAAGTTGCTTTCCTAAATTTTTCTTTGTATCTAAAAAAATTTCAGCATTGATATTATTATTTCTTAATAGATCTAAAATTTCATAGTAATTTTTGAGATATTTTTCATCCATTACACAAACTAAAACTGGTTTTTGACTATCTACTTTTACTTGATCCAATTGCATTAAAGCAAATAACAACCGATCAACTCCAAAACTAATTCCGGTACCTGGAATATCCACACCTTTAAATCTCGAGATTAATTTTGCATAGGCTCCTCCAGAACAAATACTGCCTATATTGACCTCTTTGCCTTTGTTATTTGTAACTTTAAAATTTAGATTTGTTTCAACAATGAAATCTGAATAGTAAGCCAATCCCCTAACAATTGTAAAATTTGTTTTGACCTGATTTAAATTTGAACTGTAACCCAATACTTCAAATACTTGTTCTAATTCATTTATACCTTCTTGAGACAATGGATTTTTTAATGTTTCTTTTAGTTCTTTTAAATCTTTAATTTTTAGAAAATTAAGTATTTCAGACGCTTGTTCATCGTTTAAATCTGCACCCTTAGTGATTGCACCACTTATATCTTTTCTCTCTTTTTTAAGCAGATCTTTAACACCTTTTAAACCAAAACCTGGTTTATCTAATTTATCAATTGCCCTAATTACTTTTACTTGCTTTTCTTCTGATATTTTTAAATCATCAACTAATCCTTGAACTATTTTTCTGTTACTAACGTTGATTGTAAATTGATCTTTTTTTAGACCACAATCTAATAAAGTACTTGATATTAAATTGCAAAGCTCTGCATTTGCTTGCGCAGGATTAACATTTCCCACGATATCAAAATCCGCTTGCATAAATTCTCTATATCTTCCATTACCAGCCTTTTCATTTCTAAAGACATTTTGAATAGCATACCTTTTAAAGATTGATGGAAGCTCTTGATTATTTTGTGCAACAAATCTTGCTAGTGGGCTTGAAAGATCATACCTAAGAGTAATGCTTTTTTCTCCATCCTGAAACGAGAATACGTCAGACATAGGATTAGCATCATCTTCTGCCAAAAAAGATCCTATATTTTCACTTATCTCAAACGAAGGGGTTTCTAAAGCCTCAGCTCCAAATTTAATAAAATTATTCTCAATAGCTTCTAAAAGCTTTTTTTTGAGAAGAAGTTTTTTATCCCAACGATCTTCAAATCCTGAAGGTAATCCAGGAATTAATTTTTTTTCTTTATTCATTTTTTGGTACCCGGGCTGAGAGTCGAACTCAAACTTAAAGTTCCACAAACTTCCGTGCTAACCATTACACCACCCGGGCTTATCCTCTTTGTTTTTATCTTATTTTATGTGGATTTAAAATTATAATATAAATAAATAGCCTACTGGCTATGGAAACAGTTTCTGTGAGTACTTCTAAAAGTCTTTCTGTATGTGATATTTATATTCATGAGCAGTCTTTTAGACAAAAAAAAATAATATTCAAGGTCTAAATAGAAAAAGGACATTTATCTATTTAATAGATAAAACGCCCTTTTAAATAATTTCTAAATTAGTCTATTTTTTTTAAATTAACTGCAGAAGGACCTTTGGGACCATCTTCTAATGTGAATTCAAGTTTATCACCTTCATTGAGATATCTCATACCAGCAGCTTTTACCGCTGAAGCGTGAACAAAGGCATCTTTTTCTTTATCATCTCTTTCAATGAAGCCATATCCCTTTTTACCATTATACCATTTAATTTTTCCTTGTAGTGTACTCATCTTATTTTTTAGTCCTTTTGTTATTTATTATCTCTTAAAGGTAATTTCTTTTACAATTATTTCAAGATGAAACTTTGTGGTGGTGGCTGAGGAAGGATTCGCACCTCCGACACAAGCCTTTTCAGGGCTCTGCTCTACTCCTGAGCTACTCAGCCTTATTTATCCCCTAAAGATAATTCTTCCTTTAGTAAGATCGTAAGGTGTCATTTCAACTGTCACATTATCACCTTGGAGAACTCTAATTCTGTTTTTTCTTAACTTACCAGCTGTATGGGCAGTAACAGTATGTCCATTTTCTAATTTTACTCTAAACATAGCGTTCGGAAGTAGGTCTATCACTGTACCTTTAAATTCCAGTAAGTCTTGTTTTGACAAATTTATTTTCTCCTTATTCGTTTTACTACAGATTGAGCGTGTCCAACCAACCCTTCGTAATTTGCAAGTGTTATAACTGATGGTCCAAGACTTTCAATACCCTTTTTTGATAAGTTTATGTATGAAATCCTTTTATAAAATTCATTTACACTTATACCGCTTGAATATTTTGCAGAACCATTAGTTGGCAACACATGGTTTGATCCAACATTATAATCGGTCATTGCCATCACTGCATATTTTCCTAAACATATTGATCCTGAATTTTTAATTTTTGGAACTAACGATTTATAATTTTTAATATTTAATTCTAAATGTTCTGGTGCAATTTTATTTATAACACTAATTATTTTAGCATCTGAAGAAACATACATAAGAATTCCATTATTAATTAAACTTCTTCTTGCAACAGAGGCTCTTGGAATTTCTTTTAATTGTTTAGTAATTTCAATTTTTACTTTATCTAGCAAATCTTTATCTTTTGAAATCAAAATACATTGTGCAAGAATATCATGTTCAGCTTGTCCAATTAAATCACTTGCAACCCACTCAGGATTTGAGAATTTGTCACAAACGACAGTCACTTCTGAAGGACCTGCAGTCATGCCTTCAATTCCAACAACACCAAAAACTTCTTTTTTTGCTGCCGCAACATATGCGTTTCCTGGACCAACTATTTTATGAACTTTTTTAATTTTTTTAGTCCCATAAGATACTGCTGCAATAGCAGAAGGGCCTCCGATAGAATAAATTTCTTTTATTTTGCATTTTTTTGCGGCGTATAATACGGCTGGATTTTGTTTTCCTTTATGGCCTGGATTAATCATAACTATTCTCTTAACACCTGCTACAATTGCTGGAATAGCATTCATCAACACACTTGATGGGTATGAAGCAGTAGAACCAGGAACATAAATTGCAACTGACTCTAAAGGTACATATTTATATTCAAGTTTATTTTTCAATTTATCTGTATAAGTAATATTTTTAAATTTTTGAAGTGAATGAAATTTATAAATTCTATTATAAGCCGTATCGATTGCCTTCTTTACTTTTTTATCAAGTGAATTTATAGATTTTTTTATTTGTTTTGAGCTTGGAATAATTATGTTGTTTTGATTGAATCTTTTCTCGTATTTTAATAATGCTTTATCTCCATTTTTTTTAACATCTTTAATTATATTTGTTACAGAAACGGAGTCTGATTGAATTTTTTTTTTTCTCTGTAAAAGTAAATTCTCTAATAATTTATCAAAATTTTTACTTTTACTATTTAGTGTCTTCATAACTATTTAATTTCACTTTGATCCTCTAATCTTGCTTCAATAGTTTCTGTATTTAAAGCAATATGAGCATTGTTATTAAAAATAAGATTTATTTCATAAACATCATTATTTTTCAAATAATCTATACCTATTAGTTCTAAAACTGTTTCTTGATTTGATTGATCAATGTTCTTTGATCTTACTTTGTCAACAAAATCAAACCTACAAATGCTATTGATTTTTTTATCTTCCTGATCACTTTCAACCTTGGTTCTTTCAATTGATAATAAAAAAACCTTATTGGACGCGAGATATTTTATATCTGCAATTTTAACCTTAGCCCCTGAACTACAAGCTGAAATCATCTGTAACCCTTCTTGGTCACTTGCTATAATTTTTGCTAAATATTTATTCACTATTTTAATCTTTTAATTTTAACACCTATTTTTTTTAATTTATTTTCTATTTTTTCATAACCTCTATCTAAGTGATAAATTCTGTTAATATATGATTTACCATTAGAAACTATAGCTGCCAGAACCAAAGCAACAGAAGCTCTTAAATCACTAGACATTAATTCGGCGCCAATGAATTTAGTATTTCCTTCTATCGTAGCAGTATTATTTTTAATATTTATTTTTGCTCCCAGTCTTTGTAATTCTGCAACATGCATAAATCTATTTTCAAAAATACTTTCGGTTATTGAACTTTTGCCAACTGCTTTGCACATTAAAACCATCAATTGTGCTTGAAGGTCTGTTGGAATACCTGGAAACTCTTTAGTTTTAATGCTTTTTATGGATTTTATTTTTTCAGGTCCTTTAATTAAGATTTTATTTTCACTAGTTTTAATTTTAGCACCAACTTTTTTTAGTAATTTTATTTCTGTACCAATAATTTTAGAATTTAAATTATTTATTTGTAAATTACCTTTTGCAAGTGTTGCAGCCACACAAAATGTACCTGCTTCTATTCTATCGGCCATTACAGAATATTCAGTTTCATTTAAAGAATTTACACCTATGATTTTACAAACTCTTCCTATCCATTTTATTTTCGCTCCAGCTTTATTTAAAAAATTTGTAAGATCTTTAATCTCAGGTTCTATCGCACAATTTTTTAAAACTGTTTTTCCTTTTGCTAAACAGGCTGCTATTATAGAATTTTCAGTTGCCCCAACACTTATCTGTGGAAAATTTATAGTTGTTCCGCTAAGTTTTCCTTTTGATTTTGCTAGAATATATCCATCTTTTAGCTCATATTTCATACCAAGTTTTTTTAATGCTGTTAAATGATAATTAACTGGTCTAGCACCAATTAAACACCCTCCAGGTAAAGAGGTTTTAGATTTGTGGTATTTTGAAATAAGTGGACCTAAAACTAAAATAGAACCACGCATTGTTTTGACTAAAGAATAACTAGCAAAAGTTTTCATATTTTTTTTATTTATAATTTTTGCTGTTTTTTTGTCTTTTGATAAAATTATTTTAGAACCAAGGGACTTTAATAAATTTAACATTGTATTAATGTCTCTAACTCTTGGTAAATTTTTGATAATTACAGGTTTATCAAATAATAGAGTTGCAGCTAATATAGGTAGGGATGCATTCTTCGAACCTGAAATTGAAACATTACCCTTGATTTTACAAGGGCCATTAATCAGAAATTTATCCATAAATTACTTTTTAATCTTAGCAACTTGAATTGTGGTTTGACCCTGATATTTACCGTTCTTTGATTTATAAGTTGTTTCTGGCTGACTATCTGATTTGAAAAATAAAAATTGTGCTATTCCCTCGTTTGAATAAATTTTTGCAGGGTTAGGTGTTGTATTACTTAACTCAATTACAATATTGCCCTCAAATTCATTTTCAATTGGAGTAACATTACAAATAATTCCTGTCCTTGCATAAGTACTTTTTCCAACACAAATACATAAAACATCCTTTGGTATTCTAAAATATTCTACCGTTTTAGCTAATACGAATGAATTTGGTGGTATAATACAGTGTGGTCCTTTTCGTTCTATAAAGTTATCATCAGAAAAATTCTTTGGATCAACCAAAGAACTATTTACATTAGTAAATATTCTGTATTCATCGGAGATTCTTACATCATATCCCATACTACTTAATCCATAAGAAATTTTTCCTTCGGAAACTTGATGATCCAAAAATGGCTCTATCATATTGTGCTCCTTACACATTTTTTTTATCCAAGAATCAGGTTGAATTGACATTATCTATTCTTCTTTTTATTTTTTTTTTGGAAAATTTTTCTTTTCTTCAAATTTTTTCTTAGCGCCAAGCTTAAACGCTCATTTTTTTCTTTTGAACTCATTCTTTGTTTGGGTTAGTCAGGAAATCTAAAGAAATTGGTTTATTGGGATCTAGTGAAGATGCTTTTTCTTCTTCTTTTTTCGGGCCTTCTTTAGCTAAACGTTTAGCTTTTTTTTCAGCAAGCTTTTTCTCTCTTTTAGCTTGCTTTTCCATAAGCTTATTACCTTTAGTTGATTTGTAATCGTAATGAATTCCCATAACATTTTCCTAAAATAGATATAAATCATATTCATCAAAAAATTAAGGCAATAATTTGAAAAAAATGCTTTATTATCAATAAAATACAAATTGTCTCTAAGCTCCTGTAGTTAAATGGTATAACAAGTCATTGGTAATGACTAGTTCCCTGGTCAGTACAGGGTGGGAGCACCATTAATTTTTATAAAAAAACTTTCTTAAAAATATCGTAATCAGAATTAAAATAAAGAAAGCTGTAATAGGAACATATATATCAGGTGAAAATATTATATCAGTTATTCCTGGTACTTCAGCATTTAGGTCTATAATTTTTTCTAAACCACTACCAATAGAAACTACTAAAAAAATTTGAGGAATTATTCCAATCAATGTAGCAAAGAAAAAATTTATAACTTTAACATTAAATAAGGTTGGTAAAAGACAGCTCAACTGCCAAGGTATACCTCCTATAAAACGGTAAATTAATAAATAAATAAATTCGGATCGTTTAAATCTTATTTCCAAGTTTCGAAACTTATTTAAAAACTTTTCTCTAATAATCTGTTTTAAAAAATAATTTCCAAAAATGTACAAAAAAGTAGCACCAATACTCAAGCCTAAAACAACAATAAGTGTACCTATCCATTTTCCAAATATAAAACCACCCATTAAAGCAACTGGAGATCCAAATCCTAAAAAAGGGAAAACCCAAAGAATAGTTAATGCTAAAAAAATAATAGAAATTAAAAATAAGTTAGATTTTTTAAGTTCAAAAAAATAAGATTGGTTATCTCTTAGAAAATCATAGGATGTAATTTCTGAGAGACTAAATTTTGAAAAAAAAAAATACAAAAATAAGCAAACAATTAATAAATAAGACAATCCAATAAATAATTTAATTTTTTTTGTATTTTCCATGATTCTTCTTATTTTAATGCTTAATCTTCTATTTGCTATTTTAATTATTACTAATATAAAGGTGCAAAATTATAAAAAACTATATCAAATCTAATTATGAAAAGAACTTATCAACCCTCAAATAAAAAAAGAGCTCGAAAACACGGCTTTCGTTCAAAAATGAAAACTAAAGGTGGGAAAAAGCTTTTGGCTAGAAGAAGAGCAAGAGGGAGAAAATCACTAACTGTTTCTGTATAGAATAATGAAAAGCAAAATACTTGCTCTTTCAAAAAACGAAGAATTTAAAAATTTACTTAAACAAAAAAAGATTACTAATAAATACGTAATTATTTTTTTTGGAAAATTACTAAATAAAGATAAAAAAAGACTAAATATCAGTTTTGTGACTAAAAAAAAAATTGGTAATGCAGTAAAGAGAAATAAAATTAAAAGAAGATTAAGAAACATCATGAATGAAGCTGTCAAAAAAGTAGAGATAAACTTTGATTATTCATTTCTTGTTATAGCTAAGTCTTCTATGCTAAATAATGAATACAAAATTATAAAAGAAACTCTTTTTCAGGATTTTGCAAAAATAAAATAATGAATATATTTACTTTAATTTTAATTAAATTTATCAAGGCCTATAAGTATTTGATTAGTCCATTATTGGGTCATTCTTGTAGATATTTACCAACATGTTCTGAATACAGCATAGATGCTTTAAAAGAATACGGTTTTTTTAAAGGTTTATTAATTAGTATAAAAAGAATTTTATCCTGCCATCCAATAAAATTTTTAGGGGGTGGCGAAGGGTTTGATCCAGTTAAAAAAGAAATAAAGGATAATAAATAATGGAAACTAGAAATATAATTGCTGCCATAAGTTTATCAGCTGCTGTAATTATATTATACTCGCTATTTTTTGCGCCACCTCCTGTAACGAAAGAAAATTTAGCTGAAAAAACTAAGACTGAACAGAATTCAGACGCACCTAGTCTTGATCAAAAAGAAAATGTAACTGAAATTTCACGAGAAGAAGCGTTACAACAAAGTGAAAGAATTCAATTTGAAAACCAAAGTATTGTTGGATCTATTTCATTAAAGGGAGCCGCAATAGACGATCTAACTTTCAAAGAATATAATGTAAGTTTGGAAAGTGATGAAAAAGTAAAATTTCTTGCACCACGAAGCTCTAAAGAAGGCTATATAATAGAAAGTGGTTTTATAACTACAGATAAAAATATCGATATCCCAAATACAGATTCAATTTGGTCAGTTTCAGGAAATAATAAATTAACTGATCAATCTCCTATAAAACTAAGTTGGACTAATGATCAAGGCATCACTTTTGAAAAAGAAATTGCATTAGATAATAAGTTTTTATTCACAATAAAACAAAGAGTTATAAATTCTACTGATAAAAACTATGACTTCTATTCTTATGGACAAATTATAAGAAATCAAATCCCAGAAGGTTTAACCGATTTTTACATTCTTCATGAAGGCCCTATCGCCACATTAGATGAAGAGTTAATTGAAGAAGATTATGACGATATTGAAGAGAAAAAATTTTCAAGAACTGCCCAAAAAGGATGGTTAGGTCTAGGAGATAAATATTACATATCAACACTTATTCCACCAAGAGAAAAAGAATTCAAAACTACAATGGATTATAAGAACAAGTACAGAATAAACTTTGTTACAACAGAACCATTAGAGTTAACTGGTAATTCTTCTATAGAGGAAAATTTACAAGTAATTGTAGCTGCAAAACGAGTTGATGTAATTGATGGATACGCAGAATCATTAAAAATTGATAAATTTGATCTTACGATTGATTGGGGCTTTCTGTACTTTTTGACTCGACCTTTATTCACTGCTTTAGAGTATTTCTTTAAGATATTTGGTAATTATGGATTGGCAATTATTGCTGTTACTGTTTGTATTCGTGTAGCATTTTTTCCACTTGCTAATTTTTCATTCAGAAGCATGGCTAAAATGAAAGCTCTACAGCCTGAGATGGCAAGACTTAAGGAAGTGCACAAAGATGACAAGATGAAATTGCAACAAGCAATGATGGCTCTTTATAAAAAAGAGAAGGTAAATCCTATGAGTGGTTGTCTTCCCATTTTGATACAGATTCCAGTATTCTTTGCTCTTTATAAGGTTTTATTTGTTACAATAGAAATGCGTCATATGCCTTTTTATGGTTGGATCCAAGATTTAAGTGCTAAGGATCCTACTTCTATATTTAATTTATTTGGATTGTTTCCTTATGACGTACCTTCTTTCCTAGTAATTGGAGCATGGCCCGTCGCCATGGGGGTCAGCATGTGGGTACAACAGAAGTTAAATCCGGCCCCGACAGATCCAATGCAAGCAAAAATATTTATGTTCTTCCCTTTATTTTTAACAGTAATTCTTGCACCATTCCCAAGTGGGCTAGTAATATATTGGACAGTTAATAACATTTTAACAATGGCTCAGCAGGTTGTAATAATGAAACGTACAACAGTTAAAACTGTAACCTGATTAAAAAATAATAAATGAACCTTGAAAAGATATTACCTAAAGATGGGCCACCAATAAATGAAGTAACTAAATATATTGAAAAATACAAAAATGATTTCATAGTAATTAAATACGGTGGAAACGTTTTAATTGATAGAAACGTATTTAATAACTTTATAACTGATCTTAGTGTTTTAAATAAATTGGGCCTTGCAACTGTAGTAATTCATGGTGGTGGACCTAGAATTAAAAGAGAACTAGAAAAATCAAATATTCAATCAAAATTTATAAGAGGACTAAGAGTAACTGATAAACATATAATTAATATTGTTGAATCTGTTTTGATAGATTTTAATGATGACATTGTTAATTCTTTAAAAGACAAAGAGACAGAAGCAATCTCTATTCATACAAAAAATAATAATATTATAAAAACTATACCAGAAGCAGAGGAGCTAGGATTTGTAGGAATACCAAATGAGATTAATAATGAACAAATATTAAATATAATTAATCAAAATAAAATTCCTATAATTTCACCATTAGGATTAGGTAAAGAAAATCAGACATATAATATTAATGGAGATACTGCTGCAATGGCCATAGCAAAATCTTTAAAATCAAGAAGACTTTTATTGATGACTAATGTGGATGGGGTTCTAGATAAAAATAAAAAATTAATAGAAGAAATTTCTTCATCTGAGATTATGGAAATGATTAAAGATGAAACCATTACAGAGGGCATGATACCTAAAATAAATGCGTGTCTAGATGCAGTGAATAATGGTGTAACAGCAGTTGGTATAATCAATGGCACAAAGCCACACTCATGTTTATGGGAAATATTCTCTGACAAGGGTTCAGGGACCCTAATAAGAAAATGAAAGAATTAAAGAATATCAAAAACATATTATTTGATTGTGATGGAGTGCTTTACAGTGATCTGGAAGGAGTGTTTGGTCAAGTAAGTAAAAAAATGACTCAGTATATTTCAAATAAATTAAATGTAGATTTAAAAGAAGCAAAAGAATTGCAAACAAATTATTTTCATAAATATAACACAAGTCTTAATGGTTTAATGATACATCACGATATACCTCCAAGAGAATTTTTAGACTACGTGCACGATATTAATTTAAATTTTTTAGAAAAAGATACTGCTTTAAGGCATGAGCTAGAAAATATTAATCTAAACAAATTTGTGTTTACAAATGGTAGCAAAGAACACGTTAAAAATATAACTACTCACTTAGGAATTGAAGATCAATTCGATGGAGTATTTGATATTGTTGATGCTGAATACAGTCCAAAACCTGAGGCAAAAGCATTTGATCTCATGGTCAAAAAATTTCAAATAGATCCAAGTGAAACCCTTTATATTGAAGATATCGCAAAAAACTTATCTATTGGAAAAGAAAGAGGGGCAAAAACAGTTTGGTTAATCAATGATGAATACTGGGGCAAAAAAGAGTCTGAACAAGAATACATTGATTACAAAATAGAAAATCTTTCTTTATTTTTAAAAGAAATAAGGTTATTAAAAAACTCATAAAATTATGAGTATAGAAAAAATTATAAATGAAGCGTGGGAAAATAAAGACCAAGTAGGCCAAAACTCAGATAAATCTTTAAAGGATGCAGTTAATCAAATTATTGATGATTTAGACAGTGGAAAAGCAAGAGTAGCTGAAAAGATCAACGGCGAATGGGTTACTCATCAGCATCTAAAAAAAGCTATCATGTTAAGTTTTAGAATGTATCCTATGGAAAATTTAAATGGTCCATACAGCAGCTGGTATGACAAAGCTCATTTACTTAAAGGAAAAACAGCTGGATGGACAAAAGAAGATCATGAAAAAGCTGGTTTTAGAATGGTGCCAAATTCACCAGTAAGAAAAGGATCATTTGTGGGAAAAAATGCAGTTTTGATGCCGTGTTATGTAAATATCGGAGCATATATTGATGAAGGGACGATGATGGACACGTTTAGTCGTGCTGGAAGCTGTTGTCAGATTGGAAAAAATTGTCATATCTCAGCTGGCACTGGAGTTGGAGGTGTATTAGAACCTGCTCAAGCATTACCAACAATTATTGAAGATAATGTTTTCTTAGGAGCAATGTCTGAAGTAGTAGAAGGCGTAATAGTTGGGGAAGGCTCTGTTCTAAGTATGGGAATGTATATTGGACAATCAACAAAAATTGTTAATAGAAAAACTGGTGAAATAACTTATGGAAAGATTCCACCTTATTCAGTGATAGTTCCAGGATCCTTACCAGATAAAAACAATCCACAAGCGCCATCTTTGTATTGTGCAGTAATAATTAAACAAGTTGATGAAAGAACGAGATCTAAAACATCAGTTAACGATCTTTTAAGAGATTAAAATGCCAACAATAAATGAATTACAATTAGCTAAAGAGCTAATTAGATATCCATCAGTTACAAAAACTGATGCCGGTGTTATTAAATTTTTAGAAAAAAAATTAAAAAAAATTGGCTTTAAAACTAAAATTCTCGAGTTTAAAGATAAAAATAGTTATCCTGTAAAAAATCTTTACGCAAGACTTGGTTCCGCAAGTCCAAATTTTTGTTATGCAGGTCATTTGGATGTAGTACCACCTGGTAATTTGAATGATTGGACTGTTAATCCATTCAAACCTGCTGTTAAGAAAGGATACTTAATTGGCAGAGGCGCAAATGATATGAAAAGCTCAATAGCTGCATTTGTTACTGCGGTAAGTAATTTTTCTAAAATAAATAAAAAATTCGTTGGGTCTATTAGCCTTCTAATTACTGGGGACGAAGAAGGAATTGCAATTAATGGAACAAAAAAAGTTGTTGAGTATTTGAGAAAAAGAAAAGAAAAAATAGATTTTTGCTTAGTAGGAGAGCCTACAAATCCAAATAAATTAGGAGAAATGATAAAAATTGGTCGTAGAGGTAGTATGACTGGAAAATTGTCTATCATTGGTATTCAAGGTCATGTAGCTTACCCAAATAGAGCCAACAATCCGTCAACAGCTTTGGTTCGAATACTAAAAGAGTTAAAAGAAATTAAATTTGATAAAGGTACAAAAGATTTTCAACCTACAAATTTGGAAATAACAAAAATTAATATTGATAATTCAGCTGATAATGTAATTCCAGGATTAGCTAGTGCTTCTTTTAATATTAGATTTAATAACAAACACACATCTTACAAATTAAAGAATAAAATAAACAAAATAATTAAACAAATTTGTAATAAGAATAAATCAAAATTTAAAATTGAATATAGTGTTTCAGGTGAGGCTTTTTTAACTAAGCCTAACAAAACTACATTTATGATTCAAAATACAATTAAAAAAGTTACTAAAATTAAACCAAAATTATCAACAACTGGTGGCACGTCGGATGCTAGATTCATAAGAAAAATAGCTCCATGTTTAGAATTTGGATTAGTGGGAAAAACTATGCATAAGGTAGGAGAATGCGTGTCCTTATCTGATTTAAAAAGATTAACTTTAATTTATACTAAAATCTTAGATAATTACTTTAAGTGAAAACTGGCTTAATTACATCAGATACATCTCAAAATCATGATACAGGTCCTGGGCATCCAGAACAAATAGCAAGGGTATCAGTCATAGTAGAAAATTTTAAAAAACTTAACAATAAAAATCTTATATGGAAGAAACCATCTAAAGTTTCAGATGATATTCTTTTAACAACACATGAAAATAATTATTTAAATTTAGTAAAAAGTTCTTTCCCAAAAAAAGGTTTTTCTTCACTTGATGGTGATACAATCATTTCACCTGGAAGCAAAGACGCAACTTTCGATGCAGTTGGATCAATAATTACTGCAATTGATGGGGTGGAAAAAAAAGAATTTAGAAATGCATTCTGTAGTGTTCGACCTCCTGGACATCATAGTTCACAAAATAAGGCTGCTGGTTTTTGCATTTTAAATTCAGTGAGTATTGGTGCGAATTATTTGTTGAAAAATTATAAATATAAGAAAGTTGCAATAATAGATTTTGATGTACATCACGGTAATGGAACACAGGATATTTTTTATGAAAATGAAAATGTTCTCTTTATATCAACTCACCAATATCCCTACTACCCAGGAACTGGTTCAGAACAAGAAAGAGGTAAATTTAACAATATCTTTAATATACCTTTGCCAGCTGGCATAAGTTCAGAAGAATATTTAAACGTATTTGACCGTGTATTAAAAAAATTAGAAGAGTTTAGACCTGAGTTTATATTGATTAGCGCTGGTTTTGACGCCCATGAAAATGACCCTCTCGCTCAATTTAATTTAAAAACAGAGGATTATTTTACTATTACTAAAAGAGTATTAGAGACTTCTAAAAAGTTTTGTTATGGAAAAGTTGTTTCAATTTTGGAGGGCGGTTATGACCTAAATGCACTTCGAGACAGCACTAAAAGACACGTTGATGCTCTTTTAGAATTTAATTGATAATTTTCAAGAAAACTCTAAACAAAAATCTTTATGAAATTATATAAAATAAAAAAATCTGGAATTGATAATAAAGGTAGAGGACTTTATGCAACTCGTGACATTAAAGAGGGAACCAAAATAATTGACTATGTTGGAAAACTTATAACAAAAAAACAAACACAAGACTCTGATAAGTACGATAATAACAAACCGATATATTTATTTACGATAAACAAAAGATACGACCTAGATGGTGATTTTCCATGGAATACTGCAGGTTTAATTAATCATTCTTGTAATAATAATTGTGATTACGATGGAAAGGGATTAAAAATATGGGTCAAAGCAATCAAAGACATTAAAAAAGGTGAGGAGTTTACCTGTGATTATGGATTTGGTTACGATGAAAACTACAAACAATTTCCTTGTAAATGTAAATCAAAAAACTGTTGTGGCTATATTGTAAGAGCTGAGTCTAGATGGCGAATAAATAAAAAGTTTGCTATGAGCAATAAAAATAAATTAATAAAGAACTCTAAATAAAAATAAACCACCTGGTGGTGCTGGGGGAGCACACAGTGTTCTTTTTTTTAACTTAAATCTCTTTTCAAAAGTTTTCAAATCCCATTTAGTTTCTCCTAAGTATTTTAAACAACCAACCATAGATCTAACCTGGTGTTGTAAAAATGATTGAGAACTAAATTGAAATTCAATTTTATTTTTTGATGATTTAATTTTTATTGATTTTATAGTTTTAATTGGACTTTTAGCTTGACAGCTAGAAGATCTAAAAGTTGAATAATCATTAGTTCCTAATAACTTTTTTGCACCCTCTTTCATTAATTCTAAATTTAAAGGTTTTCGAACATGCCATACTCTATTTTTTTCAATTATTGGTTGGCTTATTTGATTAAAAATAAAGTATTTATAAATTCTTTGTTTTGCTGAAAATCTAGCATGAAATTTATTACTTCTTTTTTTAATATTTTTAATTGCAATGTCTTTTAAATTTAAAAAATGATTTATAGATTTTAAAAATTTGATTTTATTGGTTATTTTATTTTTGCAATCAAAGTGTGCAGATTGCTCAAATGCATGAACCCCTGCATCAGTTCTTCCTTGACCATGTAAAACAATTTTTTCTTTTAATAATTTTGATAAATTTTCTTGAATTAATCCTTGAATTGTTGGGCCCTTTTTTTGAATTTGCCACCCTCTAAAATTTGTCCCTACATACTCAATAAGTATCTGGTATCTATTCATTATAAAAATGAACCCTTTTTAATTTGTGTTCCTAAAACAAATTCTCCAATACTTTGAGGCTTTTTTCCTTGTCTTTGTATTTCTTTAATTTTTATTGATTTTTTATCTCCACATGAAATTTCTAAATGGTCAGATAAAACCTCACCTGGTTTTCCTTGTGCTTGTCCTATTTCTGCTTTTAATATTTTATATCTCTCACCGTTAAACATGAAATAAGCACCTGGAACTGGATAAAGTCCATTTATTTTACCAATTAAAATTTTAGCATCTTCTTTCCAATTAATCAGTCCCTCTAATTTTTGAATTTTTGATGCGTATGTAGCTGATGAGTGATCTTGTTCTATAAATTTTGCTTTATCCTCATATATATCATCTATATTATCTAAAATTTTCTCTGCAGCCAAACTTGATAGCTTTTCATTAATATCTTCAGCATTTAAATTATTTTCTATATTAATTTTATAAACATTACATACCGGTCCTGTATCTAGTTCCTCTCCTATTTTCATAATACTAATGCCTGTCTCCTTATCTAAATTCATAATTGATCTTTGAATAGGAGCGGCACCTCTCCATTTTGGAAGAATAGATGCATGTATATTAATAAATCCTTTTTTAGTTAAATTTAAATATGACTTTGGTATAATTTGACCATAAGCAACAACTATTGCCAAATCTGCCTCTAAAGATTTAAAATATTCTAATTCATCTAAATTTTCTTTTAATGAATTTGGTGTTCTAAATTCTAGATTTAAAGTCTCTGAAATTAATTGAATTGGTGACTTGTTAATTTTTTGACCTCTTTTAGATTTTTGAGGTGGTTGTGTGTAAACACAAGAAATAGGATATCCATTTTGATAAATTGATTTTAAAATTGGAACAGCGAACATGGGGGTACCCATAAAAACTATTTTTTTTAGCATTGATTAAGCTTCTACAGAAGTAGATTTTAATTTTGATAATTTTTTAATTATCAGTGACCTTTTTAATTTTGAAAGATAATCAATAAATAGGATTCCCTCTAAATGGTCCATCTCGTGCTGAATACATGTTGCGAGAAGACCATCAGCCTTTAGCAATTTCTTTTCCCCATCATAATCAAGATATTCTACTTCACACTTACTAGGTCTATCAATTTCTGCAAACTGATTTGGCACAGAAAGACATCCTTCCTCATAAGTTGCTTTTTCTGGATCTTTATTTTTTATAACTGGATTTACGAAATATCTTGGCTCTTTTTTACTCTCATCTTTACTTATATCCATTACAATAATTCTCTTTGGTACACCAACTTGTATCGCCGCTAAACCAATTCCATTTGCGTCATACATTGTCTCTAGCATATCATCCATCAATTTTTGTTCTTCTTTACCAACACTATTGACTGGTTTAGATATTTGTCTAAGTAATTTATTAGGTTCTGTTATTATAGTTCTGATAGCCATAATTTTTATTTTATTATAATTTTTATACTTTTAAAGGAAGAACTTTTAGCAATAGTTTGTTTCTAATTAAATCAACATTTAATTGATTTAAAGTATTGATAATAAAATAAACTGTATCTTCATCAATATTTTCAATTTTGTCAGGTCCAATTACCTCAATTATTCTCAACATTGCGGCACCAATCTCATTATTATTTATCATTGTTTGAATATCGGCAGGCATTTCTGATTGCTTCACCTCATAAAGACCATCATATTTTTTTGAAATTTTAACTCCATCAGATTTAAGCGCTTCTAGAAAAATTATATCTTTTTTTGATAAAAAATATTTTTTATCTTTTTTAATTTTCTTTAAAAATTTATCTAGGTCCTCTTCAATTTTAGATTTTGCATAGTCCCCATTGAAATAATTTATAAGTTTTGATTGATGTAAAATTTTACTGTTATATTTAATCTTTTTATCTGCTGCCTCTTTCTTTTTTAGATTACTATTATAAAATGTTGTAAAATTTGAGGGCACATCCTCAACATTAATTTCACTTAAAAATTTTTTTAATTCCAAATCAAAGGCATCACCTATTTCATCAGATATAAATAGATCTTTTAATATCTTTGTAAATTCTAATTTGATTTTTGGTTCTTCAGTTAAAAGAGTTCTTTGATATAAAAGAGCGCGTCCCTCGATTGAAGATAGGGATTTATATGCCTCTTTTGCATTTAAGAATTGATTAATATTAAATTGAAATTTTTTATAAAATTCGAATAACTCCTCTTCAGAATAATTTTTATCATTAACAGCTTTTTCTATTGTAGAAATTTTTTCTATATCAGTAATCTCTATATCTTGAATTTTAAAAAGTAAATTAGCAGCTGAAAGATATTTCCAAATTATTTTAGGTGTATCTTCACTTGGTTCATAAGAAAACTCAGGGTTAGTTCTATGAGCTAAATGAAAATCTAAAATTGAATTTATTGATATTTCTTTATCTGCCTCATCTAAATATCCAAATAAATAATTTATTTTGTTTTCATAATAACTATCTTCAAAACCTAACTCTTTTTTTAAATCTAAGATTAGTTGTGCTTCTTCATTTTTTCCATAATTGATTAAACAATATAAATTAAATTTTGATAGATATTCATCTTGAATGGGTTCAGAATTTTTAGAAAAAATCTCACATGATTTTTTTACGTTTGATTCTGATAAATAAGTATCTACCAAATATCTTGTTAAATCTGGATGTAAATTTATTATTTGATTTTTAATTAAATATTCTTCTATTAATTCTAAGTTTGCATCTTTTATTAGCCAATTAGATTTAAAGCTCATAAATTCTTTCTCAGTAATATTTTGAGTTGGAGAATAAGCATTCGTTAATAAAGATATGTGCATTATATCTGATGCATCCTCTGAAAGATTAAACTTATTAATATTCTGAAATAAATTTTTTAATTTAGTTCCATCAGAATTTGACCACATATCTATACTCAAACCGTATTCACTAGGATCATATAATCCAAAAATTTTAATTTCTTTTGATGAAAATTCTTTATCAAGTTTAATTGTATTTGTTTGTTTATTTGTTTGGAGTTCATAAACACTATTCGGAGTAGCGCCGCTAGAATTTTCACTTGAAATATTTGTTTCTGAAATAACTTGATTATCTTTTTTTTCTATATTCCAGATATCAATCGGTTTCTCTTCTGCAAATACAGGTGAAAAAAAAATAAGACAAACTAATTTAATTAAAAGAATTTTCTTATTTAACAATTTTAAAATTTTCATTTGGAATAATTTTTTCAATTTCTTTTTTAGGTGCAGGAAAATCAATTGTACTTAGAAAAAAAATAATACCTAAAATAACCCCTAATCCGATTATGGATTTAATCACAAGTCCTATGATACTTGCTTTGCCTGAACTTGTGTTTTTAATGAATTGCATATACTTTTAGATAATTTCAAATTAAGACATATTTATGTTTTTTCAATAAAGAAACTTATGAAATCAAAAGAAAATCTAGTTTTTTTGGGAATGATGGGTTCTGGTAAGAGCTCTATTGGATCTTTAGTAGCTAAAAAATTAAAATTAAATTTTGTCGATATCGATAAAGAAATTGAAAAAAATTTAAACATCACAATAAAAAAAATCTTTGAAGTTAAGGGTGAGAATTATTTTAGAAAAATTGAGGAACAAACAACTTTAAAAAAACTTAAATTAAACTCTACTGTGATTTCACTTGGTGGGGGAGCTTTTACAAATAACAATATAAGAAAAGAAATTTTAAAAAATCATTTATCTTTTTGGCTAAATTGGGATGATAAAACATTGTTAAATAGAATTAAAAATAGTAAAAAAAGACCATTAGCGATTAATGCAACAGATACTGAGTTAATTGATTTAATTAAGAAACGATCTAACATTTATTCTAAAGCTTTATATGAGATAAAGTGTGATAATCTTACTAAAATTGAAATAGTAAAAAAAATTGTAGAAATTTATGAAACAAACTAGATTAAATATAGTAACTAAAACTGAAAAATATCCAATAATTATTGGATCAAATTTGACCTCAAGTGTATCAAAAATTTTTAAATCAAATTCAATTAATTTTGATAAATGTTTAATTGTTGTTGATAAAAATGTTCCAAAAAAATTTGTCTCAAATATTAAAAAGTCTTTAAAAAATAAAAGTATTTTTGTCTTATTTTTTAATGCTAGTGAAAAAAATAAAAATATTAATAGCGTTAATAAAATTCTAGAAGTTTTGTTAAATAAAAACTTTTCAAGAAATGATATTTTAATTTCTTTAGGAGGAGGAATTACAGGCGATGTAAGCGGTTTTGCGGCTAGTCTTTTCAAAAGGGGCCTAAAGTTTGCAAATATTCCAACAACTCTTTTGGCTCAAGTTGACTCATCAATAGGTGGAAAAACTGGAGTTAATTCTAAGTATGGAAAAAATTTAATAGGAAGTTTTTATCAACCATCATTGGTTCTGTCAGATATTCAATTTCTTAAATCTTTATCAAAAAGAGAGATAATTTGTGGATATGGAGAAATATTGAAGCATTCATTAATTGAAAATAAAAAATTTTTTATTTTCTTAAATAAAAATCTTAAAAAGATTTTAAGTCTTTCATCTCCATTTATTGAAAAAGCTATCTATGAAAGTTGTAAAATTAAAAAAAATATAGTCGAAAAAGATGAAAAAGAAACAGCATTAAGAAAAGTTTTAAATTTTGGTCATACATTCGGACATGCTTATGAGGCAGGCTTAGGGTACAGTCATAAACTAAATCATGGTGAAGCTGTGATACTTGGAATGAAGACTGCACTTAATTTTAGTTTGAGTGAAAATATGCTCAGTAAAAATGAATATAATTTAATTATAAATCATATTGACAATTCTGGTCTACCTTCTTCAATAAAAAAACATTTTTCTATAAAAAGTTTAAATAAGATTTTATCTTTTATGATGAAAGATAAAAAAAATAATTCTAAAAAAATCAATTTAGTTTTATTAAAAAACATTGGTAAGCCAATTTTCAACAAACAATACTCAAAAAAAAAGATAAATTTATTTTTAAGAAAATTTTTAACTAATTAAAATTTGGATTGAGTGAATAAATTCTTTTAATTCTTGATCTAAAATCTTGTAAATTTTTTTATTACTTTCAATTTTATTCATTTTTTTTAGTTCTTCAGAAACAATAATTAATTTTAAATGATATTTTCCCTCTTGATTTCCTTTGTGATTTTTATGAAGAAAAGATTTATCTTCAATATTTATACTTTCAATATTAATTTGATTTAATAATTTGTTTTTTACAATTGTAATTAACTCATTTATATCCATATATGTTATTATATATCATGAAAAATATTTGTGACTGGAATAATTGTAATGAAATAGGTGAATATAAGGCACCAGTTGAAAAAGATAATAGCAGAAAATTTAGAATGCTTTGCCTTGATCATGTAAAAGAATTTAATAAAAATTGGAACTATTTTTCAGGAATGAATGATGACCAAGTAATGGATTTTTTAAAATCTGACATGACTTGGCACAAACCCACGCAAAGCTTTAGCTCTTCAGATAATTTTTTCAAAGTGTTATGGAATACAACTTTGAGAGATGAGTTCGATAAAGAAAAAATAAATGGAGATTATGATCATATGCGTCAATTTAAATTTGATCATAAAGATATAAAAGCTTTTGGAATATTAGGGGTTTCTGTGGGTTTAAAGTGGAAGAAAATACAAGATAAATTCAAATTACTTGTGAAAAAATTTCACCCTGATATGAATTCTGGAAATAAAAAATACGAGGAAAAACTTAAACTTATAACATTAGCTTATACCCAATTAAAAAATACCTATAGAGAAAAAATTGACACCAAATCTTAATTCAGAACCAGATATTAAAGTCTCACTAAAACAAACTTTTGGAATTGATTCAGAAATGGAGGTTGACGCATTTTCAAAAAAAAATGAATACGTTCCTGAAATTGATAAAAACTACAAGTTCGATAGAGATACTACTTTAGCCATTATTTCAGGATTTGCGTTTAATAAGAGAGTTTTAGTTCAAGGGTATCATGGCACTGGAAAATCTACTCACATTGAGCAAATAGCTGCAAGATTAAATTGGCCTTGTATCCGTGTAAATTTAGATAGTCATGTAAGTAGAATTGATTTGATTGGAAAAGATGCGATCGTTCTTAAAGATGGCAAACAAGTAACTCAATTTAACGAGGGAATTTTACCATGGTCTATACAAAATCCAGTTGCTCTAGTTTTTGATGAATATGATGCTGGTAGGCCTGATGTAATGTTTGTAATTCAAAGAGTTTTAGAAGCTGAGGGAAATTTTACATTACTAGATAAAAACAAAGTAATTAAACAAAATAAATTTTTTAGATTATTTGCTACTTCAAATACTGTTGGACTTGGTGATACGACAGGTCTTTATCATGGTACGCAGCAAATTAACCAAGGTCAGATGGATAGATGGAATATTGTTACAACTTTAAACTATCTTAGCTTAGATAGAGAAATGGACATTGTTTTGTCTAAAAATAAAAACTTAAATAACGCAAAGGGGAAAGAGAAGGTTGCTAACATGATAAAAGTAGCATCTTTAACGCGTAAAGGATTTATTGCAGGAGATATTTCAACAGTAATGAGCCCAAGAACGGTATTACATTGGGCAGAAAATGCAGAGATATTTAAAGACACTGGTTACGCTTTTAGAGTAACTTTTCTTAATAAATGTGATGATATTGAAAAAAATACTATCGCAGAATATTATCAAAGATGTTTTGGTGAAGAGCTGCCAGAATCTTTGATAAATATTCAAATCTAATGAGCACTAAAGAAAATAATTTAAAAGAAAAATTCAAAATTGCTTTAACTTCTACTGCAAAAGTAATTGCTGATGATTTTGATCTAAAAAAAACAAATTCTGAAGAAAAAAAAATAAAAGAATTTAATTTTCTAGAGATTGATAATTTAACTAGTCCAGCTGATTTTATAAGATTACGTGCAGAAACAGATTCCTCTGCTTTGAAAAAAAAATTTTGTAATGAAACAATTTACAAAAAAAACCTTCCCTCAAATACATCTTCTAGATCTCTTTATAATATCGCTGAAAAAATACGCTACGAGACTCTAGGAGGAAAAATGTTAAAAGGAATTGAGAAAAATTTTCAAGAAAATTATCATCAAATAATAAATCGTAAACGCAAAGATCAATTAAAAACTAAAGAGGATGTATCTGTATCAGAGGCATTCGAGTTATATATGCTTAAGAATTTTCATAAAATTAAGCTAAATCCTCTAACAACAAAAATGCTTAGTTTTTGGGAAAAAGACTTTGAGGACGCTATAGAAAAACATAAAGAATTTTTACTTAAAAATCTTGAGGATCAAAACATTTATAGCTCAAAATTTTCAGAAATATTGGAAGAAATGGATATTTTTCAAAGTGAAGATGAGGACGAAAGAAAAGAAGAAAATCAAGATCAAGGACAAGATAATCCATCAAATGAGGATGAAAATAATGACAAAGAAGATAATAAAGATGAAAAAGATGAAAATGTATCAGAAGCTTCACTAGATGCTGACTATAGTGTTGATGAATTTAACTTTGACGAACAGCTGTCTGACACAGAGTCAGATGAACAAAGCTCTGAGCAAGTAGCTCAAAAAAAAATAGATAATATCAATTTAGATTATAAAATATTTACAACTCAGTTTGATGAAGTTGTAAAAGCTGAAAATCTAGAAAATGCAGATGAAGCGACAAAACTAAGAAAAAATTTAGATCAACAATTAATTGGCTTTCAAGATATTATAACGAAACTCGCAAATAAACTTCAAAGACAATTACTTGCAAAACAAAATAGAGCATGGGAATTTGATTTAGAGGAAGGATTATTAGACAGTTCAAAACTTCCAAGAATTATTATGGATCCATATAATTCTTTATCATTCAAAAAAGAAAAAGATTTAGATTTTAAAGATACAGTAGTAACTCTACTTATTGATAATTCTGGATCCATGAGAGGAAGACCAATCACCATTGCAGCTATTTGCGCAGATATTTTATCCAGAACGCTGGAAAGGTGCTCTGTTAAAGTTGAAATTTTAGGTTTCACAACTAAAAATTGGAAGGGTGGACAAAGTAGAGAATTATGGACCAAAAATTCCAAACCTAAAACACCAGGAAGATTGAACGACCTTAGACATATAATTTACAAAGGAGCAGATACCCACTGGAGACAGGCAAAAAATAATTTAGGGCTAATGCTTAAAGAAGGATTGCTCAAAGAGAACATCGATGGAGAAGCTATATCGTGGGCCTATAACAGAATAAAAAAGAGAAAAGAGGAAAGAAAAATATTAATGGTTATTTCTGATGGAGCACCTGTAGATGACTCAACTCTTTCTGTAAATTCAGGTGATTTTTTGGAAAAACATTTAAAAAAGATTGTAAAATTTATTGAAAATAAATCGGATATTGAAGTTTTGGCTATTGGAATTGGTCACGATGTTTCAAGATATTACAATAAAGCTATTAAAATTACTGACGTAAATGAATTAGGAGATGTTATGATATCTCAATTAAGCTCATTATTTGAATCAAAGAACAAATACCATTAAATATTAAATAATTCTTTATTCTTCCACCTAATAATAACTTCAGCACCACTACGTGTTTTAGAATTTCTACAATTAATTGATGCAAAATTTTTTTCTAATAAAGTTTTACCAATAAACAATCCTAATCCTAAACCCTCTTTAGACTTATCTTTTGAATAATTTGATTTTAAATATGGTTCTCCAATTTTAGATATAATATCTCGTGGATAACCATCACCATCATCTTCTACTGTGAGCTCTGTAAATTCACTGTCACTTTTCAAATTAATAAAAATAGAATTTTTGGCAAATTTATTTGCGTTTCCTATAAAGTTTCTTAATCCATAAACTATTTCAATAGATTTACTTATTTTTTTTGGGTTTGAATCTTGATCAAAATTGAAGATAAACTCCTTTTTACTTATTTCCTTAAATGAAGAGATTATTTCGTGCAAATAATCTCGAATATTAATATCTTTATCAATAAATTCATCTTCCTCTACAGGATTTAAAGTTAATCTCTTTAAAATTTCATTACATCTCTCGACTTGGCTATTTAATAACTCTATATCTTTCTCCAAATCTTTTTGCCCCTTAAATTGTTTCATTAAATCATGTGCAATTATTGTTATTGTGGAAAGTGGTGTACCTAAAGAATGTGCTGCCGCAGCAGCTTGACCACCTAAAGATAAAAGCTCATGTTCTTTAGCCATCACCTCTTCCATTTTTCCTAATGCCTCTTTTCTTAATCTAGATTGTGTGCCAAACGTCATTGCAAAATAATTTAAAAATACTAAAGCGATTATCAAAGATGCTGGGATAGAATAATAAAAATAATGATTGTTATGAAAATCACTATTTAAATTAATTGGCAAATCTTGATAACTAAAAGTTAAAAAAATAATTATAATTATTGTTAAGATTACTAACAAAGTATTAGTTCTTAAGCTTAAATTTGATGAAGAAAAAACACTTGGTATTAATATAAAAATCACAAATGGATTAGTTATGCCCCCTGACAAATAAAGAAGGACACCTAATTGCAAAATATCTATAAGCAGGAAGATAAAAGCAGATCTATCTGATAATTGTGTTTTTTTATAAATAAAAATTAAATATAAATTACTTAATATTCCTAAAAATATAACTAAATTTGAGGTAATAAAATCAAAACTGGAATTTAGAAATAAATATACAAAATTTACTGCAATTAATTGTCCAATAATTCCAATCCATCTAAGAGTTATATAAGTTGATTTTTTAAAGGAATGATATTTTGAAGTTTCAAAAAACTTCATTATTAAATATCGAGATTTCTAACATTTATAGCATTAGATACTATAAAATCTTTTCTTAATGCCACATCGTTACCCATCAAAGTATGAATTAAACTTTGATCTTTTTTCAAATCTTTTGAGTATTGAACTTGTAGCAAATTTCTTGTTTCTGGGTCTAGTGTAGTGTTCCATAATTCTTCTGGGTTCATTTCTCCAAGACCTTTGAACCTTTGGATATTCATTTTGGATTTTTCTTCATCAATTTTTTTCGAATAATCTTTAGATCCTTTTTTAATTTTTTTTAACTCTTTATTATTATTTACGATATAATCTTCTAACTCCTTCTCATCTTTAATATAAATTCCTTTTGAGCCTTTGTTAATTTTAAATAACGGTGGTTGTGCTAAATAAACATGACCATTTTCAATTAATTTATTAAATGGCGCATTGTTAAAGAAAGTTAGCAGAAGAGCTCTTATATGAGATCCGTCTACATCAGCATCCGTCATGATAATAATTTTTCCATACCTTAAATCTTTTAAATCAATCTCCTGTACTTTTGGATCTAAACCAAGCGCATTAATCAAGGTAACTATCTCATTTGAAGAAATCATTTTAGACAAAGCCTTTGTTCTTTGATCAGAACCATTGCCATTGCCGTTTCCATTTTTTTTAACATTAAAATCTTCTACATAAGTATTAAGTATTTTACCTCTAAGCGGCAAAACTGCTTGATTTGCTCTATTTCTTCCTTGTTTTGCTGATCCACCCGCAGAATCCCCCTCTACAATAAATAATTCAGTTCCTTCTTGTTTGCCAATTTGACAGTCAGCTAGTTTTCCAGGAAGACCACTTAATTCAAGAGCTCCTTTTCTTCTAACATTTTCTCTTGCTTTTCTAGCAACATCTCTAGCCATCGCAGCTTGAATAACTTTAGCTAAAATAATTTTTGCAATAGAGGGATTTTGATCAAACCAAATTGATAATTTTTCATTTATTAATGTTTCTACAATCATTCTTACTTCTGATGAAACTAGCTTATCTTTTGTCTGAGATGAAAATTTTGGATCAGGGATTTTAGTAGAAAGTACACAAGTTAGTCCTTCCTTAATATCGTCACCTGAGATTGCTAATTTATTTTTCTTTAGTAAATTATTTTCATTAGCATATTTATTAACTACCCTAGTTAATGCGCTTCTAAATCCCAACAGGTGTGTTCCACCATCTTTTTGATAAATATTATTCGTATATGGAAATATATCCTCTGTATATCCAGCATTCCATTTTAAAGAACACTCTAATTCAATGTTATTTTTTTTTCCTTCAATATATATTGGTTTTCTAAATAAATCATTTCCATTTTTATTTTGTAACTTTTCTCTTTTTTCATCTAAAAAATCTACAAATTCTAGAACACCACCATCAAATTTAAACTCAAATGTTTTCTCTTTCTTTTGACTTGCATCAATAAATATTATTTTAATTCCTTTATTTAAAAATGCTAATTCTCGCATTCTTTTAATAAGAATATTTGCACTAAATTTCGTTGAAGAAAAAATTTCTTTTGAAGGTAAAAAAGTAATTTGTGTACCAGTTTGCTTTGCTTTTCCTACTATCTTTAAAGGAGCTTTGGCTTCACCATTTTGAAATTCTATGTAGTGTTTTTTTCCATCTCTAAATATCTCTAACTGTAATTTTTCTGAAAGTGCATTGACAACTGAAACACCAACACCATGCAATCCACCTGAAACTTTATAGGAATCATGATCAAACTTTCCACCAGCATGAAGTTGAGTCATAATTACTTCTGCTGCTGATTTTTTTTCTCCTTTATGAATATCAACAGGAATACCCCTTCCATCATCATTTACTGTAATTGTTCCATCGGAGTTAATTTTTACATTAATATTTTTACAATATCCTGCTAATGCCTCATCAATAGAATTATCAACAACCTCATAGACCATATGATGCAAACCAGTTCCATCATCTGTATCTCCAATGTACATACCTGGTCTTTTTCTAACCGCTTCAAGACCCTTTAAAACTTTGATGGAGTCTGCCTGATATGTGTTTTTATTTGTCATTTTTTAATAATTGGAAAAACAAAATTATAACATTTTTTTTTAAAATTTGTTGAATTATAATTATTAACTGAAATTAAAATGTTATTATTTACGTTTAAAATCAACACTAATTTACGATGATATTTAAAAAACTTTTTACAGGTATAAAAATTAGAATTTTAAAAACTTTAAAGAAAAATCGGGGATATTTTAATATAGCAGGAATTAAAATGTACTTAGATTTTTTAGATCCTATAGATAGAGAGCTAATAACAACACAAAAATATGAGGAAAAAGAAATTAATTTTATAAAAAAATTATATAATTTATATCATTTTGAATATTTTTTAGATGTTGGAGCAAATTGTGGTTATTATAGCGTTAAACTTGCAACAGAATTTAATAAACTAAAAGTAATAGCTTTTGAACCAAACACTGAAGCATATGTTAAATTCAAAAATACAATAAAATTGAACCCAAAATTAAGTGATAGAATAAATATAAACAACTTTGGTTTATCAAATTCTTCAGGTCCACTTGAAATGACATCTCTAGAGAAGTTTGGATACCTGCAGAGCGGAGGATCAACTATAATAAATACAGATGAAAAAAAATATCTAAAAACAAAAATTTTTATTTGTGATTTTAAAATTGGTAGTGAAATATTAAAATTTAAAAAAAAAAAATTGTGTATAAAAATTGATGTAGAGGGTCATGAATTTAATGTAATTCAAGGGCTAAAAGATTTACTGAGTGAAAATGATGTAATCCTTCAAATCGAAATAACAAAAGAAAACTTTGAGGTTACTAATAATTTTTTAACACAAATTGGTTATAAATCATTTAATAGGTTTACTGGAAGAGCTAGTTTTATCTCAAATCATTATTATAAAAACTTTAATTGATTAATTAAATGGCGGAGAGAATGGGATTCGAACCCATGATAGAGTTTCCCCTATACACGCTTTCCAAGCGTGCGCCTTCAACCACTCGGCCACCTCTCCAACTATTTTTCTTTTGAAATCTTAAGTACACCAATAAATGCCTCTTGTGGAATTTCGACTCTTCCAAATTGTTTTGATCTTGCTTTTCCTTTTTTCTGTTTTTCTAAAAGTTTTCTTTTTCTATCAGTTGCTCCACCACCGTGAATTTTAGTTAAAACATCCTTTTTAAATCCCTTTATAGTTTCTCTAGCAATAATTTTACCTCCTATGGCGGCTTGAACTGGAATCATAAAGTTATGTCGAGGTATTAAATTTTTTAATTTTTCACAAACCTCTCTCCCAGTTTTTTGTGCAAAGTCTTTATGTATCATCATTGCTAGGGCATCAACTGGTTCTCCATTAACTAGAATACCAAGTTTTACCAAATCTCCTTCTCTATGCTCAATAATTTCATAGTCAAAACTAGCATATCCACTAGTCATAGATTTTAATCTATCATTAAAATCAAAAACAACTTCATTCAATGGTAACTCATAATTCACTACAGCTCTATTACCTGAATAACTTAGATTAGTCTGAATTCCTCTTTTATCCTGACACATTTTTATAATTGAGCCTAAATATTGATCAGGAGTAATGATTGTTGCTTTTATCCATGGTTCTTCAATATATTTTATTAAAGTAGGGTCAGGTAAACTCGATGGATTTTGAAGTTCAATTATATTTCCATTATTAAGATAAACTTTATAAACAACACCAGGTGTAGTTGTTAATAAATTAACATCAAATTCTCTTTCTAATCTTTCTGTTACAATTTCCAAATGAAGTAAACCTAAAAATCCACATCTAAAACCTAATCCTAAAGCAGAAGATGACTCAGGTTCAAATGAGAAGCTTGCATCATTTAATTGTAATTTAGCTAGACCATCTTTAAGTTTTTGAAACTCAGAACTATCTACTGGAAATAACCCGCAGAACACTACCGGCTTACTTGGTTTAAATCCTGGCAAAGCATCTTTTAAAGGTTTTGAAGCATCACAAATCGTATCTCCAACTTTTGTTTCGGACAAAACTTTAATTCCTGTTGTAATAAACCCAATCTCGCCTGTTTTTAGTTCATTTATGTCTACTGGTTTTGGTGTAAAAACCCCAACTTTTTCAACAATATATTCTTGATTTGTTGACATCATTTTTATTTTCATGTGTTTTGAAAGTTTGCCATCTATCACTCTCACCAAAATCACTACACCTAGATATGTATCATACCAACTATCAACCAATAAACATTTTAAATCTGCTGAACTTTCTCCTTTAGGGGCGGGTAATGTTGTGATTATTTGTTCTAAAATATCTTCTATTCCTTCTCCTGTTTTACCAGAACATGGAATTGCATTTTCGGTATCAATTCCTATAACTTCCTCAATTTGTTTTTTTGTTCTATCTAAATCTGATGCAGGTAAATCAACCTTATTTAAAACTGGTACTATCTCATGGTTAGTATCTAAAGCTTGGTAAACATTTGCCAAAGTTTGAGCTTCTACCCCTTGTGTACTATCTACGATCAAAATTGAACCTTCACATGCATATAAAGATCTACTTACTTCATAGCTGAAATCTACATGGCCTGGAGTATCAATAATATTTAAAATATAATTTTTTCCATTTTTAGCTTTATAATTTAATTTTACAGTCTGAGCTTTAATTGTGATTCCTCTTTCACGCTCAATATCCATAGAGTCTAAAACTTGAGCTTTCATTTCTCTTTCAGTTAATCCACCGCAACTATGAATAATTCTATCGGCTATAGTAGATTTTCCATGATCAATATGTGCAATTATTGCAAAATTTCTTATATTATCAATTGAACTCATTAATTGTTTTAGGAACGAATTTTAGCACCAGTTTTATTTTCAACTGTTTCTATTATCAAATTATTAGTTTTTTCTAAATCATTATCCGTTAAAGTTTTTTCCAATGATTGAATAGTAACGCTTATAGCAACTGATTTTTGATTTTCAGGAATATTATCTCCTTCGTAAACGTCAAATACTTTAATATTTGAAATTAAATTTTTATCAATATTTGATATAACACTTACTAAATCTTGCACACTTATTTTTTTATCAATAATGAATGCAAAATCTCTTTCGGATTTTTGAAAGTCAGATACTGAATATTTTATTTTTTGATCTTTTAAGGGTTTTTTTGGCAGTTTTAAATTATCTAAAAATATTTCGAATCCTACTAAAGACTCTGTTTTAATATCTAGTGTTTTGACAATGTTTGGATGAATTTCACCAAAATAAGCAGCTACCTTATCTTTTCCCTTATTTAAAAATACTCTACCTGATTTTCCTGGATGATAATAATTGGGGCTTTCATCATCGATATAAAATTTTTCTGAGTCATAACCAGCTTCTACTAAAGTTTGTATAACATCTCTTTTAATGTCAAAAACATCTACATTTCTCTCTTTTTCAAGCCAAGAAAGTCTAGATTTTTTTCCAGCTGACAAACCGCAAACAACAGTATTCTGTTCTCCAGGTTGTAAACCATAAAATATTGGCCCTATTTCAAATAGTGATAAATCTTTAATTCCTCTATCTAAGTTTTTGCTCATATACATCACTAAATTTGAAAAAATAGAATTTCTTAATACCCCCAACTCAGAGCTAATTGGATTTATAATTTTTATTTCTTTATTGGCTTCTTTAAAGTGATCGTTAAATTTTGAGTCTGTAAAAGACCAAGTTATTGCTTCCAAATACCCTTTAGATGCTACTGCCCTTTGAAGAAAATGAAATAACTTTTGAGTTGGATTTAATGTATTTTTTGATCTTTCTTTAATAGGATTTTCTATTTTTATTTTTTCATAACCACTAATTCTTACAAGTTCCTCTACTATATCAATCTCTTGAACAACATCTGGTCTCCAGGATGGAACTGATAATTTTAAGAATTTTTTCTCTTTTTTTAATTTAAAACCAAGTTTTTCTAAAATGATTATCATTTCTTTAGTTGAAATTTTAAAACCAGTAATTTTTTCAAATGTTTTTGGTTCAAATTTTATTACTTTGTTTTTATAAGACCCAATTTTTTGAATATCTATTTTACTAATTTCACCACCACAAATTTCCTTAATTAAAAAAGCTGCTTTATTTAATCCATCTTCAATAGATAACTGATCTATACCTCTTTCAAATCTAAATTTAGCATCTGTATCAATATTTAATTTCTTGGCAGTTTTTCTAATAGATCTTGGATCAAAATAAGCCGACTCCAATAAAACATTTTTTGTATCTAACTCTGTACCAGATCTTGTTCCTCCAATAATTCCTCCTAGGCCCAAGACACCTTTGTTATCACTTATTACACACATTCCATCATCTAGTTTATAATTTTTATTATCTAGAGCAGTAAATTCTTCTCCTGATTTTGAATTTCTAACAATTATTCCTTTATCAATTTTGTCAGCATCGTATGCGTGCAAAGGACGATTAATATCAATCATGACATAATTTGTAATATCCACAATTGCAGATATTGGTTTTTGGCCTATAGAAATTAATTTATCTTTCAACCATTGAGGGCTTTCTGTATTTTTGACGTTAGTTATCAAGCAGCTACCAAAAGATAAACAGCCTTGATTTTTTTCCTTCGTTATTTTTACTTTTAGGGTCTGTTTTTTATTTGATTTAATTTTTTCATTTTTTTCTGGTTTTAAGTTTCCAAAACCTGCAGCTGATAAATCTCTCGCTATCCCCCGAACACCGAGGCAGTCTGGTCTATTTGGTGTAATTGATAAATCGATAAGATTAGAGCTTGGTTTAGAAAAATAACTTTTTCCAATATTTTTGGCATATTTGGATGATGACAGCTCTGTAATCCCATCACTTTCATCTGATAAATTTAATTCAGATTCGGAACAGAGCATTCCATAGGATGTGACATCTCTTATTTTAGCAACAACAAGCTTAGTTTTGTTTTTTGGGATTATTGCTCCTGGTGGGGCATATACAGTAAGAAGGCCCTCTCTTGCATTTGCAGCACCACAAACAACTTTTTTGATTTCTTTATTACCAATATCAACATCACAAACTTTAAGTCTGTCTGCATTAGGATGTTTTTCTGTTTTTATAATTTTTGCTACCTTAAATAAATCTAACCCCTCATATAAGTTTTCTATGCTCTCAACCTCAAGACCTATGTCTGTTAGTTTCTCAAGAAGTTTATCTTCTTTCACACTTGTTTTTAAATGATCTTTTAACCAATCATATGTAATCTTCATCTGCTTAAACCTCTGTAATTTGAAGGAACATCAAGTGGATCAAAACCAAAATGATTTAGCCACCTGTAATCACAATCAAAAAAAGCTCTTAAATCATTAATGCCATATTTAAGCATTGCTAATCGGTCTATACCTATGCCAAAGGCATATCCTTGAAATTTTGAAGGATCTACTTTTACATTTCTTAAGACATTAGGATGCACCATACCGCAACCTAAAATTTCAAGCCACTTATCTCCTTCTCCAATAATTATTTTTCCATCTTTTACTTCATAACCAATGTCTACTTCAGCAGATGGTTCTGTGAATGGAAAATGACTAGGTCTAAATCTCATTTTAATTTTTTCTACTTCAAAAAATTCTTTAATAAAATAATTCAAGCATCCTTTCAAATGCCCCATATTAATATTTGTATCAATATGCAAACCTTCTACTTGATGAAACATTGGTGCGTGTGTTTGATCACTATCAGATCTGTAAGTTCTTCCAGGAGCAATAATCTTGAATGGAGGTTTGTCTTTTAGCATGGTTCTGATTTGAACTGGTGAAGTATGAGTTCGTAACAAAACCTCTTTGTTTTCATCTAAGTAAAATGTATCATGCATATCTCTCGCTGGATGATTGTCTGGTGTGTTTAGAGCAGTAAAGTTGTTGTATTCATTTTCAACATCAGGGCCTTCCTCAACACTAAATCCTATTTCAGAGAAAATAGATGAAATTTCATCAATCGTTTGTGATACTGGATGAACTTTTCCTCTAACGAATGGTCTTTCAGGTAAAGTTATATCAACTTTTTCCTTTTCTAATTTTTCGTTTATTTTTTTTCCTTCTATTTCAGTAATTTTAGAAGTTATCAAATTCTGAAGTTCGTCTTTTACTTGATTTAAATCTGATGCAAATTTTTTTCTATCGGTCTCTGGTATTGATCCTATTGTTTTAAATTTTGATGAAATTAAACCATTTTTACCAAAGAGCTCAGTTTTGATTTCATTTATTTGATCAATGCTTAAATCATTATCAAGCTTTGATATAAACTGATCTCTAATATTTTTTATCTCTGACATATTAGTAGATTATTTCCTTAAGAAATAAAAACAATAGCGATTAATTTAAAGCTGATTGAGCTTTTTGTACAATTGTTTTGAATGCTTCTGGGCTATCGTAAGCAATTTCAGCAAGAATTTTTCTATCTATTGCAATACCACATTTATTTAATCCATTGATAAATTTTGAATAAGTTAAGCCCTCGGCTCTAACTCCAGCATTGATTCTCTGTATCCACAATGATTTAAAATCTCTTTTTTTATTTCTTCTGTCTCTGTAAGCGTATTGCATGGATTTTTCCATAGCTTGCTTAGCAACTCTAATAGTATTTTTTCTTCTGCCCCATTGACCTTTTACAGCTTTTAAAACTTTTTTATGTTTAGCTTTACTGGTTACACCTCTTTTAACTCTTGCCATTATTAACCTCTTAAACTGTAAGGCATGTATGACTTAACAATTTTTCCATCTTGTTTAGACAATGTTGTAGTACCTCTTAGTTTTCTTATTTGTGAATTCGTTCTTTTAATCATGCCATGTCTTTTACCTGCCTGAGCAGAAATAACTTTGCCCTTAGCAGATATTTTAAATCTTTTTTTTGCTGAGCTTTTTGTTTTTAGTTTTGGCATAATTCTGCGGACTTATACAAAGAAAGATATAATTTTACAACCTATATTAAGGCTTATAAAGGCTGAATTACCATGATCATTTGCTTTCCATCAAACTTGGGATGCAATTCTACCTTACCGATATCCTTCATATCTTCTTTAATTTTGCCCATTAGTTCATTTCCTAGATGGGAATGCTGAAGTTCTCTGCCTTTAAATCTAATAGTGAATTTAACCTTATCTCCTTTAGCTATAAATTTTTTAGCATTTTTGACTTTAAACTCATAATCATGAGTTTCCGTAACAGGTCTCATTTTAATTTCTTTTAAAGAAACAATTTTTTGTTTTTTCTTTGCAAGATTTGCTTTTTTCTGAGCATCATACTTATATTTACCCATATCCATTATTTTACATACAGGAGGATTTGCATTAGGCGCTATTTCAATTAAATCTAAACCTTGATTTTTTGCCATGGAAATAGCTTCATTGGTATTAATCACTCCAAGATTTTCTCCATCACTTGCTATAACTTGTACATCAGGAGAAGAAATTCTATTATTAGATCTTGGACCTCTGTCCTTGGTTCTTCTTTGAAAATAATTTTGTTTGAAGTCTGCCACTTAGTTTGATGATGCTTTGTTTAAAGCAGAGAATTTTTTTAAGAATTGATCTATACCCATATTTTCTTGTTTATTAGAGTCTAATCTTCTAATCGTTACTGAATTGGAGTCAACTTCTTTTTTACCACAAATTAATAAAAGCGGTATTTTTGCTAAAGAATGATCTCTAATTTTATAATTTAAATTATGATTTTTTAAATCTACTGCAGAACTTATACCTGAATTTTTAATCTTATTTGATACCTCGACCGCATAGTCATTAAATTCTTCTGAAATAGGTATTACCATAGTCTGCAATGGAGATATCCAAAATGGAAACTTGCCTGCATAGTTTTCAATTAAAATTCCAATAAATCTCTCTAGAGAACCAAATAATGCTCTGTGTAACATAACAGGAACTTTTTTAGTTCCATCTTTGTCAACGTAAGAAGCATCTAATCTTCCAGGTAAATTTAAATCTACCTGTAAAGTTCCACATTGCCAATCTCTACCAATAGCATCTCGTAAAACAAATTCAATTTTAGGTCCATAAAATGCTCCCTCACCTTTATTAATGGTATATTCTAATTTAGAAGCTTTAACAGCTTCAAGTAAAGAGGCTTCTGCTTTATCCCATACTGCATCATCACCAACTCTTATTTCTGGTCTGTCTGCATATTTTAGAATTACATTTTCGAAACCAAGGTCTTTATAAATATCTAGTATTAAATTTGTAACAATTAAACATTCACTAGTAATTTGATCTTCTGTACAAAAAATATGGGCATCATCTTGTGTAAAGGCTCTTACTCTTAATAAACCATGCAAAGCGCCTGATGGCTCATAACGATGAACTTTTCCAAATTCAGCAAAACGTAAAGGAAGATCTCTATAACTTTTTAGGCCTTGATTAAATACCTGGATATGACCAGGACAATTCATCGGTTTAATTGCAAAAACTTTCTCATCTGGTGTTTCAGAAGTGTACATGTTTTCTCCATATTTTTCCCAATGCCCAGATTTCTCCCATAGTTGTCTATCTAATACCTCTGGAGTATTTACCTCTTTATAACCAGCAGCATCTTGTCTGCTTCTCATATAGTTAATGAGCTTTTGAAATAAACCCCATCCTCTTTCATGCCAAAATACTGAGCCAGGGCTTTCTTCTCTAAAATGAAATAAATCCATTTCTCTACCTAATTTTCTATGATCTCTTTTTTCCGCTTCTTCTATTCTTTTCAAATATTGATCTAGATCTTTTTGAGTTGCCCAACTCGTACCATAAATTCGTTGCAACATTTCATTATTAGAGTCTCCTCTCCAATATGCTCCTGACACTTTTGTAAGTTTAAAATATTTTCCGATTTTACCTGTGGAAGAGAGATGTGGACCTCTACATAAATCATGCCATTCTCCATGAAAATAAATTGATACATCTTCGTTTTCAGGTATTGCTTCAATCAACTCAGCTTTATAAATTTCTCCTTTTTTTTTAAAATGGCTAATTGCTTTGTTTCTATCCCAAACTTCTCTTTTTGTTATTTCATTCCTATCAACAATCTCTTTCATTTTATTTTCAATTTTTACTAGATCATCCTCTGTAAATGGTTCTTTTCTAGCAAAGTCGTAATAAAATCCATTTTCTATCACTGGTCCAATTGTAACTTGTGTGCCAGGAAACAATTCTTGAACAGCCATAGCTAAAATATGGGCTGTGTCATGCCTTATAGTTTCCAAGCCCTCAGGATTTTTTGAGGTAAAAATTTTTACAGAACAATCATTTTCAATTAGAAAATCAAGATCTTTAAGTTCACCATCAACACTTATGACCATGGCTTGTTTAGCTAATGATTTACTAATTTTTTCAGCTACTTCTAGTCCAGTAACTTTATTAGGAAAATCAATATTGTTTCCGTCGGGTAATGTTATTATCGGCATTTAATTTAATAATCTCTTATACTCTGAATAAGTAGAAAAGCACATTTTTTCAACATTAAATTTTTGAACTATGTTTTTTCTTCCCTCATTACCAATTGATTTTAATAGAGTTTCATCCATGTTAAGAGTTCTTAATATTTTATTACTTAATGATTTAGCATTTCCTGCTTCATATAAAAAACCAGTTTTTTCATCAATTATTGTTTCATTAGAACCTCCAATGTTGCTTGCTATAATTGGTTTTTCCATCGATTGTGCTTCAACAGCAACTCTACCAAAAGCCTCTGGTTCGGTTGAGGCTGAAACAATAATATCAGAAACTTTATAAGCTAATGCCATATCCTTACAATGATCTATGAATCTTATTTGTTTAGACAATCTGTATTGCTCCGAAAGTCTTATTAATTTTTTCTTATATAAATCTCTGCCTTGATCACTGCCTAGAATGACAGCATAAAAAGCTTCATAACCGAGTTCTATATTCACTAAATTAATAGCCTCTATAAAAACTTCCTGTCCTTTCCAGGAAGTTAATCTACCAGGTAAAAGTATAATTTTTTTATCTTTTTCAATATCCCATTTTTTTAATAATTTTTTTTCGTCAATTTCAGTTTTAGTTGTTGGGTCAAAATAGTCGACGTTTATTCCTCTAAAAATAACCATTAATTTTTTTTTCTCATTTAAATATTTTGAATAATTTTTTTTAATATGAGAAAAAATAAAATTAGATCCTGCAATTATTAAATCTGCTCTAGTCATTACTGAATTATAAATTTTTTTTATATTACTCTTAAAATTGTATGTTCCATGAAATGTAGTTACAAATTTTCGTCCTGTGATTTTTGTTGCTAACAAACATGACCAAGCAGGTGCTCTACTTCTCGCGTGAACAAGAGAAATATTATAAACTAAAATTATTCCAATTAAGATAATAGCATTTATTAAAATTAGTAGAGGATTTTTGCTTTGCACTGGAAGTCTAAATATTTTAACTTTTTTTCTATCTACAAATTTAAGTAATTCACCACCGCTTGTTACAATAAATGATTTACAATTATTTTCTGTTAAATAATGTGCAATATCGTAACAACCTGTTTCAGCTCCTCCATAACCTAATTTTGGAATTACTTGTAAAACTTTTAAATCAGATGACATTTGATATGATTATATATTAATAGACAAAACTTATAAATGATTATGGCAAATTTCAGATTTCACCAAATATCAAATACAAAGAAAATTAGATATATTTCTAAAATTTTTAAAAATAGTTCTTTTATAGTTTTTTTGCATGGCTTTATGTCAGATCTTGAAGGAAAAAAACCAAATGCTTTTTTGAAATTTGCTAAAAAAAATAAAGTAAGTTTTTTAGCACTAGAATACTCTGGTCATGGGAAATCTTCTGGAAAATTTGTAAATGGAAATATTTCAAAATGGAGTAAAGAGACGTCAATTTTAATTAGAAAATACGTTAAAAAAAAAGAATTTGTGCTAATTGGTTCAAGTATGGGCGCATGGATTTCGCTCAATCAATTCAAAATTTTCAAAAAACAGATTAAAGGATTTTTAGGAATAGGGGCTGCTCCTGAATTTTTAGAAAATTTAATGTGGAAAAAATTTACTAAAAAAATGAAAGAGGAAACAATAAGTAAGGGTATTTATCAATTAAAACATGGCAATTATGAATATCCAATTACTCTACAATTAATAAAAGATGGAAGGAAAAACAAAGTCTTAAATAAAAAAATTAATTCAAATATTAAAGTAACAATGGTTCATGGTGAAAAAGATGAGGCAGTTCCTGTCTCATATTCAAGAAAAGTTTTAAGATTATTTCCAAAAGCTAAGAAAAAATTAAATATTGTAAAAAAAAGGTGATCATAGTTTGTCAAATAAAAAATGGTTAAATATAATTTTAAAAGAGCTTAAATTATTAATTTAGCTAACTTTTTTTATATCTTTTTTTAAAGTAATTGGATTTTTTAATTTATCCAACATTTCTTTAGGACACACCTGAACAAAATTATTTACTTCATCATCAAAGTTTTCAATTATTTTTTTCGATAATTGAGACTTAGTTTCTTTAAAGTGCTCACTGACTAAATTTTTTAAATTTTCTTTCCAATAATCTGTCTCTACATTTTGCCAAACTACTGATTCTGGATTTACTTTCTTTTCAAATTGTTGAGATTTATCATATATAAAGGCCATTCCACCTGTCATACCAGCTGCAAAATTATCACCAACATCTCCTAAAATTACTACAGTTCCACCAGTCATATATTCACATCCATTAGAATCGCATCCTTCAATTACTGTAACTGCACCGGAATTTCTAACTGAAAATCTTTCACCAGCTTGGCCAGCAGCAAAAAGTTTTCCTGAAGTAGCTCCGTAAAGAACAGTATTTCCTAAAATTGTATTCTCATTTGAAACTAAATTGCTCTCTTCAGGTAATTTTATTGAAATAGTAGCTCCTGACAAACCTTTACCAACATAATCATTTGCATCTCCCTTTAATACAAGTTTTAAACCTTTAGAAGAAAATGCACCAAATGATTGACCTGCTGATCCTTTAAAATTTAAAACTAAAAAGTTTTCATCAAGTTTTTCATAACCATATTTTTTATACAAATGATGAGAAATTCTAGTGCCTACTGCCCTATGAGTATTTTTTATTTGATATTCTTTCTCAATTTTTTTAGAATTATCTAAAGCTTGTTCAATTTCTGGCCAAATTTCTTGGTCAAGAGTATCTGGTACACTATTTATTTCTTGATCCTCACAATACCTTGGATTATTTCCGGTATCAGCTTGAACAAATAAAGGATTTAAATCTAAATCGTCTAAATTTGGAGAACCTTTACTAACCTGTTTTAACAAGTCTGTCCTACCAATCACTTCATTTAATGATTTAAAACCTAAATTTGCTAATATTTCTCTTACTTCACTGGCTATAAATGTAAACAAATTAACTACTTTTTCTGGAGTCCCAGTAAATTTTTCTCTGAGCTTTTCATCTTGAGTGCAAACTCCTACAGGACATGTATTTGAATGACACTGCCTCACCATTATACAACCCATTGCAACTAAAGCTGTAGTAGCAACACCATATTCTTCAGCACCCATCATTGCAGCTATCACCACATCTCTTCCTGTTTTAATTCCACCATCTGTTCTTAATGTAACTTTATGTCTAAGATTATTTAAAGTTAATACTTGGTTTGCTTCCGTCAAACCCATTTCCCATGGTATTCCAACATACTTAACACTAGTCTGTGGTGTTGCTCCTGTTCCACCATTATGTCCGGAAATTAATATTATATCTGCTTTTGCTTTAGCTACACCAGCTGCAATTGTTCCTACTCCAGAGGAAGCAACAAGCTTAACTCCAATTCTTGCTTTAGGATTTATCTGTTTTAAATCATAAATTAGTTGTGCGAGATCTTCGATTGAATAAATATCATGATGTGGTGGTGGTGATATTAAAGTAACTCCAGGAGTTGAATGTCTAAGTTTAGCAATCTCCTCTGTAACTTTAAATCCTGGTAGCTGACCTCCCTCACCAGGTTTAGCGCCTTGTGCAATTTTAATTTCTATCTCATTACAATTATTAAGATAATTAACTGTAACTCCGAATCTTGCAGAAGCTATTTGTTTAACTCTTGAGTTTGCGCTGTCACCATTATCTAAAACTTTAAATCTACTTGCATCTTCACCGCCCTCTCCACTACATGAAGCACCTTTAATCCTATTCATACCAGTTGCCAAAGTTTCATGCGCCTCTTTTGATAAAGCTCCATGAGACATGCTCCCACTTCCAAATCTTTTTAAAATATTTTCTATTGGCTCAACCTCAGAAATATCTATTGGCCCACTTAATTTTTTTTCTCTGAAATCAATTAAGTCTCTAAGATTAATAGGTGGTAAGCTGTATATTCCATCCGCATATCTTTTATAGGCATCATAAGAATTAGATCCTACTGCACTTTGAAGTAAATGAATTAATTTTCCTTGATATTGATGAGTTTCACCATTTTTACGATATCTATATATACCGCCTATCGGCAATATGGTTTCAGAACTTTCGAATGCCTCTTTATGTATTTCTCTAATTTTTTTCTCTATACCCGTAAGTCCAATACCTGAAATTTTAGAGACAACTCCTGGAAAATAATCTGCAACAATTGTTCTACTTAAACCTACGGTTTCAAAGTTACATCCACCTCTATAAGAACTTAGAACTGAAATACCCATCTTAGACATGATCTTTAATAAACCCGCGTTTACTGATTTTATGTATCTCTCTACACATTCATCAAAGCTAAATTGACCAAATAATTTCTTTTCATGACGCTGAAATAAACTATCAAATGCTAAGTATGGATTTACAGTAGTTGCTCCAACTCCTATTAAGGTTGCAAAAGAGTGTGTATCTAAAGCCTCTCCAGATTGAACATTTATTGATACATATCCTCTTAGTTTTTTTTCGATAAGGAATGAATTAATTGATCCAACTGCTAAAAGCATTGGTATTGGAAGTTTTAAGCTAGAAAGCTCTTTGTCACTTAAAATCAATTGAGTAACTCCCTGTCTTACTGCAATTTCAGCTTCTTTTTGAATTTTTTTAATTGAATCAAATAAAGTTTCTTCCTCAGAAAAAGTACAATCAATTATAGATGAATTGTTACCAAAAAAATTTATAAATTTTTCAAACTGAGAATTTGATAATATTGGACTATTTAAAACATAAATATTTTGCTTTGTTAAATTATCAAAATTTAAAATATTTCCAAGATTTCCAAATCTTGTTTTCAAACTCATAACCTTGTTTTCTCTTAAAGAGTCTATTGGTGGGTTTGTGACTTGACTAAAATTTTGTCTAAAAAAATGGTACAACGGTCTATACCTATCTGACAAAACAGCCAATGGTGTATCGTCCCCCATAGATCCAGTTGCTTCTTTAGCATCTTCTGCCATAGGATGCAGTATGAGCTCAAGATCTTCTAGACTTATTCCAAAAGTATATTGCCTTCTTCTTAAATCATCTCCCGAAAAAGAATTTTTTTCATCTGAAATAGTTAACTTATCATCTAGGTCGATAATTTGTGAATTAAAGTGTTTATACTCTTTGGCTAAATAATCTTTTATTTGCTTGTTTGTAAATACTTTACCTTTTTCTATTCTAACTCCAATTATTTCCCCAGGACCCAATCTTCCCTTTGACAAAATTCTTTTTTCATTTAATTCAATCATTCCTGTTTCAGAACCTGCAAATAATAATTTGTCTTTTGTAATTGCATATCTTAAAGGTCTTAATCCATTTCTATCATTTGCAGCTATAACCCACTCATTATCAGTTCCAGCAATAGCAGCTGGTCCATCCCATGGCTCCATTGTACTGTTCAAAAAATTAAATAATTGTTGGTGATCTTTTGGTAGAGTTTTATTTTTTTTAGACCATGCGTCTGGCACTAACATAAGCTTCGCCAAAGGCGCAGGCTGACCAGATATATTTAATAATTCAAAAACATTATCTAATGCAGCAGAGTCTGATGCTCCCTGTTGTATAACAGGTTTTAAGTTCTCAACATCGTCAAAAAGGGGACTGTTCATCTCTTGTTCATGAACTTTCATCCAATTCTTATTTCCTCTATAAGTATTAATTTCTCCATTATGCGCTATAGCTCTAAAGGGTTGAGCTAAATTCCAGCTAGGCGCTGTATTTGTTGAAAATCTTTGATGAAAAATAGCAAACCTTGAAACAAATCTCTCATCTTTTAAATCAAGGTAGAAATCTGAGATAGCTTCAGCTAAAAACATCCCCTTGTAAATGATAGATTTAGAACTCAATGAACAAATATAAAAATTGTTTAAAGATTTTTTAAAAGCTTCATTTTCTATCTTTCTTCTAGTTTCATAAATTTTTCTTTCTAAATCTTTATTTGTTAATTCTGGATTATAAGGTTTAAACAATACTTGGATAATTTCAGGCATTGTTTGGAATGCCTTTTCTCCTAAAACTTTTGGATTAACCGGAACTTGTCTCCAACCGTAAATACTAAAATCATTTTTTGTTAATTCACTTTCTACAATAGTTTTGCAACTTTCTTGCGCTGCGTAATCATTCCGAGGCAGAAATATCATACCCACACATATTTCAGAATTGTCATGTGTGTGTCCTGTCACTTCTATCTTTTCAATGAAGAAATCTTTTGGTATTTCAACATGAATTCCAGCTCCGTCACCAGTTTTCCCATCGGCATCTACAGCGCCTCTATGCCAAACTGCTTTTAACGCTTCAATACCATACTCTACAACTTTACGAGATTTTTTACCTTCAGTTGATGCAATTATACCAACACCACAAGCATCATGCTCCATATCTTCTAAATAAACATTATTTTCTTTTAAAAGGTGAAGATTCTTTTTATAATTTTTCATTAAGCCACTCTTTTTTCCACTTTAGATTTACTCTCTAGATAAGTTTTAATTGAAGCTGCTGCATCTCTTCCATCTTTTATCGCCCAAACAACTAACGAAGCTCCTCTAACTATATCGCCAGCAGCAAACACCCCTTTTATATTTGTTTCCATAGTATCAAAATCTGTTTTAATAGTTCCCCACTTTGTTACTTGTAATTCACTACTATCAAATAAATTCGGTAAATCCTCAGGATCAAAACCTAGTGCTTTGATAACCATATCTGCTTTTGTTTCGTAACTTGAGCCTTCTTGTACTTGTGGCTTTCTTCTTCCTGTGTCGTCTGGATCACCTAGTTTAATTTGATCTACAATTATTTTTTCTACTTTATTTGTACCTTTAAATTCTTTAGGACTTGATAACCAAACAAATTCAACACCTTCTTCTTCTGCATTTGCAACTTCTCTTGCAGATCCTGGCATATTTTCTTTATCTCTTCTATACAAACATTTAACAGATTTTGCCTTCTGTCTTATAGAAGTTCTCACACAATCCATTGCTGTGTCACCTCCACCGATTACAACAACATCTTTACCTTCTGCGTTTAAAATTCCTTTATCAAACAACTCAACATCATCTCCTAGACCTTTTTTATTAGATGCTGTTAAAAAATCCATTGCAGGAAAAATATTATCAAGATCATTTCCAGGTAAGTTTACTTCTCTTGCTTTATAAACTCCTGTAGCAATTAAAATTGCATCGTGTTTTTTTCTCAATTGGTCTAGACTTTCATCCTTACCAACTTCAAAATTTTGAACAAATTCAATTCCTCCATCCTTTAAGAGTTTTGTTCTTCTCTCTACAACTTCTTTTTCTAATTTAAAATTTGGAATTCCATAAATTAATAATCCTCCAGCTCTATCATATCTATCGTAGACAGTTATTTTATAACCATTTTTTCTTAGTTGTTCTGCAGCAGCTAAACCAGCAGGACCTGCTCCTATAATTCCTACGCTTTGATTTTTTTCATTCGTCACCTTAATTGGTTTTACCCAGCCCTTAGCCCAAGCATTATCTGTGATATATTTTTCTACTGATCCAATTGTTACTGTTCCATGACCAGACTGTTCAATTACACAATTTCCCTCGCATAATCTATCTTGGGGGCAAATTCGGCCACACACTTCAGGCATATTGTTTGTGCTTTGGGATAATTCATACGCCTCTTTTAATCTTCCCTCAGCTGTGAGTTTAAGCCAATCTGGAATGTTGTTACTTAAAGGACAATGAACTTGGCAAAAAGGTACTCCACATTGCGAACACCTACTCGACTGTTCTTTAGCTTTTTCATTGATATACTCGTCATAGATTTCCTTAAAATCTTCCTTTCTCGTATCAACTTCTCTTTTAGGTGGAGTTTGTTGACCTATTTTAACAAATTTGAGCATTTTATCTGGCATAATATTATTTAAGTTCCGGCAAAATATACCCTGATTTATGTATATAAAGCATAAAATAGGTCATATATATTGACCTTAATTTTTAAATTATTACCACTAATACACAAGTTTTTAATTATTGCATGGCTATTATGCTTAAATCGAATTGTTTTAAATAAATACTTTATAAGTTACGTAGAAATAATGTTTCAAAATATTATAGAAGTTTTAATTCTCTCTGCAATTCAAGGAATATCTGAATTTCTTCCTATTAGTTCCTCTGCTCATTTAATTTTGGTTTCTACTTTATATGAATTTAAATCTAGTTCCTTGCTTATTGATATCAGCCTCCATCTAGGTTCTCTAGTAGCAATAATTTATTTTTTTAGGGATGAACTATTTGATGCTAGAAAAAATAAAAGACTTTTAAGCTTAATTATACTTGGATCTATTCCGTTAATAATTGTTGGATACATACTTTATAGTACAAATTTAATTTATCAGTTTAGAAACATAGAAATTATAGCATGGACTACTTTAATATTCGCAATAATTTTATACATCTCAGACAAAAATCGATTTGATAAAAAAATTTCTTCAAATTTAAATTTTCAGTCAATAATATTTATAGGTATTTTCCAAATTTTCTCTCTTGTGCCTGGAGTAAGTAGGGCAGGAATTACTATAACAGCTGCGAGAATTTTAAAATTTAATAGAGTAGACTCAAGCAAGATATCTTTTTTACTTTCAATCCCGGCATTATCTGGAGCAAGTGTCTTAAGCTTAAAAGATGTTTTGGAACAATCAATACAATTTAATTACTTAGTTGTTATCGCAATTATATCTTCTTTTATTTTTTCTTTTCTAACAGTAAAATTCTTTTTAATTTATATAAATAAATTTTCAATGAATGCGTTTGTAATTTATAGAATAATAATTGCTTTGATTTTATTTAGTTTAATTTATTAAATATACCTCTTTTTAATCAAAGGAAGTAATTGAGACAAGAGAACTCCACATAGAATAAAAAAGCATCCAAGTAAATTATTAACATCTAGAATTTGATTTAAAATAAACCAAGCAGCTATAGTCGCAAATACACCTTCAAGAGAAAAAATTATAGCAGCAGGTGCTGGAGTAATATTACGCTGTGCAAAAATTTGTAATACAAATGCAAATCCACCAGATAATATACCTGCATATAAAATTGAATAAATTTCCATTAAAATATTGCTGAAAATAAATTCTTCATAAATAATTCCAATTATAAATGAAAGAATAGCCACAATTAAAGTCTGTGCAGCTCCTAAGGTAAGTGGAAGATTGTATTTAGTTATAATGATCCCAGTAAAAATGATATGAGTGCTCCAAAATAAAGCTCCGAGAACAACCAAAGTATCTCCTAATCTTACTGTTGCATCATGAAAATTTGTTAATAAATATCCTCCAATTAAACATAGAACTACAGAAGGCCATACACTCCAATGCATTGATTTTTTACCAAACATAAAAATAATAATCGGTACCATTGGCACATAAAAAATTGTAAAAAAAGCAGCATTTGCAACATCTGTATAAAGCAAAGCAACTTGTTGTAGTGCTGAGCCTAAGAATAAAGAAATTCCAATTAATAATGAATAAATTATGAAAGTTTTTTTATCTAATTTAAATTCTGATTTAAAATTTTTTAATTCAAATAAAATCATAAGTGGAATTATGGCTAGAAAACCAACAAAAAACCTCACAGCATTAAATGTAAAAGGGCCAATATTATCCATGCCCGTATCTTGGGCAATAAAAGTTGTACCCCAAATAAAAGTGCACAATAAGGCACTTAATAATGATATGGATTTACTCATTTTTAATTAGACAGCTAGTTTATAGGCAAAATTCTTGCCTAAGTTTTCTTTTAGATCATTATTAAACCTAGCTGCTTCTGCACCATCAATAATTCTGTGATCATAAGATAAAGAAATTGGCAGAATAGTCCTAGTTTGAAACTTTCCATTCATAAAAATTTGTTTTTTTTCTGATCTTCCTACTCCTAATATTGCAACTTCAGGATAATTAATTATAGGAGTAAAAAATGAACCTCCTATACCACCTAAACTCGTAATCGTCATCGAACCACCAAACAATTCTTTTTTATCAATTTTTAAATTTCTACAAAGTTCGCTTACCTCTTTTAATTCTTTACTTATGAGAGAAATTTTTTTGTTATTTGCATTTCTTATTTTTGGAACCATTAATCCATTTGGCGTGTCAACTGCTATCCCAATATGGTAATATTTTTTTAAAGTCATTTTTCCAGTCTCAATTTCATCAATAGAAGAATTAAAACTAGGAAATTTCTTAAGAGATGCAACTAAAGCCTTTATTATAAATGCTAGAGGTGTAATTTTAATTTTTTCTCCAGTATACATATCTGTTAATGAACTTCTAAAACTTTCCATCTCCGTTATGTCGGCTTCATCGTGATTTGTAACATGAGGAATTGTTGTCCATGAATTTGTAAGATATTTAGATGATAATTTTTTTACTCTTGGTATGTCTTTAATTTCTATTTCTCCAAAATCAGAATGTTCAAATTCGTTTTTAATTTTATCTGGTTTACTATCTTTTGCTACAACGTTGTTTTTTGAATTAGATGAAACAAATTTTTTAATATCATCTTCAACAACTCTGCCATCTTTCTGACTTCCCACTACTTGATTAATATCTACACCAAGATCTCTAGCAAATTTTCTAGCTTTTGGACTTGCAGACGAAATGTCTGAAATATTATTTTTAGAAAATGTTTTTTCTTGGATTTCAGGTTTTATTAACTCAATATTTTTTGACTCTTTTTCAATTTCTGGTTTCTCTTTAATCTCTTCTTTTTTAACTTCTGAATCACTCTCTATAATTAAAATTAAGTCTCCCTCAGAAACTTTGTCTCCTACTTTTATTTTTAATTTTTTAATTTTACCTTCTAAATTTGATGGTATTTCTACGCTAGATTTATCACTTTCAATTGTTATTAGGGCATCATTTTTTTTAATTGATTGACCTTCGGTAACTAATACCTCAATGACCTCAACATCTTTAAAATCTCCAATATTAGGTACTTTAATCTTAGTTTCTGACATTATAATTTTGTTGGCATTGGTTTATTGGTATCAATATTATACTTCTTCATTGCATCTTTTGCATGTTTGGAAGTAATAAGCTGTTCTTTTGCTAAAATACTTAAACCATAAGCAACCAAATGTTCTTTATCTACCTCAAAAAATTTTCTTAAATTTTTTCTTGTATCACTTCTTCCAAAACCATCTGCACCTAATGAATAAAAGCTTTTATTAGTATAAGGTCTGATTTGATCAGAATTCATTCTCATATAATCAGATGCAGCCATGATTGGGCCCTCTGTTTGGCCCAGGCATTGCTCAACATAAGATTTTTTAGGTTCTTTATCAGGATTCAAAAGATTAAATCTTTCAACCTCCATTCCATCTTTTCTTAATTCATTAAAACTTGTTACACTCCATATCTCACTGTCAATTTGATAATCATTTTGTAAAATCTCTGCAGCAGACATCATTTCTCTTAAGATTGTTCCTGATCCTAAAAGTTGGATTTTAGTTTTTTTGTATTTGTTAAATTCTTTTATTTTATACATACCCTTTAAAATTCCTTCCTCACAATTTTTATCTTTTGGCATTTCTGGGTGTGAGTAATTTTCATTCATTGTTGTAATATAATAAAAAACATTCTCATTTTTCTCATGCATTCTTCTTAGACCTTCTCGAAAAATTACCGCTAATTCATAATGAAATGTAGGATCATAAGTTACACAATTTGGAATAGTTGATGCAATCAAATGACTATGCCCATCTTGGTGTTGTAAGCCTTCTCCAGCTAATGTTGTTCTTCCAGCTGTTGCACCTACCAAAAATCCTCTAGCCTGACTATCCCCGGCTGCCCAAGCTAGATCTCCTATTCGTTGGAAACCAAACATTGAATAAAAAATATAAATTGGGATCATTTCGATATCATGATTAGTATATGCAGTGGCAGCAGCAATCCATGAAGACATAGCACCTGCCTCATTGATACCTTCCTCTAAAACTTGACCACTTTTGTCTTCTCTATAAGAACTTAATTGAGCTGCATCCTCAGGTTCATATTTTTGTCCTTCATGAGCATAAATCCCTATTTTTTGAAAAAATCCTTCCATGCCAAACGTTCTTGCTTCGTCGGGAATAATTGGAACCAGTCTAGGAGATATATTTTTATCCCTTAATAAATTTGTTAACATTCTTACCAAGGCCATAGTAGTAGACATTTCTTTTTCACCAGTTGATACTTTCATGAAATCGAAAATATCTTTTGAGGGTGCTTTGATTGGTTTAGCGAAAGTCGAACGTTCGGGTAAATATCCACCTAATTTAATTCTTCTGTCTTTTATGTATTTTATTTCTGGAGATTTTTCGTCAGGCCTAAAGTATTCAATATTTCTCACTTGTTCATCTGTTAAGGGAACATCAAATCGATCTCTATAGTACATCAAGTCATCAACATCTAATTTTTTCGTTTGATGAGTAGTATTTACACTTTCTCCTGATTTTCCCATTCCGTAACCTTTGATAGTTTTTGCAATTATCACTGTTGGGCTTCCTTGATGTTTAGTCGCTTTATCATATGCAGCAAAAACTTTGTGAGGATCGTGACCACCTCTATTAAGTCTCCAAATATCTGTATCTGACATGCTTGAAACTAATTCTAATGCTTCGGGAGATTTCCCAAAAAACTTTTCTCTTACATAAGCACCGTCTCTTGCTTTCATTGCCTGGTACTCACCATCTACTGTCTCGTTCATAACTTTTATTAAGTGACCAGTTTTATCATTAGCAAGCAGCGAATCCCAATATGACCCCCAAATAACTTTAATTACATTCCAGCCAGATCCTCTGAAACTTCCCTCAAGCTCTTGAATAATTTTTCCATTACCTCTAACAGGACCATCTAATCTTTGAAGATTACAATTTATTACAAATATTAAATTATCTAAATTTTCTCTAGCAGCTAATCCAATAGCTCCCATTGACTCAGGCTCATCCATCTCCCCATCGCCTAAAAAGGCCCATACTTTTCTTCCTTCATCTTTAATCAAACCTCTATTGATTAAATATTTCATGTATCTAGCTTGATATATAGCAAGCATAGGACCTAACCCCATGGATACAGTGGGGAACTGCCAAAAATTTGGCATTAGCCAAGGGTGTGGATATGACGATAGACCCCCAGGTTTTACCTCCTGTCTGAAACTATCTAATTGTTTTTCATTTAATCTTCCTTCTAAGAAAGCTCTTGCATACATTCCTGGAGCACTATGTCCTTGAAAATAAATTAAATCTCCACCAAATTTGTTATTTTTTGCTCTCCAAAAATGGTTCATCCCAACATCATATAATGTTGCAGCAGATGCAAATGTACCAATGTGTCCACCAAGCTCAGGATATTTTTTATTTGCTCGAACTACCATTGCTGCTGCATTCCATCTAATCAACGATCTAATTCTTCTTTCAATATTTTGATCGCCACCAGACTTTACTTCAGCCTCAGGAGGTATTGTATTAATGTATGGTGTATTTTGAGTATAAGGAATATTTGCTCCTTCACGATAAGCTTTGTTAATTAGTTCTTTAATTAAAAAATGAGCTCTTTGATTTCCATCTTTCGAAATAACTGCAGATAAAGACTCTAACCAATCTTGAGTTTCAAGTGGATCAATATCAGCCACATTAACTACTTGAATTGTGGATTGTTTTTTTTCAATTATAGGTTCAGATATAATTTTTTTTTCCTCTTTTTTTTCAGACATTGCTTCTTCAGCTTGTTTAATTATATTTTCTGTATCTTTTGGAAGAGTGCTTTCTGATGATGTTTTTGATGTTGGTGTAAGATTAAGTAACAAATCTCCCTTAGAAACTTTATCACCAACTTTAACTGCTAAGCTATCTACTTTCCCAGCAATGGTAGAGGGAATTTCAACACTTGATTTATCACTTTCAATTGTGACTATTGGATCATTTTGTTTAATTTGATCACCAGGTTTTACAAGTATCTCTATAACCTCAACATTTTCAAAGTCACCAATGTCAGGAACAAGTAATTTTTCGCTCATTTTTAAATGTTTTATATACCCAAAAAAACATTATTGGATTTTATTTTATCACATTAATAAGGTTTTTTCGTTAATCTTATATTTTTATTATACAAAAAATAAAAAAATAAATGAATATTAAGCTTTTTAGCTTCTCTCAATACACATAGCTATTCCCATACCACCACCAATACAGAGTGCCGCACAACCTTTTTTTTTATCTTGCTTAATCATTTCATGGACAAGTGTAACCAAAATTCTTGCCCCAGAAGCTCCAATTGGATGACCTAAGGCAATTGCTCCTCCATTAACATTAACTTTTTGTTCAGGAATTTTTAATTCTTCAATTACCGCAATACTTTGTGCTGCAAAGGCTTCATTAATTTCAAATAAGTCTACTTCATCTATTTTCCAATTTGCTTTAGATAAAGCTTCTTGAATTGAGGGTATAGGTCCCAATCCCATTAATGAAGGCTCAACCCCGCAAGTTGCCCAAGATACAATTTTAACCAATGGCTCTAATGATTTTTTTTCTGCTTGTTCTCTAGACATTAAAACTAAGGCTGCAGCACCATCGTTTATGCCTGAGGAATTTCCAGGTGTTACAGTCCCATTTTCTTTAAATACTGTTTTTAATTTTTTTAAATCATCTATACTTAAATTTTCTCTAGGATGTTCATCTTTTTCAAATATAAATTTTTTATCACCATCTTCAATTTTTAATTTAATCAGCTCATCCTGAAATTTATTTTCACTATATGCTTTTTCTGTTTTTTTCTGAGAATTTAAAGAAAAATTATCTTGTTCATCTCTTGAAATTTTATATTTATCGGCAACATTCTCAGCTGTGACACCCATATGATAATCATTAAATGAATCTAGCAGACCATCTTTTATCATTGTATCTACTAATTTGTTTTCAGAAAATTTTTTATCTTCTCGATAATAAATTGCATGAGTTGCTCTAGACATATTTTCTTGACCACCTGCAATGACTATTTTATTTTCTCCTAAACTTATTGATTGATATCCTGAAACAACAGATCTTAATCCAGATCCACAAACCTGATTAACAACATGAGCAGGTTTTGAAACTGGTACTCCGGCACCAATTGAAGCTTGCCTAGCGGGATTTTGACCAAGTCCAGAAGTTAAAACGTGCCCCATAATTACTTCATCAATCTCCTCTAAATCTAATTTTGATTGATAAATTACCTCTTTAATTGCTATTGATCCTAATTTTGATGCGCTGAGATTTTTTAACGAACCTTTATATCTTCCAATTGGGGTTCTTAGTGCTGAAGTAATTACAACATCGTTAGAGTTTTTGCTCATAAAGTAATTAACATAATATTTTATAAGTTAAATTACATCAAAAACTTTGATATATGGAATATATTATTTAAATGGACCGCTGGCCAAATTGGATAAGGCGCTCGGCTACGAACCGGGAGATTCCAGATTCGAGTTCTGGGCGGTCCACCAACAAGGAAATGGAAATGTTTAATTGGCTTTTAAAAGCATCTTTACAAAAATCAGTAATTTATTTTTTTATAATTATTTTAATAATTTTATTAATTTTAACTTTTGTATTATAAAAGATTATGAGCAGTAAATTTGAGCAAATAAGTATTAAACCTGGATTTATGAAACACAATGGGGGTGTTTTATTTAGAGCTATTTCAGAAAATGAATATGAATTTAAATCTATAATCAATGAAAATCATTTAAATGCTGCTGGAATAACTCATGGGGGTTATTTATCTGCTTTAATAGATGCAGGAGCAGGAACAGCCGCGCATAGAGCTGCAGGAAATGCACCATGTGTAACTATCTCTTTAGATATAAAATTTATAGGTGCCTCAAAAGTTGGGGATGAAATTATTGGACATACAAAAATTTTAAAAAAAACAAATACTCTTGTGTTTTTATTTTGTGAGCTTAAGTGTAATGATAAAATAATTACCTCTGCATCTGGAGTATGGAAAATTATTAAAATAAAGCCTTCCAATTTAGGACCTGGTGGGTAATTTTACTCTTTTCTTTTTAAGTTAAAGTAGCCAAATACTAACAACAATAATATTGCTATAGGATAAACAATATTTTTTGATGGTCTATCTGAATTTTCAATTTTAAATTCACTTATATAGTCTCCCATTTCAAAACCATTTCTTTTTGCTTTTCCATTCCATTTCAAATTATCAACAACAACTTTGTCATTTTGTTTCAATAATGTAATTCCATAGTCCTCTAAAGTAAATTTATCCTCAAAAGTATTTTTTGATATCACAAATAACTTGTATCTTTCACCATATAAACTGGGTCTTGTTATTTTAATTTGAATTTCTTTTGTTGAGTCTAATTTTATTGAATTAATTTTAGTAATATCTTCATAATTATATTTTGGATAAAATTTGTTTAGAGCAAAATCAGGTGACAACAAAGAAATAGAGATAACTAAAAAAATAATTATTTCATACCATTTAAGTTTATTAAAAAACCAGCCTTGAGTAGCTGAAGTAAAAACTAAAATCCCAATTAAAGAAGTAATAATTACAATCAACCCATGCCAAATGTTTTCAATGCCAATAAGTAAAAGTTCATGGTTAAATAAAAATACAATTGGTAAAATTCCTGTTCTTAAACTGTACCAAAAAGCTTGCACCCCTGTTCTTAAAGGGTCTCCACCAGATATCCCTGCGGCTGCATAAGAGGCAAGTCCGACAGGTGGTGTTACATCAGCCATTAAACCAAAATAAAAAACAAATAAATGAACTGCAATTAACGGAAAAATAAAGCCTGAAGCGTTTCCAACATCTACTAAAACAGTCGCCATTAAAGAAGCAACAACAACATAATTTGCCGTTGTTGGCAAACCCATTCCTAAAAGTAAGCACAAAATAATTGTTAAAAATAATAATATAGTAACGTTATCTTTAGCTATAGATTCTATAACTATTATTAAATTAGTACTCAAACCAGTAGATCCAACCGCTCCAACTATAATACCTGCAGTTGCGATTGCTATACCAACAGCAACCATATTTAAAGCACCTTTTTCAAAACCAACTATTGTTTGATTAAACCATTCTTTAAGAGCATCTTTTTTAATTTCATTTTTAATTAACAAACTTATTAAATTGACTAAAACCAAAGTAATGGTTGCATAAAAAATTGAATATGAGGCAGTAAATCTTAAATAAACCAAAGTATAAATTAAAACAAAAATTGGTATTAAAAAATGTATCCCAGATAGAAAAGTTTTTTTTAAATGAGGAACATCTGCATCATCCATTCCTTTAAGATTTAATTTTAAAGCCTCTAAATGTGAAATATAAAATAATGCTATATAAGAAATAATAGCTGGTAAGAAAGCATGTTTAACTATTTCAAAGTAAGTTACACCAATAAAACTTGCCATTACGAATGCTGCCGCCCCCATGACAGGTGGCATGATCTGACCATTGACTGATGAGGAAACCTCAATAGCACCAGCTTTTTCTTTTGAAAAACCAGTTTTTTTCATAATTGGAATTGTAAATGTTCCAGTAGTAACTGTGTTTGCAATTGAAGATCCTGAAATTAATCCAGTCATACCTGAACCTAATATTGCTGCCTTTGCTGGTCCCCCTCTCATTTTTCCAACCATTGCAAAAGCAAGATCTAAAAAATATTTTCCACCACCAGCAGTTTCAAGCAAGGCACCAAATAAAACAAATAAGAAAATAAAATCTACTGATACCCCAATCGGAATTCCAAAAATTGCTTCTTGATCAAGCCACTGGAAGCCTACAAGTCTATTTAAAGATAAACCACCATGCGATATTATTTCAGGCGCATACCTTCCAAAGTATGAAAACAATAAAAAACAACTAGCTATAATTACCAAAGGTAAACCAATTGCTCTTCTGGTAGCCTCTAAAAGAATCAAAATTCCACATCCTCCTAAAATCAATTCTAATGGAAAATTTAATGTTTCTGATATTCTAAGATTTAAAAGAACACCCCCTCTTTCAACCAACTGATCATAAAAAAAATAAATATAAAGACACGATATCGCTCCCATAAAACTGATCAAAACATCAAAAAACGAAATTTTCTTACCCTTTGATATTGGGTAAATTAAAAAGGCTAAAGTTAAAGCAAAACCTAAATGAATTGCCCTTGCTGGCAATCCCTTAAACATTCCAAAATTTAACATGAATGGGAATGGTGAAGCGTACCAAAGTTGAAATAATGACCAAACAATTGCTATTGCTGAAACAATTTTCAAATGAAAACCAGTAATATTTCTAGTTGGTGATAAGTCTTCGCTTATTTTATTTTTAATTTTACTGCTGATTGAGTCGCTCATTAAAATTATTCATACCATAAAAAAAAGGCCCGGTAAAAATTACCAGGCCTTTTTAATTAATAAAAATTGGATTACATTAACCCAGCTTCTTTATAGTATTTTATTGCACCTGGATGTAATGGAGCAGATAAACCATCTTTAATCATGTTTTTCTTTTCCAAGAAACCAAATGCTGGATGTTGTTTTTTGAAATCATCAAAATTTTCCATCACAGCTTTTGTAACTAAATAAACAAGTTCTTCAGAGACATCTACAGAAGTAACAACAGTAGCTTTTACACCAAAAGTTGTAGCATCTTTTTTCTGACCTGTATAAGTTCCTTTAGGTATTACTGCCTGTGCATAATAATCTGCACCATTAATTAAACCTTGAACCTCAGAACCTGTTAAATTAATTGGAGATGCTTTAGCTGCACAAGTTGCTGCTTGTTCCATAGCACCATTTGGAAATCCAACTGAATAACCAAATGCATCTATTTTTCCGTCACATAGCGCTTTAACTTGTTCAGAAGAAGTAAGTTCAGTTGTTGATTTAAAGAAACTATTATCAACACCCATCGCTTTCATCAGTTCTTCCATAGTTCCTCTTTGACCTGAACCGGGATTACCGATGTTAACTACTTTTCCTTTTAATCCAGCAAAATCTTTAATTTTTGCTTTTTTTCTAGCCCAAATTTGAAAAGGCTCGTTGTGAACTGAGAAAACTGCTCTCAAATTACTAAATTGTTTTCCTTCCCATTTACTAGATCCGTTAACAGCATGATACTGCCAGTCTGATTGCGCTACACCAAATTGGAATTCTCCAGCTGCTATCTGACCAATATTATAGTTAGATCCACCAGTGGATGGAGCAGTACATCTATAAGCTTTAGCTGTACCTTTTTTTCTACCATGTTCAGCACTAATTGCTGATTTGTGAAGCATTTTACATATAGCGTTTCCTGTTTGGAAATATACTCCTGTAGGTCCGCCTGTTCCTATCGTAAAGAACTCAGCTGATTTAGCAACTGTTGTCAAAGACAATGATGCGAATAAAATCAGTAAAGCACTTGATAGAGATGTGATTATTTTTTTCATTGTTTACCCCTCTATTTATATGTCGTTATTTTTATAAGTTTATTCTAACAAAAAATAATCGTAGGTGTACAGAGTGATTTTATAAGTTTTCTGACCAATTCTTTAGTTTATTTACACCTTCTACTACTTTTGGTGCAAACTTATTAATTAAATTTTCATCAATTTTTTCATTTTCATCAATATTTTTCATGAACTCTTTTCCATCAAAATCTGTAAAACTTAACCTTGCTAACATTTTATCTGAATTAAATCCAAAATCAGACCCTGGTAATAAAGCAACCCCAGTATTATTTAATATATCTCTACACATATCTGATGAAGTTTTAAATTTATTATTTAAAAATTCTGGCATTAAATAAAATCCTCCATGAGGTTCATTAATTAATACATTGTTAGATTTTAAATTTGAAAAAACATATTTACCAACTGCACTTAAAATGTTTACAGATTTTGTAATATAATTTGAATGATCATTTTCATAAGCTTTGATTGCTGCATATTGAATAGGAGCACTCACAGCAGAAAAAGTTTCACTCGCTAATACGTTGATCATATTTTTTATATCATTCAATTCATCTGGAATTATAAAATAACCAAGTCTCCACCCCCCAGCACCACACCATTTACTAAGTCCAGTGCTGATAATAGTTTTTTCAGGACAATAATGAGAAATAGATTTAAAATTCTTTGAAAATGCTAATTCTGAATATATTTCATCTGACAAAATTATAAGCTTATACTCCTTGGTAATTTCTGAAATTTCTTCTAGCTTATCGCAAACTAGTCCAGAGGGATTATTTGGAGAATTTAAAAATAATAGATAATTTTTATCTTTATCTTTTGAAATTATTTTCTCTATTTGATCCCCAGAAGGAAACCAATTGTTTTCTCTTTCTGTTTGAATAATTTGAATTTTATTTCTTCCTAAAATAGCTTGTGGCGCATATGAAACCCAACTAGGTGCTGGCAATATAATTTCACCATCAAAAATTACATGTAATAAAAACATTAATTCTTTAGATCCAGGTCCAATTATCACATTGTGTGATTTATACTCATAATTTTTCTTCTTAGAGGAATATTTTGCAACAGCTTGCCTTAATTCCTCAAGACCCTGCATAGGTAAATATTTATTTTGATACGCATTATTTTTTAATTCTTCGACTACATCCTCAGGTACTTTAAATGGGGATTGTCCAAAACCAAATTTGAAAATTTTCTTACCTTGATCTTCTAATTTTTTTGAAGTTTCATTAATTAAAAGAGTAGAAGATGGCTTTAGATTTTTGACTATTTTTTTTAACATTTAATTATTTTATTATTATAGGATTAAACATATTTATGATAATCTCACTAAGTTTAAGAAAATGAGAACTTTTTACCCTCCGATTCGGTCATGTTTTAGTCTATTTTTGTTCTTTAGCAGTAACAATATCTGGTAGGTAAAAAAAAAGAAGCACAAAAGATAGGAATGACTAAAAATAAAATTACAGCTGTTCTCGGTCCTACCAATACAGGCAAAACCCATCTTGCTATTGAAACAATGCTTTCTTTTGAAAGTGGTATGATTGGATTTCCACTTAGATTGCTCGCAAGAGAAGTATACGACAAAGTAATCAAGAAAATAAGTTTAGATAAAGTTGCACTAATAACTGGGGAAGAAAAAATAATTCCATCCAACGCTAAATATTTTTTATGTACAGTAGAGTCTATGCCAATTGACAAACATCTAGAGTTTGTTGGTGTGGATGAAATTCAAATGTGTTCTGATCATGAAAGAGGTCATATTTTTACCGATAGACTTTTAAATATGAGAGGAGAAAAACTTACAATGCTGATGGGTTCAAATACCATTAAAAATATCATCTCAAAATTAGATGGAGATATTGAATTTATAAATAGAGAAAGACTATCTAAGCTCACCTATGCTGGTCATAAAAAGATATCAAGAATTAACAGAAAAACAGCAATAATTGCATTTTCAGCGGAAGAGGTTTATGCCATTGCTGAGTTAATAAGAAGACAGAAGGGTGGTGCTGCTATTGTAATGGGATCACTAAGTCCAAAAACAAGGAATGCTCAAGTTGAATTATATCAATCTGGAGATGTTGATTTCTTAGTTGCAACAGATGCAATTGGAATGGGAATAAATATGGATTTAGACTTTGTTTATTTTTCAAATATTAAAAAATTTGATGGAAAAAAATTAAGAAAATTAAATTTATCTGAATTAGGTCAAATAGCAGGTAGAGCAGGACGATACCTTAACGATGGAAGTTTTGGTATTACTGGAGATTGTAAAGAAATATCTCCAGAGGAAGTAGAATTATTAGAAAGTCATAAATTTGAAGAAATTAGGACTTTGTTTTGGAGAAATTCAAATCTTAATTTCAACAACCCAACTAGTTTAATAAAAAGTTTAGAAGAAAAACCCCAGGTAGAATGGCTAAGAAAAATTAATGAATGTGAAGATGAAAAAGCACTTAAATATTTTCTAAAAGATCAGAGAATTTTAAATGTAGGATTTGATAGGAAAACTTTATTGCTTCTATGGGAGTGTTGCCAAATACCTGATTTTGTTAAAAAAACTTATGGATATCATTTTGAGGTTATTGAAAGTGTATTTAAATTTTTAACCAGCAAAAAAGGACTAATTTCTGAAGATTATATGAGATTACAGCTCATGAAACTTGATAAATTGGATGGAAATGTAGATTCTTTATCAAATAGAATTGCAAATGTCAGAACTTGGTCATATGTTTCAAATAAAAATAATTGGGTAGAAAATCAAAGTTATTGGATAGAAAATACTAAACACTTAGAAGATAGACTTTCAGACAGATTGCATGAAGAACTTACTAAAACTTTTATTGACAAAAGAGCAAGTGTACTCGCTAGAGGTTTAAAACAAGACATGGAATTTAAAACTGAAATTTTACAAAACAATGAGGTTAAAATTGACGATCAATTTATTGGAAAAATAAAAGGACTTAAATTAGAACTAGATCTTAAAAAAGGTGCTTTGGAAACTGATATTAAATCTTTAAAAAAAGCTGCCAGACAAACCATTGGTCCAGAATTAGAAAAACGTGTTCAATCGATAATTGATACAGGATTAATAAATTTGAATGAGGATTTTAAAATTTACTGGAATGATTTCCCAATTGCTAAATTAACAACAGGTAGTGACTATTTAAATCCTAATTTTGATTTAATCGTTGATGATATTATTGAACTAAACACAAAACAAAAATTAAACGATTACATTAACAAATGGATACATGCAAAAATAAATAACGTTCTTAAAAGTTTAATTGATTTAAAAAATATAAAAGAAAATAATTCATCAATTAAAGCACTGGCATACCAACTATATGAAAATAATGGGGTATTAAAACGAGACCAAGTTTCTGAATACTTAAAAAACCTAGAACAAAATGAGAGAAAAATTCTTAGAGACTTAGGGGTAAAGTTTGGAAGATATCATGTTTTCCTTTATCAATTAATTAAGCCTGAAGCAGTATCTTTGCGAACATTATTATGGAAAAATTTTTATCAAAAATTTCATAATTTAAAACCACCTACCTTCGGTTTGAATTTTTTAGATGATAAAGAAATAAAAAATAAGAACTTTATGCTTTTGTGTGGATTTGAAAGATTTGATAATTTTTTTGTAAGAATTGATATTTTGGAACGATTATTTGTGTTAATAATAAATTCTAATTCAAAAGAAAATCCTGAAATAAAATTAGTTCCAGAAATGTTAAATCTTTTAGGATGTAGTAAAGATAATTTTAAAAAATTACTTCAAAAAATGAATTATAAAATATTTGAAAAAGAAAATGAAACATTTTTTAAATACAGTCCTACTAAGAAATTTAAAAAAGTTACTACAAAAAAGATTTCAAATGAAAATCCATTTAAAATATTAAAGAATTTAAATTTAAATTAAATGTTTTTTAGAAAAGAAGAAATAAAAAATAATAACTTTCTTACAAAAGTTTGTGCTTTATTAATTTATGCTGCTAAGATAGATGAGAATTATACAGATAAAGAAGAAGAAATAATTATAAAAACACTTATTGAGCTTGGTTTAGACGATAAAAATATTTCTAAAACAATTGAAGAAGCAAAAATAATTGAGGAAAGCTCAAATCAAATCTTAGATTTTACTAAAGAAGTAAAAAATTTACCTGAACAAGATAAAATTAAAATCGTAGAGGCTTTATGGTCTATAATTTATTCAAACAAAGATGCTGATATATATGAAACTAATTTAATGAGACGACTTGCGGGATTACTTTATATTGACAATAAAACAATGGGCGATATTAAAGAAAAAATTAAACAAAATTCTAAATGACATATATCGTTAACGACAATTGTATTAAGTGCAAGCTAACAGACTGTGTTGATGTCTGCCCAGTTGATTGCTTTTACGAAGGTAAAAATATGCTTGTAATTAAACCCGATGAGTGTATAGATTGTGGCGTTTGCGAGCCAGAATGTCCTGTCGATGCCATCAAAGCAGATACTGAACCTGGAAGTGAAAAATGGTTAGAGATCAATAAAAAATATTCTGAAATCTGGCCTAACATAAGTGAAAAAAAAGATCCACCTGCGGATCACGAGAAATTTAAAAATGAGCAAAATAAGTACGAAAAATATTTTAAAGAAAATCTTTAAAGGCAAAACAGATAAAAAAGTGAAAAAAAAAGTTTCAAAAAAGAAAGTCATAAAAGCCAAAAAAACAGTAAAAGCTAAAAAACCTAAAAAAATAATTTCAAAAAAAGTCAAAAAAGTTGTTAAAAAAGTTTCACCTAAAAAAACTAAAATAAAAAAAACTGTTAAAGTTGCAGAAACAACGGCTGAGTCAAAAGTAGATAATTTAAGAATTTCAAAAACTAACGAAGTTAAGCCTGAAATAAAAAAAGTTAAAAAACAAGAAACAGAGAAAAAAGAATACAAAATTAAAGATCATGTTGTTTATCCAAAACATGGAGTGGGACAAATTACTGAATTTAAAAAAATTAACATTGGTGGAATTGATGTTGAAACATACGTTATTAAATTTGAAAAAGATAAAGCTAATGGAATGGTTCCTGTAAACAAGCAGTCTCACCTAAGGCCGTTAGCAACGATTAACCAAGTTAACAAGTGTATTTCAATATTAAAAAGTAAACCAAAAATAAAAAGATCAATGTGGAGTCGAAGAGCTCAAGAATATGAAGCTAAAATTTCTTCGGGAAAGATATATGAGTTAGCTGAAGTTGTTAGAGATTTAAATAAAGGTGATGATCTAATGGTTGATCAATCTTATAGTGAAAGACAATTGTTTGAAAAAGCTTATGAAAGAATTTTGTCTGAATTTCAGATTGTTTTGAATGTTTCTTTAGAGGATACTCAAAAAAAATTAGATAAAGCACTAAAAAGGAATTTAGGTGGACAGCCCCAACCAGTAGCAGCTGCAAAAGCTCCAACTAATGAACTACCTGTAGACGAGCCAATTTCTGATAACGACGAGCCAATTGACGAGTAAAAAAAAACGCCTCTCACACAAACTGTAATGAGAAGCGTTTTTTGTAAAGAATACTAAGTTACTATTTTCTTCTTCTTTTTTTTGCTTTTTTCTTAGCTTTTTTCTTAGCTTTTTTCTTAGTTTTCTTTGCCGCTTTTTTTCTTTTCTTAGGCATCTTTAGCTCCCTTTTTTAGTTAAACGAATCAAATTGATTCGCTATTAATATATTTTTATTTTTTTCTCTAAGTTATGTCAATTCTTTAATTAAAAGTTAAATTTTATAAAATTTTTTTTTAATTTTTTATTTTTATAAAACTTTTTTTTATTAATTTAGTTAATGTTTATGCGGTTAATAAACAATTAAATTTTAATTATTTAATAAAGATTTTCTAGCTGATTTTTATATTTTTCTGTAACTTTTTTTCTTTTTACTTTCATTGTTGGTGTCATTAAACCATTTTCAATAGAAAAATTTTCTTCTATTAATTGAATCCTTTTTATCTTTTCTAATAAAGTTAATTTTGCATTTATTTTTTCAATTACTTTATTTATTTTTTGTTTTTCATTCAGAAAATCTTTATTAGGTACAATTAATGCTACTAAATAATTTTTTTTATCACCATAAACCATACATTGATCTATCTCTGGCTCATTTGTAATCATATTTTCAATTTTAGCTGGTGAAATATTATCTCCTCCAGCACTTACTATAATATCTTTTTTTCTATCAGTAATTTTTAAATAACCATCATCCAGATCTATTTCTCCAATATCACCTGTATGAAGCCATCCATTTATAATTACTTTATCAGTTTCTTCTTTTTTGTTCCAATATCCTAACATTACATTTTCACCTTTAACTAAAATTTCTCCATCTTCTGCAATTTTAACTTCATTTCCTTTAAAAGGAGGTCCTACAGTTTCTACTTTTATTTTGTGTATTGGATTGCAACTTACTACTGGTGATGTTTCTGTTAAGCCGTATCCCTGAAGTGTCGGTAATCCTATGGCATTTAAAAATTCGCCTATTTCTTTATCTAAAGCACCACCACCTGAAACAAAAGCTTTTAAATTTCCACCAAATTGTTTTTTTATTTTTTTTCTAACTAATTTATCAACTATAAAATTAAGTAATTTTTCAGAAAAAGTCATTTTTTGATTTAATAGTTTTTTTCTTCCTAGTCGAAGAGTTGCTTCAATTAATTTTGCTTTAAAACCTGTCTGTTTTTTTAAATTCATGTTTATTTTATTGTAAAGGTTTTGGTAAAACCTTGGGACAGCTGCCATGATTGTAGGCTTTGCTTCAGATATATTTTCTAGAAGTTTTTCAATTTTTTCAGCATAGAATACTCTAGCTCCTACTGCTATCTGTACAAATTGAAGACAGTGCTCATAAGAATGGGAAAGTGGAAGCCAAGTTAAAAATACTGGTCTTGAATTAAATAATGGTTTTGTAATTTCACACGATCCAACGACATTATTCAAAATTCCACCATGACTTAAAACTACTCCTTTAGGATTACCTCCAGTACCAGAAGTATAAATAATACATGCAGGAGAATTTCTTTTTAATTTATTATTTTCAATTTTATCCTCTACTAATGAATTATTGCCTAAAATAGAATTATAATCTAAATATTTTTCTTTGTTATTTAAACTTAAATTTTTTGTTACCTTAGCTATTTCATCTAAAGTTATAACTTTTTTAATAAAGTCTTTTTCATTAATTGAATTATTTAATTTTTTTAGCATTTCATTATTTGAAACAATAACTAAGCTAGGTTCACAATCTTCTATCAAATACTTGTAATCATCTTCTATATAAGTTGTATATGCTGGAACTGTAATTCCACCAGCTAACATAATAGCTAAATCAGAAACGAACCACTCAGGTCTATTCTCAGAAACTAAAAGACATCTATCGCCTTCTTCTATATTTTCCTTAATAACTTTTGATAATTTTAAAATATTCTTTTCAGTTTGTTCCCAGGTGTATGTTTTTTTATTACTTGGGTTTAGCCATTCTAAAAAAATATCTCTTTTATTTTGTTTATTTGCTTGATTAGCAAATAACTCTATCAAATTATTTAAATTATCTAAATTCATAGTTTCTTGGTGGGCGAAGAGAGAATCGAACTCTCACTTCTTGCGAAACACGATTTTGAGTCGTGCGCGTCTACCAGTTCCGCCATTCGCCCTTGGTATTCATTAAATTATATTTAATAGTATAAGAACTAAATTTATATTAAAACCAAAAAATGTTTCAAACACTTTACAAAAAATGTTTAGAATTAGCTGCTCATAAAAGTTCAAATTTTTATTTAGGGCTTGTATCTTTTGTTGAAAGTTCTGTTTTTCCTATACCTCCAGATGCAATGATCATTCCAATGGTTATTGCTAAAAAAAAGGAATATTTTAAAATATTTTTAATAGCATCAATATTTTCAGTCCTTGGTGGAATTTTTGGGTATTTAATTGGGTATTTATTTTTTGATTTAGCAATGTATGTAATCGAATTTTATGGTTATCAAGATAAAGTTGAAAATTTAAAATTAAGCATGTCTCAAGGGAGTGGATTCCTCGCATGGCTGAGTATTCTTTTTTTAGCTGGCTTTACACCATTGCCCTATAAAGCCTTTACAATCTCGAGCGGTTTAATTGCTTTTAATCTTCCTGTTTTTATTTTTGTTAGCTTAATTTCAAGAAGCCTGAGATTTTTTATAGTTGCCTTTTTATCTTATAAATTCGGAGAATTATTTACAGAGTACATGGAAGAACATGGATCAAAATGGTTCACCATGATAGGAATTATTATAGTTATAATATTTATTATTATTTATTTATTTTTTAAATTTAATGGTTGAGATTAACAAAACAGTTACCTTAAAATTAATTTTTTTAATTAGCATTATTGCTTTATCTTCGGCATTTTTTATTGAATATGTTTTAGGTCATCAACCTTGTAACTTATGCATTTTAGAGAGAATTCCATACGTAATAGCTATAATAATTATTGTACTAAATTATAAATTTATTCATCTTGAAAAATATTTTATACTTTTGCTTATCTTAGTTTTTTTAGCTGCTACAATTTTATCTTTATATCATCTAGGTATTGAGCAAGGTTTTATTGAAGAATCATTGGTTTGCGATTTAAAAAATGGCTCTAATTTACTATCAAAAGAAGATATATTAAGGCAGTTACAAGAAAAGAATGTAAGCTGCAAAGATGTTACATTTAAAATTTTAGGATTATCACTTACAAGTTACAACATTATAATATCAATATTAATAGTATATTTTACAACAAGATCTTATTTAAACTATGACAACAATAAATAAAAAAAAAATAGAAGAATTTATTAGAGTTGATCATGCTGGGGAGCGTGGCGCTGTTAAAATTTATGAAGGACAATTGCTTGCTCTAAACACATTAGTTAAAGATGAAGCTTTAAAAAAAACAATTGAAGAAATGAAAATTCATGAAAAAGAACATTCTAATTTTTTTGAAGAAGAAATTAAAAAAAGAAATATAAAACCGACAAAATTTTTACCCTTATGGGATTTATTAGGTGTAGGGTTGGGTTTTGGTTCAACTTTACTTGGTAAGAAAGCAGCTATGCTTTGCACTGCTTCCGTTGAAGAAGTGATAGATGAGCATTATTTAAACCAAATAAAACAACTTGATAATAGTGAGTCAAAACTTAAAAAAAAAATAATTAAATTTAGAGAAGATGAATTAAGTCATAAGGATATTGCCTATGAAAAAGGTGCTACAAAAGAAGGTCCATACTCTATATTAGATAAAATTATTAAAACTGGATCAAAAATAGCAATAAATATTTCTGAGAAAATTTAAGATTCTAGTTCTACATCCCAATATAAGTAATCCATCCAGCTTTTATGTAAAAAATTTGGTGGAAAATTTTTACCATTCTTATGTAGATCCTCTGTTGATGGTCGATAAGGGTACTGATGCAGCTTCATACCTGAATGTTTTAATAGTTTTCCACCCTTTTTCACATTGCATGCAGAACAAGCTGTTACAACATTATCCCAATTAGTTTCTCCTCCTTTTGATCTAGGTAATAAATGATCAAAAGTTAACTCGTCGTTACTTCCACAATATTGACAGGAAAATTTATCTCTTAAAAACACATTAAATCTAGTAAAACTCGGCTTGCTTTGAGGAACGATATAATCCTTTAATGCGATGACACTTGGTAATTTCATATTAAATGATGGACTTCTTATAGTTCTATCGTAATTACTAACGATAATAACTCTATCAAGAAAAACTGATTTAACAGTATCCTGCCATGACCATAAAGACAAAGGGTAGTAACTCAAAGGTCTATAGTCTGCATTAAGTACTAGCGCAGGGCACTTTTCTAATGAAACATTTTGTTCAATAAAATTATCCATTAACTAATTTTAACTTAGTTAAACAATTTTATCAATAATAAGAGATGTTAAATTTTTTTTAAAATAAAATTTAAAGCTGTACTTGATGCCTCAATAGGAATATGATGATCACAATTTTTTATTAGTAATGTATCAACTTTAACATTGTTTCTAATTAAAAAATCTTTTGCTTCTAGTAAATATGTTGATGAGACAATTTGATCAGCATCACCATGTATAAGTAATGTTTCAGTATTATTTTTGATTCTGTTTTTTAAATCCTTTTGATTTATTATCTTTCCAGAAAAACCAACTATACATAAAAATTTTTCTTCAGCTGTAAGACCAACATTTAAAGACATCATACATCCCTGGCTGAATCCTGATAAACAGATTTGATTGTTTGATAATTTGAACTCTTGTTTTATTTCATTAATAAATTTTTTTAAAACTTCTTCAGCCTTAATTGATTGCTCTAATATGTAATCAGAATCATCTTTTGTTAAATCAAACCACTGATAACCAGAAGGATTTATAGAGCATGGCTCATGACCATTAGGACAAATAAAGACTGTATTGGGCATATGTCTTTTCCAGTTTAAAGACAACATGCTAATATCCTTTCCATCACCTCCATAACCATGAAGCAAAATAATTGCATTTTTGATTTCAACACCATTTTCCGGTTTAATAATTATGGAATTTAGGCAAAATGTCATAGTAGATAAATTATGTTTTTTATGTCAAAACACAATCTAAAATAAAAAAATGATTTCAGGAATATTAGTTAAAGTTTTATCAATAGCTCTTTTGATAGCCGTAGGGATAGTTTTAATCTTAGGTATAGGTACCCTTTTTAAGGGAGGAGAGACAAGTAAAAAATATTCAAACAAATTAATGCAGTTAAGAGTTATTTTACAGTTTATTGCTATTATTGCTTTAGTAGGCTTTGCTTATTTTTTTAAAAATTAGTTATATTTCTTTATCCAATTAATAAAATTTTTATCTTCAAAATCAATTGAACCTATTACTCTAGCAAATTCGTGACCCTCTTTATTAATTAGAATTGTTGTAGGGACACCTCTTAAAGAAAACATTTTTGCTAATGTAGTAGGTGGATCAAAATAAGGTTCAAAATTTTTAATGTTTAGATCTATAAAAAATTTATTAACTTTACCTAAATTTTCTTTCCCAATATTAATTGCGAAAATTTTTATTTTATCCAATTCCGGGTTGACTTGGAGTTTATCTAAAGATGGCATTTCTTCTTTACAAGGCTCACACCAAGTTGCCCAAAAATTTAATATCAATAAGTTCCCAGTATATTCATTGATATTAATTTTTTGATCATTTTTGTCTAAAAAAATAACATTATCATGTGTTTTTGGTATTTTATGGATTACAATATTTTTAATACCAGGTAGTTCTTCAGCTACAACATTTGTTATCAAAAAAATAAATATTATTAAAAATCTCATGTTAAATAGGTATAATTAAATATCATGACAAAAAATAAAAACAACCAAGCAATCTGGAACACACGGATAAAAAAAAATGCATCAAGTTTGTTTCAAAAAGTCGGTAATTCAATAGATATTGATAAAAGACTTTATAAAGAAGATATTCAAGTATCAATTGCTCATGTTGAGATGCTTTTTAAACAAAAAATAATTTCATTTAAAATAAAAAATAAAATTATTTATGGACTAACAAAAATTGATAAGGAAATCGCAAAAAATAAATTTGAGTTTAATAAAAAATATGAAGATATTCATATGAATATCGAAAAAAGACTTTTTCAAATAATAGGTGAAGAAGCTGGCTATGTTCACACTGCAAGATCAAGAAATGATCAAGTAATTACTGATTTTAAAATTTGGATGAAAAATTCGACCAACGAAATAAATAGCAATATTAATAAAGTTATTAAGAACACAATCAAGTTAGCTGAAAAAAATGTTGAGACTATAATGCCTGGTTTTACACATCTTAAAAATGCCCAAGCTATCTCTTTTGCACATTATTTAATGTCTTATGTAGAAATGTTTAATAGAGACAAAAAGAGATTTTCTAATAATTTAAACAGTTTAAATGAAAATCCTCTAGGTGTTGCAGCTTTAGCAGGAACATCATTTAATATAGATAGAAATTATACAACCAAAAAACTTGGTTTTAAAATACCTACAAATAATTCTATTGATACAGTTTCGGACAGAGATTTTGTTTTAGATTTTTTGTATGCTTCATCTGTGTGCGCTATGCATATTTCTAGAATTGCTGAAGAGTTAATTATTTGGAATTCTGATGGTTTTAACTTGATAAATTTATCTGATAAAGTTGTTACTGGGTCATCAATAATGCCACAAAAGAAGAATCCTGATCTTTTAGAGTACTTGCGTGGTAAATCAGGAAACGCTTATGGAAATTTATTTTCGATGCTTACAATTTTAAAAGGTTTACCATTGTCTTATTTTAAAGATTTACAAGACGACAAGGAAATTGTTTTTAAATCGAACGATAATCTAAATAATTGTTTAAAAATTTTTGATGAAGTACTAAAAAATTGCAATCCAAATAAGAGCAGAATGTTAGAACTTGCTAATTCTGGATACATTACAGCAACTGATTTGGCTGACTATCTTGTAAAAAATCACTCAATGTCTTTTAGAAAAGCATATCAAAAAACTGCTGCAGTAGTTAATTTTGCTGAAAAAAGAAAAAAGAAGTTAAATGAATTAACTTTAGACGAGTTAAAAAAAATTGAACCTAAACTTAAAGAAGATGTATTAAAAGTATTTAACTTAAAAAATTCAATTAATTCGAAAAAATCTTATGGCGGAACTTCTTTTGATAATATTAAAAAAATGATAATGAAATATAAAAAAGAAAAATGATAAAAAAATTTACCCTGATTATATTGTTATTTGTTGTAGTTATTTCTTGTGGAAAGAAAGGTGATCCAAAATATGTAGATCCAGATAAAAAAGCAGAAATAAAAGAAGTTTCAATTAATTTAACTTAATGAAATACATAAATAGAAAATTAACAATAGAAAAAATTAGTCTCCAAAAAATTGCAAATAAATTTGGAACTCCATTTTATTCTTATTCTTATTCTAAATTAAAAGAAAATATTAATAATTTTAAAAAAAGCTTTAGATCTTTTTCACCACTTATTTGCTTTGCAGTTAAATCCAACACAAATGTAAATATAATAAGAGAAATTAAAAAATTTGGATTAGGTGCTGATGTTGTTTCAGTAGGAGAACTAATGATGGCACTAAAAGCAGGAATTAATCCAAGCAAAATAGTATTTTCTGGCGTTGGTAAAACAACAAGTGAAATCAGCTTTGCTATTAATAAAAGAATTTTGCTTATTAACGCTGAGTCTTTAAGTGAAATAAAAGAAATAAATCGAATAGCAAAATCGAAAAATAAAAGAATAAAAATCGGTGTAAGACTAAACCCAAATACAGATGCAAAAACATTAAGTCAAATATCAACTGGAAAAAAAGAAAATAAATTTGGTGTAAATAAAAATACATTCTATGAAATTATAAATTATTGCAAAAATTCAAAAAATATTGATTTAAAATGTCTAAGCGTTCATATAGGCAGTCAAATTTTAGACCATAGACCTTATGAAAAAATGCTTAAAGCGGTCAGTCAAATTCTCAATAAAACAAATCATAAATTTGAATTTATAGATTTAGGTGGAGGTATGGGCATTACTTACACTGATAAAAATAAAAAACTTAATTATAAAAAATACAACACAGCTATTCTTAAATTTTTAAGAAAACATAAAGTTAAAATTATATTTGAGCCAGGTAGATCAATTATTGGCGATACCGGGACATTAGTGTCAAAAATAATCTATATAAAAGATAGCGGAAGTAAAAAATTTATAATTTTAGATGCAGCAATGAACGATTTGATGAGACCTGCTTTGTATGGTGCGTTTCATAAAACCTTACCAGTTACAAAATCTAACAAAACGTCTAAAAAACCATATGAATTTGTAGGTCCTATTTGTGAAAGTACAGATAAATTTGTTACATTAAAAAAATTTCAAGTGTTGAATGAAAAAGATTTAATAGCGATATGTGATGTGGGAGCTTATGGAATGTCACTAAGCTCAAATTATAATTTAAGACCTAAACCAATAGAATTATTAATAAAGGGATCGAAAATTAAAGTAATAAGAAAAAGACAAAAGCATAAAGATATAATTTAGCTTTTGACAAAAATGATAAGAAACTTTTTATTTTCAATATTGTTTTTCACTGGAATTATCTTTATTTCTATAGTTTTTTTACCATCATTTTTTTTGCCAAAACAGGTTGTTTTAATGGGGGGTAAATTAATGGGCCATTGGGCCAGTTTTTGTTTAAGGTTTGTTCTTTCAGTAAAAATTTCAATCAAAGGAAAAGAAAATATTATTAATAATGAAAATTTTTTTATAGCAGCATCTCATCAATCAATGTTTGAAACTTTTTATTTACAAATAATCTTTAACTCACCTGTGTTTATTCTAAAAAAAGAATTATTGTTAATTCCAATTTTTGGTTGGTACTTAAAAAAAATAGGATCAATTTCAATAAAAAGAAACAAAGTTACAAAAGATAACTTGGGTTTTTTTGATGATATTTCAAAAATGATGGCTAATTCTAATAGACCTTTAATTATTTTTCCTCAAGGAACCAGAGTTCTTCCAGATGAAAGACCACCTTTTAAAAAAGGTGCTTCGAGAATTTATGAAGAGCTAAATATTGCTTGTCAGCCAGTTGCAATTAACTCTGGATATGTGTGGCCTAAAAAAGGTAAAAAGAAATCTAATAAAACAATTACAATCTCTATTCTAAAACCAATTCCTTCTGGGTTAAAAAAGGAAAATTTTATTCAAATTCTTGAAAAAAATATTTATTCAGAGTTAGATTTAATCAATTAGCCCTTCATAGGCATAACAACAAAAATACTATCGAAATCACCCGGATCTTTTATCAGTGCTGGTGAACCAGTATCATTAAAGAAAATTTCAACTCTATCTCCATCTAATTGTGAAGCAACATCTATCAAATATCTAGAGTTAAAACTTATCTCTAAATCATGATCAAACTTAACGGTTAAAGTTTCTTTACCATCACCACTGTTAGTATTATTTACTGACAGATCTAAAGTGTCTTTAGATAAATTGAATTTTACACCATCTTTTTTATCTAATGAAACAGATGCTACTCTATCAACTGAATTTAAAAATAATTTTAAGTCTATTTCTAATTTTTTTTGATTATTTTTAGGTATAACTTGAATGTAATTAGGAAATTTCCCATCAATAAGTTTCGAAATTAAAATACTATTATTTAATTCAAATTTTATTTTTGATTTCACATTTGAAACTTTCACATCTCCATCATAGCTATCTAATAAAGAGCAAAGTTGAAAAATTGTTTTTTTAGGTAAAATTATTGGATCAAAATCAATTTTTTCCTCTAATCGAATTTTTGAAATAGACATTCTATGACTATCAGTTGCAACTGCTGTTAAATAATTTTTATCTTCAACTTCTGTTTGATGAAAATAAATTCCACTTAGATAATGCCTTGTTTCGTCATTAGAGACTGAAAATTTACACTTATTTAATAATTTCAATAATTGTTTTGATTTAATTATAAATTCATTTTGATTAAAATTTTCGTCTGTCAATGGAAACTCTGTTGCACTTATACAATTCAAATTAAAAATAGATTTTTCAGACTCTACTTGTAATTTACTTATATCTGTTAGAGAAAGATTTATTTTTTTTCCTGAGTTAAACTTTCTTATAATATCATACATGATTGAGGAAGTTGTGGTTGTTTTGCCCTCCTCTAGAATTTCTACATTATTTAATTGATGTATAAAAATTAAATCTAGATCAGTCGCAGTGATAGTAAGTTTTGAATTGCTTGCATCTAACAAAATATTAGAAAGTATTGGTAATGTACTTCTTTTTTCAATAACTCCTTGACAATAATTTAATGCTTGCTGAAGATCCTGTTGATTAACGTTAAATTTCATTTTCTTTATTATTATATAAAATCTGGTTTTTTAATTTATTTATATTATCAACCATCTCAGGATCTTTTTCTTTTATCTTTTCAATAGTTTTTACTGAATGAATTATTGTTGTATGATCTCTGTTAGAAAATTCCCTTCCAATTTCAGGTAATGATTTAGAAGTCAAAATTTTAGTTAAATAAATTGCTGTTTGCCTAGGTCTTACTAAATATCTTGATCTTCTAGATGATAACATTTCATTTTTGCTGATTTTGAAAAACTTACAAACAATTGTCTGAATTAGATCTATTGTAACCTTATTTTCTGCTAAATTTAATAAATCCTTTAAAACTACTTTAGTTTCAGCAAGATTTGGAACTTTGTTGTAAATTCTTGAAAATGAAACAACTCTGTTTATTGCACCAACTAATTCCCTTACACTTCCAGTTATTTCATTACTTATAAAATCTTGAATTTCTCTAGAAACTTGTAATTGTTCAGAATACAAAGCATTCAGTTCTTCATTTTTTTTTTCAACTATTTTTTTTCTTAGATCAAGGTCGGGCTTTTGAATATCAACAACCAATCCACCAGAAAATCTTGATTTAATTCTTTCTTGAATCCTTGATAATTTATTTGGTGATCGATCAGCTGATACAATTATTTGAGATCCCTTATCAAGTAATGCATTAAATGTATGAAAGAACTCCTCCTGCATAGCCTCTTTTCCACTTATAAACTGAATATCATCGATTAATAAAATATCTGTATTTCTAAAATATTCTTTAAACTTAACCATGTCGTTTGATTTAATTGATTTTACAAACTGATACATGAAACGCTCAGCAGAAATAAACATTACTGTATTATTTTTTTTAAGCTCTAAACCTATTGAGTTTAATAAGTGGGTTTTTCCCATTCCAACACCACCATAAATATAAAGTGGATTATAGTGAGATATATTTTCTGAAACTTTTAAAGAAGCTTCGTAAGCTAATTTGTTACTTGAACCTGTAATAAAATTATCAAATCTTTTATTTGGATCAATTCGATTATACTGAAGATAAGAGTCTTTTATAAATGAAACATTTTCATTAGTATTGCTCTCTTTAATACTATTTTCTTTTAAAGCGATATCTTTAGCCTTTTCAATAATTTTGAACTCAATTCTAATAATGTCTTTTTTATAAACTTTAATTATTTTTAATATTTGGTCTAAATACCTTGATGTAATCCAATCTCTAATAAATCTTGTTGGAACTGATAATAATAAGTAATTATTGAATTCCTCAACAAAAGAAATCTTTTTTAACCAGCTCTCATAAACTTCTAAGCCTAGTTTATTTTTCATTTCATTCTGTACTTGCTTCCATTCGAAACTTTCAGAAGAAAAATTATTAATATTTTTTGTATTTGTTAATTTATTCATAACTTAAGGGGAAATCTCAGTTAGAACTATTTAAAAAAATTTGCAACAAGTTAATAAAGATATTTAAAAAAAAATAAAATCTATGATTGTGATTTATATTTTAAAAAATTAATTCTAAATTAAACTTAAATTTAAAATTATAAATTGAATCGAATATAGATTGAATCAATTAATTGATTGAATTAAAACTAAATCAAATATAGATTGAATGACGATAATCCAAATATTTACTAAATCTAAATATAGTAACTTAATACAAAACTTAAATATATAATGTGGATATCAGGAGTTGTTTGAAAATTTAAACTAACGCTTAGATTGCAGCAATTTTTTTTGTTATTCTAGAAACATTTCTAGAAGCATTTTGTTTTTTTATTATTCCTGTTTTTGCAATTTTCATCAACTCAGAGTTTAACTTTGGTAGAAATTTAAGAGCTTCATCTTTCTTTTTATCATCAATTAGAAGGTTCATTTTCTTAAGCGCGTTTCTAAACCTGCTCTTTCTAGCTTTATTGACCGCTGTTTGTTTAGAAATTCTTCTAATTCTCTTAATTGCTGATTTTGTGTTTGCCATCTGCGCAGGGGTATAGCTTGAGAATTTAAAGTGGTCAACTAAATATTTAACTATTTTTGACAAGAAATACAAAAAAAAGTTGATCTATTTGATGTTATTTTTTTTTTTATAATACCCTTGCACTGCGTACGCTTACAACCAGTGCCGTCTTGCTGATAAACTTTAAACTCTTTTTGAAAGTTACCTTTGTTACCTGAAATATCTTTAAAATCTCTTATACTTGAACCTCCCTTATTAATTGCCTGTTGAAGTATTTTCTTAGAATTTAAAATAATATTTAAACATTCATTTTTGTTAAGTCTTTTTGCCTTTTTAAATGGATTTATTTTACTAGCGAAAAGAATTTCACTTGCGTAAATATTACCTATTCCAGAAACAAATCTCTGATCAAGTAAGAAACTTTTTATATCTTTATTTTTTTTCTTAAAATAATTAACAACATAATTTAAGTTAAATTTGTCACTAAATGGTTCAGGTCCCATTGATTTAAATCTTCTCTGTAGATCTTGATAATTTTTAATTATTTCAAAAAATCCAAAACGTCTTGGATCATTATAAATTACTTTCAAGCTATCAAATACAAACTCTGCATGATTGTGTTTTTTAGGTAAAAAAGGTGAATGATAAAAACTAGTATTCGTAAATTTTAGAGGTTTTTTCTTATCAATAATATGAATTGTTCCTGACATTCCTAAATGGATTAAACAATAATCTTCATTTTGAAAATGGATAATCAAATATTTAGAAAATCTACTAACTTCAATTATTTTTTTATTTTTAAGAAAACATTCAAAATCACTTGGTATTTTAAACCTTAAATTCCTATTTCTGATTATTACTTTTTTTATGCTTTTTTTTTTGATCTTTTTATGAAGGGATTGTCTAACAATTTCTACTTCTGGTAATTCTGGCATTTGATACTATATTCAATATATATTTTTTTATGCAACAAAATCTTCAAAATAAAAAAGGACTTGTAGATAATGTGTTTAATCAGGTCTACAACAAATATGACTTGATGAATGACTTTATGTCTATGGGTGTACATAGATATTGGAAAAAAAGTTTAATTAATATGATGAATCCGAGAGTCAATAGAAAATTAATAGATGTTGCGTGTGGGACGGGGGATGTTGGAAAGTTATTTTTAGATAGCACAAATAAAGAGGCTGAAATTACTTGTGTAGACCCCAATAAAGGAATGGTTAGTCAAGGAAAGCAAAAATTATCTAATTACAAAAATGTAAAATGGGTTATTTCTCCAGCAGAAAAATTACCAATAACAGACAATTCATTTGATTATTACACTATTAGCTTTGGGCTAAGAAATACAAAAAATTTAAATAAAGCACTTTCAGAAGCCTATAGAGTTTTAAAGCCTGGCGGACGCTATCTATGTCTGGAATTTTCTAAGATTCAAAATTCAAATCTTGATTTTGTATATAAAAATTATTCAAAACTCATTCCTATTATTGGTCAGTTTGTAGTTGGAGAAAAAGAACCTTACGAATATTTAATCAAAAGTATTGAACAATTTATTAATCAAGATGAATTAATAGAGTTGATGGAAAAAAATAAGTTTCATAAATGTTCTTATAGAAATCTTTCTGGTGGTATTGTTTCAATTCATAGTGGTTGGAAAATTTAATGATTAAAAAACTTATTACTTTATTTAAATTAGGAAGAAAAATTGCAAAATCAGATATTTTAAAAATTGCATCAAAATTTAAAAAACCTCCTTTAGCTGTAACAATATTATTCCAAATTTTATCTATTTCATTTGAAAAAAAGGAACAAAATAATTTAATTAAGGATGATGGTGAAAGACTATCTAAGTCATTAGAATCTATGGGTACAACTTTCATCAAACTTGGGCAATTTCTTGCTACTAGGCCAGATATAATTGGAGAAGAATTATCTTTAAAGCTAGAAAAACTTCAAGATCGATTACCCCCTTTTTCAATTCATGAAGCAAAAGAAATTATCAAAGAAGATCTTGGAGTTGATGCATTTAATTCAATAATTGATTTAAGTGAACCAGTTGCAGCTGCATCAATTGCACAAGTTCATAAAGCAAAAATAAATGACAATGGAACAATTAAAGATGTAGCAATAAAAATCTTAAGACCAAATATAAAAAAAATATTCAATGAGGAAATAGATGCAATGATGTTATTTGTATTTATTATTGAGTCATTTGTAAAAAAAACAAAAAGATTAAAACTTGTTGAAGTTGTTTTTTTACTTAAAGAAATAACTAATCTTGAAATGGATTTAAGATTCGAAGCTGCTGCGGCTAATGAATATGCTGAAAACACTAAAAATGATGCTGGATTTAAAGTTCCTGAAATTTATTGGAATTTTACTAGTGAAAATGTAATGACTTTGGATTGGATAGATGGAATTTCAATAAGAGAAACTGAGGAGCTAAAGAAAAGAAATTTAGATACTAATAAAATAGCTGAAGATATTATCCAACATTTTTTAAGACATGCTGTAAGAGATGGTTTTTTTCATGCAGATATGCATCAAGGAAATATTTTTGTTGATAATAGTGGCCAAATTGTACCTATAGATTTTGGGATTATGGGCAGGTTAGACAAACTTAGTAAAAGGTTTTTAGCAGAAATTTTATTTGGATTTATTCAAAGAGATTATCGTAAAGTAGCTGAAGTTCACTTAGTGGCCGGATTAGTTCCAAAAGAAGTACCAATCGATGATCTAGCTCAAGCTTTGAGATCAATTGGTGAGCCTATATTTGGTCAAGAAGTAAAAGATATTTCAGGAGGTAAATTACTCAAACAATTGTTTGATGTAACAGAAAAGTTTAATATGCAAACTCAACCTCAATTATTAATGTTGCAAAAAACTATGGTTGTTGTTGAAGGTGTAGCAAGAAAGTTAAATCCAAACACAAATATTTGGACAACTTCAAAGCCTGTTCTAGAAAATTGGCTTAAAGAAACAAAAGATCCAATTAATAATTTAAATGAAACTTTAAAAAATACATCTGAAGTGATTAAACGTTTACCAGAATTTCCTGAGATTATGGATAAAGCAAATCAAGCATTAACGTTTTTAGCTAGTGGTCAAATTCCACAAAATTCAAATTCTTACACCGCTCTGAATGATAAAAAATCAGAAATGATAGCATTTAGAAATCAATCTATTATTGGTTTATTACTTCTTGTAATTTTTGGCCTTATAGTATTTTAATTCTGCAGATGAAAAATTTGTTAAATAAAAAAATACTATTTATTATCTGTGGAGGAATATCTGCTTATAAAAGTCTTGAAACAATTAGGCTTTTTAAAAAGAATGGTGCAGATATAAAGACAATTCTTACAACAAGTGCAAAAGAGTTTGTAACTCCACTTTCAATAACATCACTTTCTCAAGGTAAAGTTTATAGTGATTTATTTAGTGCAGAAAATGAGGCTGAAATGGATCATATTTCACTTTCAAGATGGGCAGATATAATTGTAATTGCACCTGCAACGGCAAATACAATTTCAAAACTGGCTCAAGGAACAACTGATGATTTAGCATCCACTGTTGTTTTGGCTTCTGATAAAGACATTATTTTAGCACCAGCAATGAATGTAAGAATGTGGGAGCATCCAACTACTAAAACAAATATAAAAAAATTAAAAGGGTTTGGATATAAACTAATAGGACCAGAAGTTGGTGATATGGCATGTGGTGAATATGGAGAAGGTAAAATGTCAGACCCATCAGTAATTGCTGAAGAAGTTGATAAATATTTCTTAACTCAAAAAAATAACAAAAAATTTAAAGCATTAGTTACAGCAGGTCCAACTAATGAGTACATAGATCCAGTTCGTTTTATTACAAATAAATCAAGTGGCAAACAAGGATATGAATTAGCAAAATCATTATCCAAAAAAGGTTTTGATACAACATTAATATCAGGTCCAACTAATCTTGAAATAACTAAAGATATTAATCTTATAAAAGTTGAAACAGCAGATGAAATGTTAGTTGCCACTCAAGAAAATTTACCTGTTGATGTAGCAATTTTTTCTGCTGCAGTAGCTGATTTTAAAATTAATAAAAAGTATGAAAATAAAATTAAAAAACAAGAGAACTTAAACTTAAATTTAGAAAAGAATGTAGACATACTTCATTATGTGTCTAACCATAACTCTATGAGACCTGAACTTGTAATAGGATTTGCAGCAGAAACTAATCAGATCGATAAAAATGCAGAGGAAAAATTAAACAAGAAAAATTGTGACTGGATAATTTCTAATGATGTATCAAATAAAGATATAGGATTTAATTCTGATTATAATGAGGTAACAATTCATTATAAAAACAAAGACGTTAAAAAAGAAAAACTTTCATATAAAAAAAAATCTGGAATTTCTGATGAAATAGTTGATAGAATAATTGATCAATTAAATTAATGACAAAAGTTCTCATCAAAAAGTTAGACCCTGCGGTTGAATTACCTGCTTACAAAACAGAAGGTGCATCAGGTATGGATTTGATGGCACTAGTAAAAAAACCCATTAATCTTAAACCAAACTCATCATGCTTAGTTCCAACAGGGCTTGCTGTTGCATTTTCAAGTGATTTCGAAATCCAAATAAGACCAAGATCCGGTTTAGCTGCAAAAAATAGTATAAGTGTTTTAAATACACCTGGAACTATTGATAGTGATTACAGGGGAGAAATAAAAGTAATTCTTTTTAATCACGGGAAAAATGATTTCTTGATAAATAATAAGGATAGAATAGCACAAATGATTTTAACTCCTGTAATTAAAATGGATCTCGAGGAAACTGATGATCTACCGGAAACAATTAGAGGAGAAGGTGGGTTTGGCTCAACAGGAAAATGAGCAAAAATTTAAACAAAAAAGAAATAGAGAAATTCTCAAGGCAAATAATTCTTAAAAATATTGGGGCAGCAGGTCAAAAAAAAATTTTATCTTCAAAAGTCTTGATAGTTGGTATGGGTGGTCTAGGTTGCCCAGTGGCAGAATTTTTAACTAGATCGGGTATTGGTACACTTGGGATTGCAGATCATGATACTGTAAGTCTCTCTAATATCCATAGACAAAGCCTGTATAATGAAAAAGATATAAATCAATCAAAAGTAAAGATTGCAAAAAAAAAATTAAATAAAATTAATTCAAAGACAAAAATAAATATTTTTAATTTAAAATTAAATAAAACTACATTTGAAAAAATTATAAAAAATTATGACTATATTGTTGATGGGACCGATAACTTTGAAAGTAAATTTTTAATAAATGATTTAAGTCTAAAATATAAAAAATTTCTAGTCACTGGTGCTATAAGTAAGTTTGATGGACACATTTTTACTTTTAATTTTACCAACAAAAAAGATCCTTGCTTGAGATGTTTTTATCAAGAAGAAACAATATCTGATGAAATTTTAAATTGTGAATATGAGGGAATTTTAGGAACCGTTGCAGGAATAATAGGTACATTACAAGCCAATGAAGTTTTAAAAAAAATATTAAATATTGGACGGAATTTAAATGGATATATTCTAATTCTAGATCTATTAAATTTAAATTTCAGAAAAGCAAAAATTAATAAAAGAAAAAAATGCTTATGCAACTGATAATAAAAAAAATTTATATAGTATTTTTTTTGTTATTTTTTACTCACATTTCGTTTGCTAATGAAATTTTTGTCTCTCTTAAAAAAAATAAAGTAAATGTTCGTTACGGACCAAGTTTTGAGTCTGATATTAAATACGTTTATAAAAAAATAAATCTTCCATTAAAACAAATCGATAAAAAAGAGAATTTCAGGCGAATTATAGATTTAAAAAATAACAGTGGGTGGATTCATATCTCTCAATTAAAAAAAAGTAATTCTGTAATAGTTACGAAAGATAAAGTTTTATTTAAAAAACCTACATCTTTTGCTAAACCAATTGCTCAAATAAAAGAGGGAAGATTATTAATTGTAGAAAAATGTGAACAAAATTGGTGTAAAATTACATCAGAAAAATTTGAAGGTTGGATTAAAACAGATAATATTTGGGGACTAAATTAACTAAAATCAGTAGATAAAGAGGCTATATTTTCTTTAGATAATTTTGTGCTATGAGAATACTCTTTATGATCAATTCCAAGCTCAATTTCTGAGCTATTAGATTGAAATTTTCCTATTTGATCATCAGTAAAATTAAAATGAATAAACTGTACTGATGAAGCTTTTCCTTCAGAAGAAGTTCTATCAACATCTTCTTCGGGAACTGCTTTAATTATCTCACCATTTATTTTCATAAATACTGTTTCTTCTATTCCACCAACTTTTCCGAGAAACGCAGCCCTTGAGATAGGATTATCTATTTCAAACATTAAAGTTGCTGTTAGTTCTTTGCCTTTAGGTATTAAAGGATTGTACGCAGATAACTCATCCTGAAGTTGCTCATCACCACCTTTTTCAATGTATAGCATTTCTTGTACTTGAGCTAACATTGTTTCATAACTTTCAAAATAAAAAGTAGCATAAGGCCCTAAAGCAACTCTTCTATTTTTTTTATAATCAACAATACTTTTTCTTAATTCACGTCTCTTTTCTATATAAACATCTAAAGGCATGATGTCTTCTTTTTGAATTTCTCTTTTTTCTCTAGGCATGATCATAAGTTATAACTTTTTGCCATCAATTCGATAGGGTGTAGTGCCTCATCATTAGATATATTTGTATCAACTTCTAACTGTTTTAAATGTTTACCAGCTAAGGGACAATCAGAAGCCATATACTTATTATTTTTAGTTTTTATTTGTCTAGCTGTAGGTCTTCCAACTTTATTTGCTAAATCATGAGTTTCTTTCATTACTCCAAAAGTTCCTCCATGACCTGCACATCTTTCAACTACATCAATTTTAACGTTTGGTATAAATTTTAACATATCTCTTGCTTTGATACCCATATTCTGTGCTCTAGCATGACAAGCATGATGCACAGTTACTCCTCCATCAATCTCATTTAATCCTTCTGCTAATCCCTCATTGTTTGCAATGTCCACAACATACTCATCAATATCCATAACATTTGAAGATAATTTTTTTATTTTTTCATCGTTTGGTAATAACAAGGGCCATTCGAATTTTAACATCAATCCACAACTAGCTGTTAAGGTTACTACTTTATATCCTTTATCAATCCATTCGATTAAATCCTTAGAAACTTTTTTTGCTTGTTCAACAACTTTTGGCAGATCTGCTTGCTCTAAAAATGGCATCCCACAACAACCAGGATAAGCTTCTTGAACCTCTACACCATTTTTTTTCAAAACTTTTAATGCAGCAACACCCGTATTTTTTTTATTAAAATTTACAAAACAAGTTGAATAAATAACTACTTTTCTATCTTTAGAAGGTGTTTGATAATTTATCTTATCTCTATTTTTTTTGAAAAAATTAGAAAAAGTTTCTGAGTTATATTTTGGTAACTGAACTCTTTTATCTATTCCAGTAATTAATTCTAAGATTTTTCTAATTAATTTATTTTTAATATTTGATGCCCAGTTAACTATTTTAGAGAACATGACACCAATTTTAGCGTTTCGGTCTATTTGAGCTAATTGTGTTGGTACGCTTGATAATTTACCTAATTTTTTTTGAGCTGTTCTATATCGCAGCATTAAATGTGGAAAATCTAAATCAAAATCATGAGGTGGAACATATGGGCATTTAGTCATAAAACACATATCACACAATGTACATGCATCAACTACAGGGGCAAATTGATCGCTAGATAAGCTTTCAACATCTTCATTTTTAGATTCATCAATCATGTCAAATAGCTTTGGGAAAGAGTCGCAAAGATTAAAACATCTCCTGCATCCATGACAAATATCAAACACTCTTCTCATTTCAGCGTCTAACTTTTCAGGATTTAAAAAATCAGGATGCTCAAAATCTATAGGGTGTCTTATAGGTGCACCTAAACTTCCTTCTTTGCTCATATAATTAAGTTTTTTGAAATTCGAATTTTTTTTAGTGGGCGGCTAACGCCCACTAAGAAATTTGATTAGCTAATAGACTCTAAAGTTTTTTGAAATTTACCAGCGTGTGATTTTTCAGCTTTAGCTAAAGTTTCAAACCAGTCAGCAATTTCTTCAAAGCCTTCTTCTCTAGCTGTTTTAGCCATACCAGGGTACATATCGGTATACTCATGAGTTTCGCCTTGTACTGCCGAAGCTAAATTTGCTTTTGTTTCACCAATTGGCATACCAGTTCCTGGATCACCAACTTCTTCTAGATACTCCAAATGACCATGTGCATGACCAGTTTCACCTTCGGCTGTTGATCTAAAAACTGCAGCTACATCATTGTAACCTTCTATGTCAGCTTTTTGTGCGAAATAAAGATATCTTCTGTTTGCTTGACTTTCACCAGCAAACGCTTCTTTTAAATTTTCTTCTGTTTTACTTCCTTTTAAAGACATTTTTTCTCCTTTTTAATGTTACCAAACCATATAATGCATATTGATAGTATGTCAATAGTTTAGAATTATTATAATGTAGATTTTAAGTGTATGATTTAATTAAATTATTTTTGAGTTTGATTATCACTCGCAACTCTAACCAACACTTCAACAGAATTTATTTTTTTTCCTGTAATATTTTTTCTAATATTTATTTTGTCTATATCGCTCTCATCGCAATCAATTAGCTCATGCGTATCTTCATCAAAAAAATGATGATGTGCTGATGTGTTTGTATCAAAATAACTTTTGTGACTATCGATTGAAATTTCTTTTAAATATCCTTTTTTTTCAAATGCATGAACTGTGTTATAAACTGTGGCTAGAGATATCTTTTCATTCATTTTTTCAGATATCATTTTAACAAGATCATTAATTGTGAAATGGAAAGTTTTTTCTCTATTATACAAAACTTCACACATTTTTATTCTTTGTTTGGTAGGTCTAAGCCCAACTTCTCTTAATTTTTCAATAAAATTGCAGTTTTTTGGCATTGTTTTTTATAATTATTCTAAAGTATGAATAAATATATAGTGTTTTATTATATTATATTAGGATTAAATCAAGTATTAAGGGTGCTCGAATATGAAAAAAAACTCATACTCCTATGATGATCTAATAACTTGTGGGAATGGTGATCTTTTTGGTCCTGGTAATGCAAAATTACCACTCCCGCCAATGCTTATGTTTGACAGAATAACTGAAATCAATGAAAATAATGGTACATTTAATAAGGGCTCTTTAAAAGCTGAATTAGATATTAAAGATGATCTTTGGTTTTTTGATTGTCATTTTAAAAAAGATCCGGTTATGCCAGGATGCTTAGGTTTAGATGCAATGTGGCAACTGGTAGGATTTTTTCTAGGTTGGCTAGGAAATCCTGGAAAAGGAAGAGCTTTAGGAGTTGGTACTGTAAAATTTACTGGCGAAGTTTTACAGAGTGTAAAAAATGTAAGATATGAAATAGATATGAAGAAAATTATGTCTCCTGGGGGAACAACCGTTGGACTTGCAAATGGAATTGTTTTTGCAGATAATAAAAAAATATATTCAGCTGAAAGTTTAAAAGTAGGGTTATTTAAATAATGAGAAGAGTGGTTATTACAGGTTTAGGAGTTGTCTCTTGTTTAGGAAACAATCAAGAAGAAGTTCATCAGTCTTTATTAAATTCAAAATCAGGAATCTCTTTTGCAGAAGAATACAAAGAGCATAATTTAAAAAGTCATGTTCATGGTAAACCAAATATTAAACTAGAGGATCATATAGATAGAAAAACAATAAGATTTATGGGTTCAGGTTCAGCTTATAATTATATAGCTATGAAGGAGGCTATTGAAGATTCAGGGTTAGAAGAAAATGAAGTGAGTAATTTTAAAACTGGGATTGTAATGGGTTCCGGTGGCCCATCAATTGAAAACGTAATACTTGCAGCAGACAAAACTAGAGCTAAAACTCCAAAACTAATGGGGCCCTTTATTGTTCCAAGAACAATGGCTAGTACTGCCTCAGCAACACTTGCAGTACCATTTAAAATTAAAGGAACCAACTACACTATGAGTTCTGCATGTGCAACAAGTGGACACTGTATTGGTAATTCAATGGAATTAATTCAAATGGGCAAACAAGATGTTGTTTTTGCAGGTGGAAGTGAAGAAGTTCATTGGGCAATGACGGCAATGTTTGATGCAATGACTGCTTTATCATCAAAATATAATAATGCACCTGAAACAGCATCAAGAGCATATGACAAAACAAGAGATGGTTTTGTAATTGCAGGTGGTGCAGGTGTGCTAGTGCTTGAAGAATACGAACATGCTAAAGCGAGAGGTGCTAAAATATACGCAGAATTAACTGGTTATGGAGCAACTTCAGATGGATACGATATGGTAGCTCCATCTGGTGAAGGAGCTGTAAGATGTATGCAAATGGCAATGTCTACTGCTAAAAATAAAATTGATTATATTAATACTCATGGAACTTCTACTCCAGTTGGAGATATTACAGAACTAAATGCTGTTAAAAATACTTTTGGAGACAATATTCCAAAAATTAGTTCAACAAAATCTTTATCAGGACATCCACTAGGTGCTGCTTCGGTTCATGAAGCAATCTATTGTTTAATAATGATGAAAAATAATTTCATTGCTGGCTCTGCAAACATTAGTGAGATGGATGAAGAAGCTAAAAAATTTCCAATAGTTTCAAAAACTGAAACTAGTGCAACTTTAAATACAGTAATGTCTAATAGTTTTGGTTTCGGTGGAACTAACGCTGCTTTAATTTTTGAAAAGGTTTAAACTATGAGTTTGATGAAAGGTAAAAAAGGATTAATCATGGGAGTTGCCAATGAAAGATCTATTGCTTGGGGCATCTCACAAAAACTTGCAGAAGCTGGAGCTGAACTTGCGTTCACTTATTTAGGTGATGCCTTGAAGAAAAGAGTTGTTCCTTTAGCTGAAAAGTTAAATTCAAAAGTAACATTCAGCTGCGATGTTGAAAAAAAAGAGGACGTAATAAAATTATTTGAAGATGTTAAATCACAATGGGGTGAAATTGATTTTGTAGTTCATGCAATTGCATTTTCAGATAAATCAGAATTATCTGGTGAGTATTTAGATACAACTAGAGAAAACTTTTTAAGAAGCATGTTAATTTCATGTTTCTCATTTACAGAAGTTGCAAAAGAAGCCTCTAAAGTAATGAAAGAAGGTGGAAGTTTAATTACCTTAAGCTACGAGGCAAATAAAGCTATTCCAAATTATAATGTAATGGGTGTCTGTAAGGCTGCTTTAGAATCTAGTGTTAAGTATCTTGCAAGGGATCTGGGCGCTAGGGGCATGAGAGTAAATGCAATAAGTGCAGGTCCTATTAAAACATTGGCTGCATCAGCCATTGGAGATGCAAAATTCCTATATAAATGGAATGAAGACCATTCTTTCCTTAAGAGAAATGTAGATATCCATGATGTTGGAAATTCAGCATTATATCTACTAAGTGACCTTGCAAATGGTGTTACAGGTGAAATTCACTATGTAGATGCTGGATATAACAAGGTTGGAATGCCAGATCCTAAAAATATAACCTAAAATTTAGTTAAATTTAGTTAAAAATATATGAAGGGATACAGATTTATTACTGATGATGATACAGCAAGATTTTGTAATCGAGTAACTGAGGCATTATCGAATGGATGGAAATTATATGGTGAACCCAAAATGACATTTGATAAAAAACGAGGAATAATGCGTTGTGGCCAAGCAGTTATAAAAAATGTTCCAAATAAAAAATACTCAAAAAAAATAAATTTATCTTCAATATAAAAACCCCCTAGAACTCTCATTCCAGGGGTTTAAAATTTAAATTTAAGTTATAGATTATTCACCAGCTTGTTTCATAGAAAGTTTAACTTTACCTCTATCGAAACCAATCACTTTAACTTTAACTTCATCACCTTCTTTGACAACGTCAGTAACTTTAGCTACTCTTTTATCTGCTAGTTCTGAGATATGAACTAGTCCATCTTGTTTTCCTAAGAAATTAACAAATGCACCAAACTCCATAATTTTCATTACTTTACCTGAATAAATTTTGTTTAATTCAGCTTTTGCAGTGATATCTTTAATCATTTGCATTGCGATGTTTCTAGACTCTTCATCTGGAGCAGCAACTGTTACCACACCTTCGTCATTTACATCTACTTTCGCACCTGATTTTTCAACTATCTCTCTGATTGTTGCACCACCTTTTCCAATTACGGCAGCAATGTCTTTTTTATCTACATTGACTTGTTCCATTTTTGGAGTGTGTTTTCCAACATCAGATCTTGAAGCTGATAATGCTTTATTCATTTCACCTAAAATGTGAACTCTTCCATCTTTAGCTTGGCTTAACGCCTGCTCCATAATTTCAAATGTAATACCTGTAATTTTGATATCCATTTGAAGAGAGGTAATTCCATCTTTAGTTCCTGCAACTTTAAAGTCCATATCACCTAAGTGATCTTCATCACCTAAAATGTCTGATAAAACACTAAAATCATCACCTTCTTTAATTAAACCCATTGCAATACCTGCAACTGGCTCCTTAATGGGTACCCCTGCATCCATTAATGCTAAAGATGTTCCACAAACAGTAGCCATCGAAGAAGAACCATTGGACTCTGTGATCTCAGATACTACTCTAAAAGTATATGGAAATGCTTCTTTTGTAGGTAATGAAGAATTAATTGCTCTCCAAGCTAATTTACCATGTCCGATTTCTCTTCTACCTGTTCCAATTCTTCCTGTTTCTCCAACTGAAAAAGGAGGGAAATTATAGTGAAGCATAAATCGTTCTCTTTGAAGCCCATCTAAGCTTTCAATTCTTTGTTCATCATCAGATGTTCCTAAAGTTGCAACAACAATTGCTTGGGTTTCACCTCTAGTAAATAATGCAGAACCATGGGCTCTTGGTAGAACACCAACTTCACATTCGATAGGTCTTACATCTGATAATCCGCGACCATCAATTCTATTTTTGTTTTTAAGAATATCAGTTCTAACAATTGATTTTTCAAGATTTTTTAACTGACTATTAACATCTAGATCAGTATAATTTTCATCCTCCTCATAAAGCTTTTTGGCTTTATCGGTAATCTCTGAAATTTGATTTGATCTATCTTGTTTATCTCTTGTTGCAAAAGCTTTCTTAAGATCTTCCGTAAAAGTTTCTTCTAATTTTTTCTTAACTTCCGATAGATCTTTCTTTTCAACAGTCCACTCAGGTTTTCTACATTCTTTTGCAAGCTCCTCGATCATTTCAATTACTGGAACAAAGCCTTCATGCCCAAATTTAACTGCACTTAACATTTCTTCTTCTGTTAAACCATTAGCTTCAGATTCAACCATAAGCACAGCATCTTTTGTACCTGCTACAACCAAATCTAATTTTGATTTTTCTAAATCTACTTTAGAGGGATTTAGAACATATTTACCATCAATAAATCCAACTCTTGAAGCTCCTACAGGTCCCATGAATGGCATTCCTGATATTGCTAATGCAGCTGATGATGCAGTGATTGATAAAATATCTGGTTCATTTTCTTTATCGTATGAAATTACTGTTGGTAATAACTGTACTTCGTTTTTAAATTCATCAGGAAACAAAGGTCTGATTGGTCTATCAATTAATCTAGAGATTAATGTTTCACTTTCAGTTGGTCTTGCTTCTCTTTTAAAATACCCACCTGGAATTTTTCCAGCTGCATAATATTTTTCTTGGTAATTTACAGATAATGGAAAGTAATCCATATCAGGATTTACTTTTTTTGCTCCTACTACTGTTGCTAGTACGACTGTCTCTCCGCATTTTGCAATTATTGCACCGTCTGCCTGTCTTGCTACTTTACCTGTTTCTAAACTTATCTTCTTTCCCGCTATTTCAATTTCCTTCTTGTATACTTTAAACATTTCATTTCCATTTCGTTACGTTCGTTTCGTTCCATTCCGTTCTATCTATCTTGATTTCTATTTTCTTAAATTCAATTTCGACAGTACATTTTTGTAAGAATCCATTTTGTTTTTCTTTAGGTATTCTAACAATTTCTTTCTTCTATTTACCGCTCTCAACAATCCAACAGATGAATGCTTATCTTTCTTGAATTGCTTAATATGTTTAGAGAGAGTTTCAATTTTCTCTGTTAGCAAAGCGATCTGTATCTCTGAAGATCCAGTATCTTTATCGTGCATTGCTAATTCTTGTGCCTTTTTGTTCATGCCTCTTTCTTCCTATTTATTTGTTTGTTTTATTAAGTTTTCTATTTTTTCCGCATACTCAAAAGATTCGTCTTTTCTAAAAAGTAATTTTGGTAAAAATTTCATAACCACTTTTTGTGATAAAATTTTTCTAATTAAAAATGAGTATTCCTTTAAAACATTAATTGTTTCATCCGCATCTTTTCCACCCAATGGAAGAACATATGCTTTAGCAATTTTTAAGTCAGGACTCATTCTAACCTCAGTAACCGTTATAGTGTTTGTTTCTAAATTTGGCACCTTAGCCTCATTTCTTATAAAAATCATGCTTAAAGACTGCTTAATCATTTCACCTACTCTTAACTGTCTTTGTGACACTGGTTTTCCTATTCTATCTGCCATTAAATTGACCTCTCAGTAGATGTAACACTAAATGCTTCTATTGTGTCATTTTTTTGAAAATCCATATAATCCTTAACTGTAATTCCACACTCTTGACCACCACTTACTTGTTTCACTTGGTTTTTTTCTCTAAATATTGTCGAGACTTTTCCAGTATAAATAATAGCACCATCTCTAATAATTCTTACATCAGATGTGCTATTAATTTCACCCTCTGTTACTTTTGAACCAGCAACTTTTCCAGCACCTGAAACTTTAAATATTTCTAGAATTTGTGCAGTACCAGTAATTTTTTCTTGAACATCAGGTGCCAATAATCCTGACATTCTTTGTTTAATGTAATCTAAAACTTCATAAATAATATTATATGAAGATATTTTTATCTTCTCATTTTCAGCAAGTTTTTTTGCTTCTTTACTTGGTTTAACATTGAAAGCAATTAATACTGCATTTGAAGCTTTAGCTAATGTAACGTCTGTCTCTGTCACCATTCCAATATCTGCTAGAATGATTTTAGGTTTAACTTCATCGTGTTTAATTTGACTAATTGCATTTTTAATTGCTTCTGATGATCCATGTACATCAGATTTAATAATTAAATTTAATTCCTCTGTAGATTGATCTGAAAAAGCTGAGTCTTGAGTTGCAAAAGTTAATGGATTTTTTCCGTCTTTGCTTTCCTGAGCTCTATTTTCACTCAATGTTTTAGCTTCTTTTTCAGTATCTAGAACAATAAAATCATCACCAGCTTTGGCTGCACCATTTATTCCTAAAATTTCAACAGGAGTTGAGGGTAAAGCTTCATTAATATTTTGACCTTTATCATTAATAATGGCTCTTACTTTTCCCCATTTTAAACCACTTACAAAAAAATCACCTTTCTTAAGCGTTCCAGTGGTAACAATTATATTTGCAACTGGACCCCTACCAACATCAATTTTTGACTCTAAAACTATACCTGTAGCCTTAGACTCATAATCCGTTTTAAGATCTAAAATCTCTGCTTGTAGTATTATTGACTCTACTAATTTATCTAAATTTTGTTTTGTTTTAGTTGAAATCTCAACCATTAAAGTATCACCAGATAAATCTTCAGCAATTAAGTCGTGCTCTAATAATTGATTTTTTATCTTCTGAGGATCTGCCTCTGGTAGATCACATTTATTGATTGCTACAACTATTGGAACATTTGCCGCTTTGGCATGTTTAATAGATTCAACTGTTTGAGGTTTAACTCCATCATCGGCAGCAACTACTAAAACAACCACATCAGTTAATTTTGATCCTCTTGCTCTCATTTCTGTAAATGCAGCATGACCTGGAGTATCAATAAATGTTAGTTTATTACCCTGGCTTTCAATTTGATAAGCTCCAATGTGTTGGGTTATTCCACCAAATTCTCCTGAAACTACATTTGCACTTCTGAGCACATCTAGTACTGATGTTTTGCCATGATCCACATGACCCATTACAGTAACTATTGGTGGTCGATTTTTTAAATTTTCTGTTCTTGATGCTTTTATTTTTTGAATTATTTCTTCTGCTTTCTCTTCCCTAATTGGATTATGACCAAATTCTTTAACTAGATATTCCGCAGTATCTGCAGCTAATGTTTGATTGATAGTCACAGTAACACCCATGCCAAATAAATGCTTAATTACATTGCTTGATTGTTCAGCCATTCTATTTGCAAGTTCTCTTACTGTGATTGCCTCTGGAATATTAACATCTCTTTTAATCGGTTTTAAATTTTCTTGAGAAATATCTTTTGTAGCATTTTTAATTTCTTTTTGTCTTGCTCTCTTTACTGATGCTAAACTTCTTTGTTTTGCATCAATCTCATCACTTAGTGCTCTTGATACAGTTAATTTTAACTCTCTCTTCTTTGTTCCTGCTTTTAAAGTTTTTTTATCTTTGTTTTCACTATCTCCTTTAAGTCGTTTAGTAGCTCTTTGCTCTGCTAGTTTTCTCTTCTCAAAATCATTTGTTATAGGGGGTGATTTAGGATTAAATGAAGGTTTTAATGGTGTTCCTCTTTTGAAAGTTGAGGCTATTCTTGGCTTATTCGTACTAGATTTAAATGATCCTCCTCTACTCGAGAATTTTCCAGTTTGTTTTTCAATTACTACAGAATTTTTTCCTTGAGATTTAGCAATCTCAATATTCTTGATTGATTTTTTGGCTGAGCCTGAAATTGTTAATTTTGTTTTTTTCTCCATACCTCATCACTCAATCTTTATAAACAATGTTTCTGGCAGACATAATTAGTTCATCCGCTTCTTCTTTAGATAAAGCAAAATCTTCCAGATAACCTTGGATTTTCACTCTCTCACCTTTGACCACGTCATATCCACCAGTTAATTCATCAGATGCTAAATCTGCAAAATCTTCTAAACTTAAAATTTTTTGTTCGCCAAGTGTGACTAACATTCCTGGTGTTAATCCCTTTAAATTAATCAAGGCATCTTCCAGACCTAATTCTTTAATTCTATGAGAAATATCCTCTTGATCCTTTTCATAAAACTCTTTAGCTCTTTCTATCAATGCTTTAGCAGTATCTTCTTCTATACCTTCAATCTTCATTAAATTTTCAGCTGAACTATCTTTGATGTCATCAATAGTTGAAAAACCTTCAGCAACGAGTAACTGACCCAATGTTTCATCTAACTCTAAATTTTTTACAAAGTTCTCTGTTTTTTCTTTAAATTCTAATTGTCTTCGTTCAGAGTCTTCTGCATCTGTCATTATATTAATTTCATAATTTAAGAGTTTTGTTGCAAGTCTTACATTTTGACCTCTTCTTCCAATTGCTTTGCTTAAATTTTCCTCGGTAAGAATTACATCAAGTTTTTTTCTTTCACTATCAACGTTAACTCTTTGTACATCAGCTGGTGATAACGCATTTGAAACCAAAATAGCAGGGTCTTCTGACCAATTAACTATATCAATTTTCTCTCCTTGAAGTTCATTTACAACAGCTTGAACTCTTGAACCTCTCATACCTACACAAGCACCTACTGGATCTAGAGATGTATCAACTGCTTTAACACATATTTTAGCTCTACTTCCAGGATCTCTTGAAGAAGATTTAATTTCTATTAGTCCATCATAAATTTCAGGAACCTCTTGAACAAAAAGCTTTTCCATAAATTTAGGATGAGCTCTAGATAGAAATATTTGTTGCCCTCTGGGTTCTCTTCTAACATCATAACAATAAGCTTTTATACGATCACCTGCTTTAATATTTTCACGAGGTATTAATTCATTTTTTTGAATTATTGCTTCAGTTCTTCCTAAATCAACAATCACATTTCCAAATTCTAATCTCTTTACAATTCCGCTTAAAATAGAGTCTTTCTTATCAATAAAATCATTAAATTGTCTTTCTCTTTCAGCTTCTCTTACATTAAAACTAATCACCTGCTTTGCGGTTTGCGCAGCTATTCTTCCAAAATCAAATGAAGGAAGTGGCTGTAATACTTCGTCACCAATAGACTTGTCTTTGTTTAATTCATTTAAATTAATTGCATCTTCCAATTTTATCTCTGTATTTACATTTTCAGGATTTTCAGCGATTATCAATTTTCTAAAAAGTTCAATATCTCCATTGTCTCTATTGATAGAAACTTTAATTTCATTTTCCTGTCCAAATTTTGATTTTGCAGCTTTAGCAATACCAGTTTCCATAGAACTTATAATTAGTTCTTTATCAATTGATTTTTCTAAAGCTACAGCTTCAGCAATTCTTAATAATTCAAGTTTATCTGCTCTTTTATTTAACATAATTTTGTTTACTCCAAAAAAAAATGGGCTAGAGCCCATTTTGTAAAGTTCAATAATGTAGTTGCAATATAGTAAAGTTTTTTTTTAATTCAACAGAAACTATTTTGAAAAAACGTTAGTTTTATCAGTTTTTTCCCACGAAAATGAACCATTCTCTTCAGGTGCTCTACCAAAATGACCATAGGCGGCTGTTTTTTCATAAATTGGTTTATTTAAATTCAACATTTCTCTGATACCTCTAGGGCTCAAATCAAAATTTTCTTTAATCTTTTCTACAACAAATTTATTTTTATCTAGATCGTTATCAAATAAATCAACATAAATAGATAATGGTTTTGACACGCCAATTGCATAAGCTAACTGAATTAAACATTTTTCTGCAATTTTAGAACCAACAACATTTTTAGCAATATATCTTGCCGCATAAGCCGCTGATCTGTCAACTTTTGTTGGGTCTTTTCCTGAAAAAGCGCCACCACCATGAGGTGCGGCTCCACCATAAGTATCAACAATAATTTTTCTACCTGTCAAACCACAATCTCCATCTGGACCACCAATTACAAAATTTCCTGTAGGATTTACATAAAACTCATCCTCGTTAAAACCATCAAGAAAATTTTCAGGAATAGACTTTAACATATAAGGTCTGAGTAAATCTCTGACTTGTGACTGATTAACATCTGGAGAATGCTGTGAAGAGATAACTACAGATTTTACTTTAGATGGTTTTCCATCAACATACTCGAATGTTACCTGGCTTTTTGAATCTGGTTCAATATTTTTTAATTTTCCAGATTTTCTATCTTCAGCCATTAATCTTAAAATTTTATGAGAATAATGTATAGGTGCCGGCATTAAAACATCAGTTTCATTACATGCATATCCGAACATAATACCTTGATCTCCAGCTCCTTCATCTTTGTTACCAGAGGAATCTACACCCATAGCAATATCAGCTGATTGGGAATGTAAATGGCTTTCAATTTTTGTAGCTTCTTTCCAGGTAAATCCTTCTTGGTCATAACCAATATCTTTTATACAATTTCTTACTTTTTCAATTAATTCATCTTTTTTAATTTCTGGTCCTCTTACTTCTCCAGCTAAAACTACTTTATTTGTCGTAGTTAGTGTTTCGCAGGCAACTCTAGAATATGGATCTCCAGAAATAAAACTATCAACAACCATATCTGAAATCCTATCAGACACTTTATCTGGATGGCCTTCTGAAACGGACTCACTAGTGAAAAGATAATTTTTTAAATTACTCATTTTTAAGTTTCTTAAATGAAAATATTAAAAAAATATACAATAAAATTATTAATGCAAAAATTTTATTTCCAAATTTTGAAAATAGTGTCATCTCTATTTTTCTTGACTCAATTAAATCTATATAACCAGAATTGTTAATATCAACTTTTTGCTCAATAACTCCCATTGGGTTAATAATTGCTGTTATCCCATTATTTGCAGACCTTAAAACATATTTTCCACTCTCTATAGCTCTAAAAATACTATGAGTAAAATGTTGCTCTGGACCGATTGATTTACCAAACCAACCATCTTCAGAAATATTTACAATATAGTCAAAGTTACTGTTAGTGAAAATTTTACCAGAATAAATTATCTCGTAACAAATAAGGGGCAATATTTTCACCGATAAATTATTATATGTGAGATCAATTATGTTTCTTTCTTCACCCTTTGAATATGATTGATAGTCATTAGTAATTGTTTTTAAGCCAATACTTTTTAATAATTTTTCAAAAGGTAAAAATTCTCCAAAAGGGACAAGATTAATTTTTTTATATGAATTTATTACATTGAGGTCATGTTCAAAAATAGATAATGAATTAAAATATTTTACAGTCTTGTTTTTATCTTCTTTGCTATTAATTCCAATTGCTAATAAATGATTTTTGTTGAATTTATTTTCAAATAACCATTTGTATTCTTTTAGTTGGTCTTGTGAAATACCTGGAATAATACCTTCTGGCCAAATAAAAATTATTTTTTCACTTTTTTTAGGTGAGCTAATTTCAATTAGTTCTTCTATTGCAGTTATGGGATCAACATTGTTATAAAATCTATCTATACTTATATTTGAACTCAAAATTCTTATTTTATAGTCAAGATTTTTTAAATCTTGATTGTTAAATTTTTCTAAATTTTGTGAACCAAGGACATAAAATGACATTGTTGTAATAAGAAACGCAACACAAACACTAATATCTTTTTTATTTTCTCTTAAAATAAATATTGATGGACTTGTAAATAATGAAATACAAAAAAGATTAAAGCTGTAGGTACCTATGATTGAAGTAATATTTAAAATTTCGATTTGATTAGAGAAACTATAAGCGATTAAATTCCAAGGAAAACCGGTTAGTATTGATCCTCGTAGAAATTCTACTATTCCAAATATCAAAGAAAAAAGAAAAAATGAGCTCAAATTTTTATTTGGTTTTAAAACTACAAATAAATAAGCAACTAAACCATAAAACAAGGCCAAGAAACTAGGTATTAAAAATATTGTAAAAGGTATAAAAAACTTAAAATTTTGATCAAACGTTAATGATATTGAGATCCAATATAAATTACTTACAAAATAACCGAACCCAAATAACCAACCATAAAGAAAAAATATTTTTTTATTTTTATAAAGCTCAATTTTTTTTATTAAAAATAAATAGAATAAACTAAAAGTTAAAAAATTTATTATAACATAATTAAATGGAGGTAAACTTAAGGAAGTAAGCACTCCTAATAAAACTAAATAAATTAATTCAATATAAAATTTATTTTTCAACTTAATTAATTTTTGATTGTACAGATTTAAATAATATATTTTCCTCTTTTAACATTTTGGAATAATCTTTATTACTTTTATGATCAAAACCTAATAGATGAAGAAAACCATGTATTAATATTTTAGCAACTTTTTCTTTAAAAGATTTTAAATCTTGTGATCTTGGTTTGTCTAGATAATTATAGCTAATTATAATGTCTCCCAAATAAGTATTTTTTTTAATTTTTATTTTTTTATCTAATGGAAAAGATAAAATATTAGTAGATTTATTTTTTTTTCTAAAAACCTTATTTAATTTTTTAATATTCTTATTGTTAGAAAGTAATAGTGTGAAGGTTACTTTTTTATTCAAAAATTTATATTTTTTTGGAAAAGCTTTACATATTTTTTTAAAAAAAATATCCTTATTTTTAAGCCTTTTTGACCAAGCCTTCTCGTCGGAGAAGACATTAATACTAATCATTATTTGAGTATGCTTTAACTATTTTAGAAACAAGTGGATGTCTAACTACATCTGAGTGATCAAAATCAACTATGGATATTTCCTTTAAATGCCCAAGCAACTCTTTTGATCGGACTAATCCTGACATGCTTTTATTTGGTAAATCAATTTGAGAAGGGTCTCCATTAACAACTATTTTTGAATTTTCTCCAATACGTGTTAAAAACATTTTAATCTGTGTATCAGTAGCATTTTGCGCTTCATCTAAAATTGCAAAGGAATTTTTAAGAGTTCTACCTCTCATAAAAGCTAAAGGCGCAATCTCTATATCTCCAATCTCAATCATTCTCTGTATTTTTTCAAAGTCGAAGAGATCATATAAAGAGTCATATAAAGGTCTAAGATAAGGATCTACTTTTTCCTTCATATCACCTGGTAAAAATCCCAAACGCTCACCCGCTTCTACAGCCGGTCTTGAAAGAATAATTCTCTCAATCTTTTTCTCTAAAAGCATAGTTAAACCTACAGCTACTGCCAAAAAAGTTTTTCCTGTTCCCGCTGGTCCAGCTGAAATTACAATATCACTCTCCCTCAAAGCTCTCACATAGCTTTTTTGTTTTTCAGATCTAGGAATTATAGATTTCTTGGGAGTTTTGATAATGTCTGTAACATTATTATTTTTTACTTTTTCATTAATCATAAAGTTATCAACTGATGAAAGTATATCTTTATTCTCTATACTTCCATTATTAATAAATTGATTAGCCAAAAATTGAATAGCGTTTTTAATTTTTTCATTCTTTTCAGGTGTTGATTTAATTAAAATTGAATTTCCCCTTGAATACAGACTGCAATTTGTAATTTTTTCTAATTCTTGTAAATTTTTATTAAATTCTCCAACAACACCCATTAACAAGTTGTTGTCATGAAATATAACACTTAAAGAATTGTTATCTGAATAAACAAATTTGAAAGATTGATCGATATTTTTTTTTTTTATTTCACTCAAGTTCTAAGCAACCTTCTGATCCGAATTAGTTATAATTTCACCGAATAAAGTATTTCTATTACTATCTTTAATTCTTATTTGCACTATATTTCCAATATCACTCTTTTTACCATTAAAAATTACAGATGTCATATACTCAGATCTGCCAAAAGCTTTGCTTTTATCATCGGTTAAATTTTCAACCAAAACATCTATAACTTTTCCCTTCAATGAGTTGTTCATTTGGATTTGATTTTCGAATAAAACATTTTGAATTTTTTCTAATCTTTCAAAAGAAATTTTTTTTTCAATTAAGTCTAAATCTTCAGCTACTGTTCCAGGTCTTGGACTAAAGATGAAAGAGTAAGAGTTAATAAATTTAACCCTTTCAATTAAATTAAAGGTATCTTTAAAATCCTGATCTTCTTCACCGGGATAACCTATAATAAAATCACTTGAAAATTCTATCTTTGGATTAATTTCTTTTAATTTATCAAAAGTATTTAGATATTCCTCAATAGTATGTTTTCTATTCATTGAGTTTAAAATTTTATTAGATCCACTTTGAACAGGTAAATGTACAAGTGGCATTAACTTTTTAGAAGTTTTATAAACTTCAATCAAATCCTCAGTCATATCTTTTGGGTGAGATGTTGTGTATCTAAGTCTTTTAATTTCAGATATTTTTTCAATATTTAAAATCAAATCTGATAGTCTATATCCTTCATTATCATAAGCATTTACATTTTGACCAAGTAAAATTATTTCTTTTGCACCATTATCAGCTAAATATTTTGCTTCATCCAAAATTTGTTTAAATGGTCTCGAATATTCTGGTCCTCTTGTAAATGGAACCACACAAAAATGACAAAACTTATCACATCCTTCTTGAATGGTTAAAAAAGATGAAACTTTTCCAGCTTCATTTTTTATTTTGCTTAAATATTTAAATTTAGAAACCGCATCAAACTCAGTCTCTTCTATCTTTTTCTTTTTTTTAATATAATTTAAAATTGTATCATTAATTTTATGATAAGCTTGAGGACCAATAACTAAATCTATGTAAGGTTCTCTTTTAAGCATTTCTTGGTTTTCTGCTTGAGCAACACAACCTGCAATGATCACCAATGGTTTTTTTTTAGATCTAAAAATTTTTTTTACTCTACCTATTTCATGATAAACTTTTTCTTTTGCTTTATCCCTAATGTGACATGTGTTTAAAAGATAACAGTTTGCTTCCTCATATTTTTCTGTTTTTTCATAACCAATTTTTTTGACTGAATCATATATTCTATTAGAGTCATACTCATTCATTTGACATCCAAAAGTTTTAATAAATATTTTTTGATTCATAATTATTGGGATTTTTTCTTAACCCCATATAATTCTAATTTATGGTCTACTAATTTATATCCGTATTTTTCTGCAACTTTTTTTTGCAACTTTTCAATTTCTTCGTCTACAAATTCTATGATTTCACCAGTTTTAACATCTATTAAATGATCATGATGACCTTCATTAAGCTCCTCATATCTTGCTTTCCCACCTTTAAACTCATGCTTTGTTAATATTCCAGACTCTTCAAATAGTTTTACTGTTCTATAAACAGTTGCAATACTTATTTTTGCATCAATTTTAGATACTCTATTATAAAGCTCATCTACATCCGGGTGGTCAGAAGACTCCGACATTACTTGCGCAATTACTCTTCTTTGATCAGTTAATTTAACTCCTTTTGCTATACATTTTTGCTCTATTGTTTCTGACATAAATAATTTTAACTTAAATAAATAGGGTTAATCAAATTTTTTTTAACATTAAATTTATCACACAAATGAGGGATATTTTCGTATTTTATGTCTTTTTCACCTTTAAAATCTTGAATGCTATAACAGTAGTAATCAATATTATTAGTTAAATTAAATGCTTTAACTATAGAAAGTGAATTTCTTATTCCCGCAAAACTTCCAGGCCCTCTATTTAAATAAATTGTATTAATATCTTTCAAGTTTAACTGTTTAGAATTTAAAAAATCATTAATAATTAAAGTTAATTTTTCATAATTAATTTTAGTATTCTCTTTAGTAATATTATAAATATCATTACTAGTTATGATCATTAAAAAAATTTTTTCACTGGCTACATCAATTATCAGTTTATTCATAATTATTTTATTTTCTAATATCAGTTCTAAATCAGATGAAAATAATATCAAATACTATTCCAATGATGAAGGAATTCTATCAATTATGTATCATCGTTTTAATGAGAATAAGTACCCCTCAACCAATATTAAAATGGATATATTTGAGGAACATATAAATATTATTAAGAACTCAGATTTTAATTTTCATAATCCAAATAATTTTGATGAACAGTTTAATAAACCAAAACAAAAAAAAGAAATTCTTATAACTATCGATGATGCTTTTGAATCTTTTTATACTGAAGCATGGCCTTATCTAAAAGAAAATAAAATTCCGTTTATTTTATTTGTTTCAACTGAACCAGTGGGAAAAAGAGGTTACATGACTTGGGAGCAAATTAAAGAGGTTGAAGGTAATGAATTTGCAAATATAGGACATCATTCTCACACTCATGAATATCTCATAGATGTAAGTAATGAAGAGTTTATTTTAGATATTGAAACGGCTAATAAAATTTTTCTAAGAGAACTTGGTTATATCCCTAACCTATTCTCATATCCCTTTGGTGAATATTCTAAATTTATGAAAGACTATATATCTAAAAATTTCAAATATGCTTTTGGTCAGCATTCTGGTGTAATTGATTTAAATAAAAATAAATTTGAACTGCCTAGATTTCCAATTAATGAAAAATATGGAGAGTTAAAAAGATTTAAATCAATTATAAATTATTTTCCCCTTGAATATAAAAAAATATTTCCTGAGGAAAAACAACTGTTTGAAAACACAAACCCTCCAAATTTCAAAGTTGAATTTTTCAAGGAGCAAAAAGATTTATCAAATATTAATTGTTATTCTAATGAAGGAAACGTTTGGGAAAAATCAAAAACAAGTTTTGCCAATAACTCTTTAACGATTGAATTTAGAGAACCATTTAAACCTAGAAGAGGGAGAATTAATTGCTCTCTAAATGATAATGGAAAATGGAGATGGTTTGGTATTCAATTCCCTATAAAGACTCAGTAAAATTAAATTAAACTTTCTAAATCTTTACTAGATGGCAATAGCTTCGCCTCATCAAAATCTTTTAGGTTATTCTGTTTAATAATTTTTTGTAAAACTTCTATATATTGGCTTCCTGTTTCTGCATATTTATCTAAATGTTTAGACAAAATTAAACTATCAAGAGATTTGTTTTGATTTCTAAGTTCAGTTCTTGCTTTTCTTAAATTTCTATATGTTGAATGAGTGTTTAAATTTCTTAAGTATGCTCTTACAGATAGCTGTAAGCTATGAAATTTCATAACTTTATGATCTTTACCTTTATCAGCATTTTTAGGTTTTAATCCTTCTCCAGACCAAGTCCATTGTCCGAATAAAGCGTTTCCCTTTAAAGCAAATCTTGATGTACCCCAACCGGTTTCTTTAGCTGCTTGAGCTATTGCTAATGAAATTGGTATTTCATCCATTCTTACTTTTAAAGTAGATAAATCATTTTTTCTTACACCGTATTGTTTATATTTTTTTTCTAACCATTTTTTTTCAATATCGGTGTTGCTGTTCTTATTTAAAATTGTAAATAACCTTTTTCTATCAACCCTGATTTTGTTGTTTTCCTTAACTATTAGAGGAAGAACAATCTTTATAAACATTTCTTTTCTTTTTTTAGTATTTCCAATATTTTTAATTTCGTTTGGTAGAAGACCAATATCTATTGGTTTTACTAATTTTGTATCTCTTACATCTTTTAAATTATAATTTACCTCTTTAAATAGTGACTCAATCTCAGCTGTTGTATATCTGACTAGATTAATTTCAGAATTATTTTCCTCTAAAATATCATACAATAAATCTCTTTCATCAGAATCTGTTGTTGTGTCCTTTTCAATTAATTTATCTTTATTTAAAGTATTATTTAGAATGTTTTTTGAATTATTGGTAAATTCTTTGTTATTAAAATTTTTATCTGTAAAATTAATAATTATCGGCGCTGCATAAAAGAATGAAATAAGAATAAAAGAACTTAAAAAAAACCGTGAAACTATATTAAGGCTTTTATTTTTTAAAAAACCTGATTTTTTAAATTTTCTCATAATTAATTATTGTATAGCAACAACCTCTTTTACCTCTGGTAAATAATGACATAAAAGATTTTGAACACCTTGTTTTAAAGTCATTGTTGAACTAGGACAGCCTGAACAACTCCCTTGTAATTGTACCTTAACAATTCCGTCCTTAAACTCTTTAAATTTTATATCTCCTCCGTCTCTAGCAACAGCAGGTCTTATTTTTTCTTCTAAAATTTTTACAATTTTTGATTCAATTTCACTTAAATCTAAATCTTCTTCTTTTATATTTTCATCAATTACAAACTCTTTACCATCTGCATAAAAATCATTTATTAGAGAAATTACGATATGCTTTATTTCGTCCCACTTAATGTTTTCTTTCTTATTAACTGAAATAAAATCTTGACCTAAAAAAATACCCTCAACACCATTTATTGACAAAATATTTTTCACCAATTCATTTTTCATATCTTCTTTATTTGTAATTTCATAAGGACCACTGTTCGAAACTTTCTTCCCAGGAAGAAATTTCAAAGAATTCGGATTCGGTGTTACTTCTGTTTGAACGAACATAAATTATATATAATGAATATTTTAAAAATTAAAACTTGATAATAAACTTTTATTAAAAACCTACTATTTCTTTAATTCTTTCAATCTTTTTGGATGCAATTAAATTAGCTTTTTCAACTCCATCTAGAAGTATTTCATCTAAATAACTTTTGTCTCCTAAAAGTTTTTTTATCTCATTAGAAATAGGTTCAATTTTATTCACAAGTTCTTCAGCTAATTGTTCTTTAAATTCTGAAAAGTTTTTACCTGCGAAATTTTTTACTGAGTTTTCTAATGTGGAGTTAGTTAAACTTGAATATATTCCTAAAAGATTTTTCGCTTCTAATCTTTCATCAAGCACTTTTATATCTTGTGGCATAGGCAAAGGATCAGTTTTCGCTTTTTTGATTTTGTTTACTATTTGATCTTTGTTATCTGTTAAATTTATTCTACTTAAATCTGATAACTCTGATTTACTCATTTTTTTTGAACCATCTTTTAAACTCATTATTCTTGAAAATTCTTTTTGAATTAAAGGTTCAGGAACTTGAAGAAAATTATCTAATTCAAAATCGTTATTAAATTTTTGAGCTATATCTCTACATAACTCCAAATGTTGCTTTTGATCATCACCTACTGGTACATGAGTAGCATCATATAAAAGAATATCAGCTGCCATTAAAACTGGATAGGAGTATAATCCTATGCTGGCTTTCTCTTTATCTTTACCGGCTTTTTCCTTAAATTGAGTCATTCTATTCAACCAGCCCATTCTGGCAACACAGCTTAATATCCATGCTCCTTCAGCATGAGCAGCTACTCTAGATTGATTAAAAATAATACTTTTTTTCGGATCTATTCCACTTGCAATAAAAGTTGCAACAGTTTCTCTAATATTATTTTTTAATTCTTTAGGATCTTGCTTTACCGTAATTGCATGTAGATCAACCACACAAAAAATACATTTATTGCTATTATCATTATTTAAGTCTACAAAATTTTTTATAGCTCCTAAATAATTTCCTAGATGAAGATTACCTGTAGGCTGTACTCCAGAAAAAATTTTTTTACCCATAAAATTAATACTTTAATTTAATATCACTCATTTGAAAAGCTTTGATAAAATAACAAACAATTAAATAAAATAATAATCCCAATATAACAGATAAAACTAAATATAAAGATTTGATTGATTGATTAAATGCTAAATCGTTTTGGAAAAAATTTAACAAAAAGTCAAAAAATAAACCCATCATAATTGACGCAAAAATTATTTTAATAAATTTAATAAAAAATATTTGATTAAAATAAAATAGTTGTCGATTTTTTAAAAATAAAAATAATAATATTGAATTAAACCAAGATGAAATAGATGTGGCTATTGGAATTATTATAAAACCAATTTCACTAAAATAATAAATACTAATAAAAATATTTAGCATTACTGAGATTAAAGAAATGTAAAATGGAGTTTTTGTATCATGGTTTGCAAAGAAAAAACTTGAAAAAACTTTTATCAAGGCGAAAGCAGGCAGACCTAATGCAAAATAATATAAAGCCAAACTTGAGTTGTTAACTGAATTTTCATTAAAAGAACCATAACCAAATAAAGCTGAAATAATTTGTTCTGATCCAATTATCAAACCGATAGTTGCTGGAAGACTTAAAAATAAACTTAATTCGAGAGCTTTATTTTGTATTTGCAAAATCTTATTTTTTTTTCCAGATTGTATATGTCTTGATAGCTGTGGAAGAATCACAACACCAATAGCAATACCAGCTATCGCTAAATTAATTTGATAAATTCTATCTGCATAATATAAATAAGAAACTGCACTCGCTTGAAATGATGCTATTATCGTTCCAATTAAGATATTTATTTGAGTTACTCCAGAGGAAAAAATACTTGGTAAAAGTTTTTTAAAAAAAAACTTAACTTTATTACTTACTTTTAAATTAAAATTAAATTTAAGTGAATAATATTTTAATACATATTTATATAAAAATATTAATTGTAAAACACCAGCAAAAGAAACACCATAAGACAAATAATAAACTAACTGATCACCTAAAGATTTTGAAAAAATCAATACTAAAATTAAAACAATATTCAAAATTATTGGTGCTGCGGCTGGAGCTGCAAATTTATTATGCGAATTTAAAATTGCGGAAAAAAAAGAAGCTAAGCAAATAAAAAGTAAAAAAGGAAAAGTAATTCTTGTTAAATTTATAGCAACTTCCATTTTTTCTAGATCACCCACAAATCCTGGAGCAATAATTGAAACAAACGCAGGCATGAAAATTTCAATTATTATTGTTAAAAATAACAACCCTAAAAAAAGGAGATTAAAAATATCGTTAGCAAATTTGTTTGACTGTTTTTTTCCCTTAGTAATTTCTGATGAATAACTTGGAACGAATGCTGCATTAAATGTGCCTTCAGCAAACAATCTTCTAAAAGTATTTGGAATTCTAAATGCTACAAAAAAAGCATCAGCCAACATCCCTGTTCCCAGAAAAATTGCTATTAAAATATCTCTTAAATAACCCAGCAATCTACTAATGATAGTATATAAACCAAATGTGCCTGTTGACTTAAGTAAGTTCATAAATAATATTAGTCTTAATTTTACCCCAATTGTACACTTATTGTTATCAGAAATGAAAAAAACAAAAGTAGATCATTACACAGATAAAGAAGCTTTAGCTTTTCATAAAGATAAAAAACCTGGAAAGATTGAGATTATTTCTTCTAAAAATATGACAACTAAGCGAGATCTCGCTTTAGCATATTCTCCAGGTGTTGCAGCTCCTGTTAAAAAGATAAGTGAAAACCCAGATGCAGCATATGATTATACAAGCAAAGGAAACCTGGTTGCTGTAATAAGTAATGGTTCAGCGATATTGGGTATGGGAAATTTAGGTGCATTAGCATCAAAACCTGTCATGGAGGGAAAAGCTGTATTGTTCAAGAGATTTGCTGACATCGACTCAATTGATTTAGAAATAGACTGTAAAGACTCAAACGAAATAATTAATTCAATAAAAAATTTTGCACCTAGCTTCGGTGGAATAAATTTAGAAGACATAGCGGCCCCAGATTGTTTTATAATTGAGCAAAAATTAAAAGAAATTTTAGATATTCCAGTTTTCCATGATGATCAACATGGTACAGCGATTATAACAACTGCTGCATTAATAAATGCTTTAGATATTTGTGGTAAATCAATAAAAAAAATTAAAGTTGTAGTTAATGGTGCAGGAGCATCAGCGCAGGCTTGTACAGAATTATTCAAAAACTCTGGAGTAAAACCTGAAAACATTGTCATGCTTGATAGAAAAGGTGTAATTTATGAGGGGAGAACAGAAGGGATAGACCAATGGAAATCTAGATACACAGTTAAAACTAAACTCAGAACTCTAGCTGATGCTGTCAAAGGTGCAGATGTTTTTTTAGGATTGTCTGCAAAAGGTGTACTAAAAAAAGAGATGGTTAAATCTATGGCAAAAAATCCAATTATATTTGCTTGTGCAAACCCTGATCCAGAAATTACTCCAGAGGAAATTAACGAAGTTAGAGATGATGCAATTATTGCGACTGGTAGATCGGATTATCCTAATCAAGTAAATAATTTAATTGGATTTCCCTATATTTTCAGAGGAGCTTTAGATGTTAGATCCAAAACTATTAATGAAGAAATGAAAGTTGCAGCAGCTAATGCAATAGCTAATCTTGCAAGAGAAGATGTTCCAGACGAGGTTGTTGCAGCCATGGGAGGTGAAAGACCTCATTATGGTAAAGATTATATTATTCCATCTACGTTTGATCCAAGATTAATCAGTGTAATACCAGCAGCTGTAGCTAAAGCAGCAATAGAAAGTAGAGTAGCGAGAAAAAATATAGATGACTTTGAGGTTTATAAAGAACAACTTAAACAAAGACTAGACCCAACAGTAACCATCATGCAAGGTATTAATTCGTTTATTAAAAAAAATCAAAAAAGAATTGTTTTCGCAGATGGTGAGGACGAAAATACTTTAAAAGCAGCAATTGCATTTAAAAATTCAAAATTAGGTATTCCAATTTTAGTTGGAAAAGAAAGCAAAATTAAAGAACAAATAAAGAATATTGGTTACAGCGAAAATTTTGACATTGAAATTGTTAATTCAAAAGATGAAGAAAAAAGAAAAAGATATGTGAAACACTTATTTGAAAAATTACAAAGACAACAAGGATTATTGGAGAGAGATTGTGATAGAATGATTAGAAACGATAGAGTTGTTTGGGCAACAAGCATGGTCGCATGTGGTGATGCGGACGGAGCAGTTACAGGTAATACTAGAAGATTTGGTGCCTCATTAGAAAAAATCCAACAAGTTGTTGATGTAAGAAAAGGTGAGATTATGTTTGGATTAAATATGATTGTTCATAAAGGTAGAACTATTTTTATTGGCGATACAAGCGTTCATGAGTACCCTACATCTGAACAAATGGCTGAAATAGCTATATCAACAGCCAGAGTAGTAAGACTTTTTGGATTTGATCCAAAAGTAGCTTTTGTTTCTCATTCTACTTTTGGGCAGCCTCTTACTAGTAGAACTAAACATATCAGAAATGCAGTTGAAATATTAAAAGAAAAAAAAGTAGATTTTAAATTTGATGGAGATATGCAGCCAGATGTTGCTTTAAATCCAGAATATCAAGAGCTTTACCCATTTGCAAACATCGTTGGTGAAGCAAATATTTTGATTATGCCTGGACAACATAGTGCTGCTATATCTTATAAATTAATGAAAACTTTTGGAGAAACAAAAGTTATTGGTCCATTATTAATCGGACTTGGACTTCCAATAGAGATTGCTCCGCTTAGATCGTCAACCTCAGAAATTCTCAACTTAGCTTCCATTGCAGCATACTCTGCTAAGGTAATTGATTATAAAAAATAGTTACTCTCTTTGAATTCTTAAATCTTCTACTAGTAATATGCTTGCTATTACATCTTCTACATCAAGAATTTCATTGGCCTCACTTATAACTAGGTCTTTTTCCTCAGGTGTAAGAGCAATTCCATAGACATAAATTTTCTTTTGATATGTATCAATTTGATAGTTAGTTGCTTTTATATTTTTATTTACAATCAATGCAGTTCTCAATTGTGAGGTAATAAGAATATCTTTTGCTGATTGTTTAAAATTAAATTTTTCTTTTATTTTAATATCATTTCTTACTGATCTAGCTCCTTTGGTTTCCCAAGCTAATTTGGTTATTTGCAATTTTTCATCTGGAGTATCTACTTTGCCAGTAATAAAAATTCTTCCATCTAAAACTTTTGTTTTTATACTAAGAAAATATTTTCTATCCTTAGCAAGGATTTTCGCTGAAATAGTCTTTTGCATGATCGAATCGTCTATCTGGGTCCCTACAGTCCTTGGATCAAAAGCTACAGAAACTCCAGTTCCAACTAAACCTTTTGATCCAACACCAGTACAACCTGATAAAATAATTCCAATAAAAAAAATTATTAATAATTTAATTTTCATTCTTTAATTTTAAGCAATAATTATAAATCTCTTTTTTTGATATTTTATTATTTTCACTTATTAAATGTGTTATTTCTTTGATTGAAAATTTTTTAATCATTGTACTTATTATATTCTTATCTGATTCACTTAATTTTTCAGAATCATTTTTAATTCGTAGTTTTTCAGATATTACAACAGTTAATTCACCTTTTAGTTCTTTTTCAAATAACTCCAAATCATCTATGTCTTTTCTAATATATTCTTCATAAAATTTTGTTATCTCTCTACATAAAACTATTTTTCTCCCACTAAAATTTTTTTTTATTTCAGGTATTATTTTATTTATTTTTTTTGGGGAAATAAAAAATACTAAAGTATTTTCGTATTTTGAGAGTCTCTTTAACTCAGTTTTTAAAAGATTTTTTTTATCTGGAAAAAAACCATAAAATAAAAACTTATCTGAAAAACCACTTATTGATAAAGCTGCAGAGACAGCTGAAGGACCAGGGATGGGAAAGATTCTTATCGAATTATTAATACACTCATTAACTAAAACTGAACCAGGATCAGAAATACTAGGTGTACCAGCATCAGATATCAAAGAAATTATCTTTCCAGATTTAAGATATTCAATTATTTTAATCAAATTTTTTTTCTCATTAAATTTATGATTTGAAATTAATTTTGATTTTATTTGATATTTGTCTAAGAGATTTTTTGAAACTCTAGTATCCTCACATAGGATATAATGAGATTGTTGTAAAACTTCAATTGCTCTTAACGTTATATCTTTTAGATTTCCTAGAGGAGTTGATACTAGATAAAGACCATTTTCGTATTCTTTTAATTTAAATTGTGGTTTTATGATCATAATTTAGCTTAAAAAATATTATACTAACATCAAAATGATCAAATTAATTAAAATTATTTATTTTATTTTTTTAATTTTCTACATTCTATTTTTTCAAGCTGTCAACGCTCAAGAAAAAATCAAAATAGGATTATTAGTGCCTATGACAGGCAGTAATAAGGAATTAGGAAATTCAATTATTAAAGCTGTAAGATTGGCTGTGAAAGATATAGACAATGATTTAATAGAAATTTTTCCAAAAGATACTGCAACCAAAGCTAACCAAACTTTAAAATCAGCATTTGAATTAAGTGAAATAGGAGTGAAAGTTGTGATTGGACCCATATTTCACGAAAGTTTAGATTATTTGGATGAAATGAAGGATTTAACTTTTTTATCTTTAACAAATAAAACTTTAGATCTTCCAAAGAATGTTATTTCTGCTGGAATTAATTCAACATCACAATTTAATACAATAAAAAGGTTTTTAGAAAATAATCAAATACAAAAAACTATTTTTTTAACACCAATCCAAGATTATGAATTTGAAGTTAAAAGAGGAATGAAAAATTCAAAAATAAAAATTTATAAAGATTATGAATATAACACAGAACCTACAAAACTGACAAAACAAATAGAAGAAATTACAAACTATAGAATAAGAAAAAAAAATTTAGAGGATGAAATTAAAAGAATAAAGAATTCGAATGAACTGAATAAAGAAAAAAAAATAAAAAGACTGGAAAAAAGATATACACTAGGTGGTTTAAACTTTGATGCTGTCGTAATTGCAGATTTTGATGAAAGTCTAAAAAGTGTATCTACATCACTTTTATATACAGACGTGCTTCCTAGAAATAAATATTTTATAACTTTAAATCAATGGTTTGATGAAAGTTTATTAAATGAAACTGATATTCAGCCATTATATTATCCATCAATAAATAAAGAAAATTTTGATAGCTACAAAATAAAGTATTTTAATGCATTTAATAAAGATCCTAATCATTTGTCTTTGTTAAGTTATGATCTTGTTGGACTAGTTTATTATTTATCAATAAACTCAGATGTAAAAAATCTAAATAAAATTTTTAAGAAAAAAAATTCATTCAAAGGAAAAATAGGAGTTTTTGATATCAAAAATAATAAAATTTATCACAGACTTAATTTTTATAAAATTGAAGATCGAAAACTTATAAAAATTTTCTAATTTTTTTAAAGGCTTGATATCTATGATCCATCTTATATTTTTGGGATGGCTTCATTTCTCCAAAGGTTTTTCCTTTTTTTAAAGGAATAAAAATTGGGTCATAGCCAAATCCATTCTTTCCTTTCGGTTCATTAGAAATATGACCCTCTACTTTTCCTAACACACAAGCAATTTTTTTATTTAAATATGAAATAGAAAGAGCACAAACAAATCTTGCTTTAATTTTTTTATCTTTCCAATTTTTGTCTTTTTTATTTAGTTGTCTGTAAACTCTTTTTATAGCTTTATTAAAATCTCCACGCCTGCCTCCCCACCTCGCAGAATAAATTCCAGGACTTTTGCTCAAAAAATCTATTTCTAAACCTGAGTCATCTGCCAAGCATATTAATCCTGTTTTTTTTGAAAAATATTTAGATTTAATTAATGAGTTTTCTTTAAATGTTTTGCCATTTTCAGATGGACTTTTAATTTTAAATTCAGATGGAGAATGTATTTTGATCTTTTTTGGCAATAAACTCCTAATTTCTCTTAATTTGCCCCTGTTATTGGTCCCAATGAGTAATTTGTTTATTTTTTGTTTAGACATCTAGAAATTAATAAAATCCTTACCATATAAGAGGTTATGGAAAAAGAAGAAAACCAAAATAGTACTTCTGCGGATCAAAACCAGGATACATTAAAAGAAAATGAGAAATCTGTAGAAACCTTAACGGAAGAAAATAAGCAAGAAGCAGACCAAGAACCTAAAGAAGAAATCAAAGAACCAACTCTGGAAGAAAAAATTGCAGAACTTGAAGACAAAGTGGCAAGAACTTTTGCTGAAATGGAAAATCAAAGAAGAAGGTTTGAAAAAGAAAAAGAGGATGCCTTTGAATATGGTGGTTATAGTTTTGCTAAAGAAGCATTAAACTTGATTGATAACTTGGATCGATCAAAACATGTTCTTGAAAGTGACGATAAGTTAAAAGAAACCGAAGCATTAAAGAAGACACTAGAACACTTAGATATTATTAAAAAAGATTTAATCTCAATATTCGAAAAAAATAACATTAAACCTATTGATAGCCTTAACAAAAAACTAGATCCGAACTTTCATCAAGCAATGATGGAAATAGAGGATGATACCAAAGAACCTGGAACAATAATCCAGGAAATTCAAAAAGGCTTTACTATAAAAGACAGATTACTTAGACCCTCATTAGTAGGGGTGTCAAAAAAAGTGACAATAAAAGAGGAAAAAACTGAAGAAAATCAGGAAAATACGGAAAATAAATAATTATGAGATCAGCTTGTAGTTTCACATTTAAACCCTATATGACGAGAGAGAAACGTTAATATTATGAGCAAAATTATTGGAATAGACTTAGGAACAACAAATTCATGTGTTGCCATTATGGAAGGAACACAAGCTAAGGTTTTAGAAAATGCTGAAGGAGCAAGAACTACTCCATCGGTCGTTGCATTTACAGATGAAAACGAAAAATTAATAGGACAACCAGCAAAAAGACAAGCTGTTACAAATCCAGAAAATACTATCTTTGCAGTAAAAAGATTAATTGGAAGAAATTTTGATGACCCAACAGTGAAAAAAGATGTAGAGGCCGCACCTTTTAAAATAGTTAATTCTGAAAAAGGTGATGCCTGGATCGAAACTAAAGGTGAAAAATATTCACCGTCTCAAATATCTGCATTCATTTTACAAAAAATGAAAGAAACAGCTGAAAAATATTTAGGTCAGGCTGTAACTAAAGCTGTAATTACTGTACCAGCGTACTTTAACGATGCACAAAGACAAGCAACCAAAGATGCTGGAAAAATTGCTGGTTTAGAAGTTTTGAGAATTATTAATGAACCAACTGCTGCATCATTAGCTTATGGTTTAGATAAAAAACAAAATAAAAAAATTGCTGTGTATGATTTAGGTGGAGGAACATTTGATGTTTCTATTTTAGAACTTGGAGACGGTGTTTTTGAAGTTAAATCAACTAATGGGGATACCTTTTTAGGTGGTGAAGATTTCGATAATGCAGTTGTTGATTACTTAATTTCTGAATTTAAAAAAGATAATGGAATTGATCTTAAATCAGATAAACTTGCTTTACAGAGATTAAAGGAAGCTGCTGAAAAAGCAAAAATAGAATTATCATCTGCCGAACAAACAGATATTAATTTGCCTTTTATAACAGCAGATAAAACTGGGCCAAAACATATTAATTTAAAAATGACTAGAGCAAAACTTGAGGCATTAGTTGAAGATTTAATAGCTAGAACTATACCTCCGTGTAAAACTGCATTAAAAGATGCAGGAATTACTGCTAGTGAAATTGATGAAGTGGTTATGGTAGGTGGTATGACTAGAATGCCAAAAGTATTAGAGGAAGTAAAAAACTTTTTTGGAAAAGATCCTAACAAAAGTGTAAACCCTGATGAAGTAGTTGCAATGGGCGCTGCTATTCAGGCTGGTGTATTACAGGGTGATGTTAAAGATGTACTTCTATTGGATGTAACTCCCCTATCGCTTGGTATCGAGACACTTGGAGGAGTTTCAACTAAGCTAATTGATAAAAATACAACAATACCAACTAAAAAAAGTCAGGTATTTTCAACTGCTGAAGACAATCAGCCTGCTGTATCTATTAGAGTTCTTCAGGGTGAAAGAGAAATGGCAGCTGATAATAAAGCCTTAGGTAATTTTGAATTAGTAGGTATTGCCCCAGCACCAAGAGGGGTGCCTCAAATTGAAGTCACATTTGATATTGATGCTAATGGTATCGTAAATGTTTCAGCAAAAGATAAGGGAACTGGTAAAGAACAAAAAATTCAAATCCAAGCTTCAGGCGGATTAAGTGATGAAGAAATTGAAAAAATGGTTAAAGATGCAGAAGCTAATAAAGAAGCTGATAAAAAGAAAAGGGAGTCTGTGGATGTTAGAAACCAAGCAGATACTCTAATTCACTCTACTGAAAAAAATTTAAAAGAGCATGGATCAAAGATTTCTGATGCAGAGAAAAAAGCAATTGAAGATGCATCAACTGCTGTAAAAGAGTCTTTAAAAGGCGAAGATATTGAAGATATTAAGAAAAAAACTGAAGCTTTAGTACAAGCTTCAATGAAACTTGGTGAAGCAATCTATAAATCACAACAAAGTGCAAAACCTGAGTCTGGAAAAGATGATGGTGGAGATGATGCTGGTAAGAAAGACGAGAATGTTGTTGATGCTGATTTCGAAGAAGTAAAAGACGAAAATAAAGAAAAAAGCGCTTAAACTGACATTTAATTGTCTGGGGTAATTTGATGGCTAAAAGAGACTATTACGATGTCCTAGGCGTTAATAAAAGCGCGAGCCCTGAAGAATTAAAATCTGCATACAGAAAGTTAGCTGTTAAATATCATCCTGATAAAAATCCAGGAGACTCCAAAGCAGAAGAAAAATTCAAAGAAGCCAGTGAGGCCTACGGAATACTATCAGATAAAGAAAAAAAGCAAAACTACGATAATTTTGGTCACGCAGCATTTGAAAACGGTGGTGGTAGACCAGGTGGTGGCTTTGGTGGTTTCAGTGGAGCGGATTTTTCAGATATTTTTGAGGATTTCTTTGGTGATTTTGGAGGAGGTGGTAGATCAAGAAGTAGAAAATCTAATAATAGAGGTTCTGACTTGAGGTATGATTTATCAATTTCTCTTGAAGAAGCTTACCATGGAAAAAAACAAGATATTAAATTTTCTACATCCGAACAGTGTGGTACTTGCAAAGGTAATGGATCAAAACCAGGTTATTCTCCAGATAGATGCTCATATTGTGGTGGGAATGGTAGAATAAGATCTAATCAAGGTTTCTTTACTGTACAACAAACCTGTCCTCAATGTAATGGAAATGGTGAAGAAATTACTAATCCCTGTAATGATTGTAATGGTCAGGGTAAAAAACAAGCATCTAAAAGAATATCTGTAACGATTCCAAAAGGTGTAGATGATGGAACAAGAATAAGGCTTGCAGGAAAAGGTGAAGCTGGAACTAGAGGTGGAGCAACAGGAGATCTTTATTTGTTTATTAATGTTAATTCCCATAACTTATTTAAAAGATCAGACGAAAACTTATTTTTTGAATTTCCACTTTCTTTTGCAGACGCTGCTTTGGGAACAACTATTGAAATACCTACCATTGATGGAGGGAAAGCAAAAATAAAAATTCCTGATGGTACTCAAAATGGAAAACAATTCAGATTAAAGGGTAAAGGAATGCCATTTATGAGAAGAGGCGATTTTGGAGACTTATACGTTCAAGTTAAAACAGAGGTACCTGTATATTTAAATAAAAAACAAAAAGAATTATTAGAACAATTTAGAGAAATTGAAAACGATAAGTCAAATCCGAGTATTAAAAAATTTTTTCAAAAAGCAAAAGATTTCTGGAAAAACTAAAAGACTAATCTTCTAAAAAGGGTTAATATTAGTTAGATGAAAAAAATTAATTTAGCTATTTCTGGTTGCATGGGCAGAATGGGCCAGCAATTAATTAAATCTTCAAAGAAAAATAAAAATTTTAAACTAGTCACACTTACAGAAAATAGATTAATAAATAAAAAATTTAATGGAATTAAACCTGAGTTAAATTCTGATAAAGCTTTTAAAAAAACTGATGTAATAATTGATTTCACAGTTCCAAATTGTACTCTTGAAATACTCAAAGTAGCTTCAAAACTAAGGAAAAAAGTAGTAATCGGCACCACAGGTTTTACTAGGAAGCAAGAAAACCAAATTAAAAAATATTCAAAAAAGATACCTATTTTAAAAGCTGGCAATATGAGTCTAGGTGTAAATTTGTTAATGTATTTAACAGAAATTGCATCAAAGTCATTAAATGATGAATACTTAAGTAAAATATTTGAAGTACATCACAGACATAAAAAAGACTACCCCTCTGGTACTGCCTTAATGCTTGGAAAAGGAATTGCAGATGGAAAAAATAAAAATTTATATAATTTAATTGGAAAAAAATTTTTAAATAAAAAATCTTTTCCATACGGAAAAAAAATTAATTTTAACTCAATTAGAAAAGGTGAAATTATTGGAGAACATGAGGTAAAATTCTCAAGTGGAAAAGAAATAATTACATTAAACCATGAGGCCTTTGATAGAGCACTTTACTCAGATGGAGCTTTAATAGCTTCTAAATGGTTGATGAAAAAAAAACCAGGATTATATTCTATGAGAGACTTGCTTAGCTTTTCATAATGAATGAGAAACAAAAAGCAAAAATTATAATTAAAACTCTTAATAAAATATATCCTGAGGCACCTGTTCCTTTAAAAAGTAAAAATACTTTCACTCTATTAATTTCTGTACTACTTTCTGCGCAATGTACAGATTTGAACGTTAACAATGTAACGAAAGATATATACCCAAAATACTATAAACCAGAACACTTTGTAAAATTAGGAAGAAAGAAAATTGAGAAATTAATAAGAAAAATCGGTATTTTTAGAATTAAAGCCAAAAGTATTTACTTAATGTCAAAACAAGTGTTAGAAAAACATAAGGGGAAAGTACCTAAAACTTTTGAAGAACTTGAAAAATTACCTGGTGTAGGACACAAAACAGCAAGCGTAGTAATGTCTCAAGGTTTTGGATATCCAGCTTTTGCCGTTGATACCCATATTCATAGACTTGCACAAAGATGGGGTTTAACAAATGGAAAAAATGTATTTCAAACTGAAAAAGATTTAAAAAGAATATTTCCAAAAAAAACTTGGTCCAAGCTTCATTTACAAATAATTTTTTATGGTAGAGAATATTGTAAGGCAAGAGACTGTTATGGTTTGAGTTGTAAAATATGCACAACTTGCTACCCAAATAGAAAAAAACCTGTTATTACCAAAAAAGCTTAATATGAAAATTCTAGGAATAGGAAACGCAATTGTAGATGTAATTTGTAAAGTAGATGACAATTTTATTATCAAAAATAATCTTACAAAGAGTACAATGAAATTATTCTTTGATGAAAATGAGTTCAAAAATTTATTAACAAATCTTAAAATTGAAAAAACTGTATCAGGGGGATCTGTAGCAAACTCTATAGTTGGATTATCTCAACTTGGTGATAAAGTTGGTTTTATAGGTAAAGTTTCTGATGATGAATTTGGTAGTAAATACGAGGAAGGATTAAAAAAAGAAAATGTTAAATATTTTTATTCGAAAAAGAAAGAAGAGTTACCAACAGGAACTTGTTTAATTTTAGTAACCCCAGACTCAGAAAGAACAATGTGTACTTTCCTAGGAACTGCAGGAAAGATTAATGAAAATGATGTGAGTTCTGATGCAATTAAAAAAAGTGAGATAATTTTTTTAGAAGGTTACTTATGGGATGAAGGAGATCCAAAGAAAGCATTCGATAAAGCTATAAATAATGCAAACAAAGTTGCTATGTCTCTCTCAGATCTATTTTGCGTAGATAGACACAAACCTCATTTTTTAAACCTGGTAAATAACAAACTTGATATTACCTTTGCTAACGAACAAGAAATTACATCATTAATTGAGGCAAAAAATTTTAATGAAGTTATAAGCTTTTCAAAACAACTTAGTAAATTAATAATTGTGACTAGAGGAGAAAAAGGTGCAGTCGCAGTTAATGGTGATGAAGTTGTTGAATGTGATATACAAAAAAATCTAAAAATTATTGATCTTACAGGTGCAGGTGATCTTTTTGCTGCTGGTTTTTTACATGGGTATATTAACAAATTATCTACAAGAGAGTGTCTCGAAAAAGGTACTGAAATGTCAACTAAAGTAATACAACAAATTGGGGCAAGACTTTAACTTAAATTTTCTTTCTTTTAAAACTTCCCTTGCCTTTTTTAGGCTTAACTATTTTTGGTTTGTACTTTTTGGTAAATAAATCTTTAGCCATAGGGTTCTTCTTATTTGATTTGATAGCCATTTTTTTCACTAATTATAAAATCTTTATCATCAAATGTGTTTAAAATTTTTTTTCTTAATCGATAAATATGAGTTTCAACAGTATGAGTTTCTATATCAGACTGATAACTCCAAACTTTTTCTTGCAGCTCATCAATACTAACTGGTTTTTCTGATTTAGATAAATAGCTAATTGTATTTATTTCTTTTTCAGTCAACTTAAGCTTGATATTATTTTTTAACATTTCTCTAGAATTTAAATCAATATTATAATTTTTTACTATCACTTCAGACTGGCTATTAAATTGTAATTTTAAAAATTCAATATTTATCTTTTCGATTAATTTAAAAATATTAATTGGTGTGCAATCTAAAACAAATTCGTTCTGAATATCTGAGTGTTTTTTATTAGTTATAATTAAATAATTGTGAATTTTTTTTGTTTTTTCATCTAGGGACTTTTCATTGTCTGCAACAATAATATTAAAATTTAAATCTAAACTAAGTTCTTCGAAAATTTGATATAATTCATTAAAATTATATATTATTAAATTCTGAATACTCACAAAAAAGAGAATATGACAATTTTTGTTAAAAATAAACATACTCTTCAAATAGATGAATTTAAATTTATCTGCTGTATTGGCAAAAAAGGTTCAACAACTAATAAAAAGGAAGGAGACAGAAAAACGCCAAAAGGAATTTTTGAAATTGGAAGTTTATACTATCGAAAAGATCGCATAGAAAAACCATTAACTTTATTAAAATGTATAGAAATTAAAAAAGAAATGGGTTGGTGTGATGATATTCATTTTCCAAAAAAATATAACAAGCTTATTAGAGTAAATAATAAAATAAGACACGAGAAATTAAAAAGAAAAGATCATAAATATGATTTACTAATTCCAATTAAGTACAATTTTAAAAAACCTATCGTTGGCCTAGGGAGCTGTATTTTTATTCACCTAACCAGAGATTATAAACCGACAGCTGGTTGTATTGGTTTAAAAGAAAAAGATTTTTTAATTATGTTAAAGTTGATTAAAAAAAATTCAAAAATTAAAATTTTTTAAGATCTTTGCCCAAAAATACTAGATCCCAATCTGACATACGTTGAAAAGTTTTTAGCTGCAATTAAATAATCTGAGGACATGCCCATACTCAATTCTGTCAGACCTAGATCTTTATTTAATTTGTTCATTTCTATAAAATAATTCTCAGGGTCACTATTTACCGGAGGAATACACATCAAACCAATTACATTTAAACCAATTTCTTCACTAAATGAAACTAATTGGCCCACCTCATTTTTATTTATACCTGATTTTTGATTTTCATCACCAATGTTAACCTGTAAAAAAATTTTTATTTTTTTATTAATTTTATTTTGTTCTTCAGCAATTTTTCTTGCAAGTTTTTCGCTATCCACCGAATGAATATAATCAAATATTTGTACTGCAAATTTCACTTTATTAGTTTGTAATTTTCCAACCATATGTAATCTTATTTTCGAATTAATTTTTTTAATTTCTGCCCATTTTTCTAATGCTTCCTGGACCTTGTTTTCTCCGTAGTCACTATGACCATACTCAATTAGGGGTAATATTTTATCAATCTTGAAGGTCTTAGATACTGCAACAATTTTAGGATTATTGTTAATATTTAATTTATTAAGATGAATTTTAATATTATTCTTGATGTCTAATAAATTTTTTACAGTGCTATTCATATGAAGGATAAATATTACTTTATTAATAAATTTGATACAAATATTATCAACAAGCAAGATAAGCAAACTACGATTATTTATAGAAATTATAATTCAAAAACAATAGATCAAGATCTTATCCTAAAAATAAAAAAGTACTGTAGAAAGACTAAAGTTAAATTTTATCTATCTAACAATATTAAACTTGCAATAAAATTAGACTTGGATGGTGCATATATTCCTTCTTTTAATAAATCTACAAAACACTTAGCTTTTTCGTTAAAAAAAAAATTTAACATAATTGGATCAGCCCACAGTATTAAACAAATTAGAACAAAGGAAACTCAAAACGTAAATAGCATTTTCATATCATCTATATTCAAAAAAAATAAAAATTATTTAGGAATTAATAAATTTAAATTAATTTCTAAATTAACGAAGAAAAAAGTAGTTGCTTTGGGTGGTATTTCTAAAAAAAATATTAAAAAATTAAGTCTTCTAAAAAATAATGAATTTGCAGGAATAACTTTTTTTGAATAAAAAAAAGGCCCCTAAAAAGGGGCCCTTTTAAATTTAAATTCTAATTAAATTAGAATGCAAAAGATACACCGATTTTGTAACCATCGATGTCATCTCTAGATGCAGTTGAACCACCTACGTTATCCATAGAAATCATAGCTGCTGAAATTGTCATACCACCTTGTGTGTATGAAGCTGATAAGTTCTTAGACTCTTCGTCTCCTGTCTTATCACCCATTTGTCTTTCAGAAGCATGATATCCGATAGTGAAGTCATCAGATACTTGGTAAGTAATACCATGTGCTGAGAACTCATCATCAGAAGCAGTTCCACCATCTTGGTCTTGGTCAGATTGTTGAACACCAATAGTGAATGAACCAAACGCATACTTAGCATACATTGTGTCAGTCTCTAATTTGTTAGTGCCTTTTCTACCATTATCGTCTGATGCCATACCAATAGTTAAACCTTCAACACCTGTGTACTCAAGTGCAAAAGATACTGAACCATCTGGTCTAGTTCCACCTTTTCCTGAAGGTGTGTAAGACGCAGTTAATTTTAAACCGTCAACCATGTCTGGTGCAGTATAAAAGAAGTTGTTAGCAGTTGAGAAACCACCAATTGAACCTTCTTTTAATGCTTGTCCAGCAGTTCTAGCGGCTGCAGCAGAAGTAGTACCTTGTGCTAACACATCCCAAGCTGACTCGTATGCAGTTGGCATAACATCGTCAACAGCACTCATAGCTGTATTACCACTTGATTGGAAAATCAAAGTTCCCATATCAGGCATTTCGATAGTTAAACTTCTATCATCTAGTGCACCACCATCTATTTCTTGTTTAGATGTGATTACCATTCCATTATCTAACTCAGTAGTTCCTGCAAAGTTTAAAGAATCTCCAGATGAGAAACCGTTACCTTGTGTGTGGTTAGTCTGGTTAGTTAAAGTTAAATCTGCACCACCAGAAACACTTAGAGAACCAGCAAAAGCTGATGTAGCTATAAGTGAACCTGCTAAAGCAGTTAAACCTACTTTTTTAAAGTTGTTCATATTAATTACTCCTTATGTTTTTGTTATTATTAATAATAAACGTTGTATACTTACCATTTTGGCTTAATTTTTTTTATATTTTGAGAGAAAAGATGCTAAAAAATTATATATTGTTGTATTTATGCAACACATAAAAACCCTAATTTTATTATGTAATTGGGTTTTTTTAATTTAGTTGTATATAGTTCTGACAAATCTTTAAAATTAATGAATTTATGTCTAATTCAATAAAATTTCTAGTCTCATTTTTACTAATTCTATTTTTAAATTCTTGTAACGGAAAATTACCTGGAGCTGACGCAAGGAAAGTTCCTTATGACCCCAGAGAAAGAGTAAAAAAAAATCTTGAGGAAGGAAAAGGTTTTAGACTCGACGAAAGTTTTGGTAAAGGGGCATCTGGGAATTTTGAATTCGCAACTGCTAATGAGCTTTGGAGAGCCTCTTTGGATACCATTGATTTTATGCCTATAGCAACAGCTAATTATAGTGGTGGTATTTTAATTACTGATTGGTACTCGGATAACCAAAATTTAAATGAATCAATTAAAATTAGTATAAGATTTTTAACCAACGAGGTTAGATCTGATGCTTTAAATATTAAAATTTTTTATAAAAAATGTGAGAATATTATAAATTGCAAAATAACAGAACAAACTGGGAATTTAAAAACTGAACTTACAAAAGAAATTTTAAAAAAGGCAGCTATCTACAAAAAACAATCGGAAGATAAAAATTTTAAACCTTACAATATGCCAGAGATAGATAATCGAAATAATTAAAACTTTTTGTGGAAAGATATAATTTCAAAATAATAGAAGAAAAATGGCAAAAATATTGGGAAGAAAAAAAAATTTTTTCTACAAAATTAGATAAAAGTAAAAAAAAATTTTATTGTCTTGAAATGTTTCCATACCCATCTGGTAAAATACATATGGGTCATGTAAGAAACTATACAATTGGGGACGTCCTTGCTAGATTTAAGTCTCTACAAGGATATAATGTTTTACATCCAATGGGCTGGGACTCATTTGGAATGCCAGCAGAGAATGCTGCAAGACAAAATAATCTAGATCCAAAAACTTGGACCGAAAGAAATATTTCTACTATGAAATCTCAACTAAAAAAGTTAGGATTATCAATTGATTGGAGTCGTGAAATTTCTACTTGCACTCCTGAATATTACAAACATCAACAAAAATTTTTTTTAGAGCTTTATGATAAAGAACTTGTTTATAGAAAAGAACAATACGTTAATTGGGACCCTATTGATAAAACAGTATTAGCTAACGAACAGGTTATTGATGGAAAAGGATGGAGATCAGGAGCAGTTGTTGAAAGAAAAAAACTAAATCAATGGTTTTTTAATATAAAAAAATTTTCTGAAGAATTATTGAAAAATCTTGATTCATTAAAAGATTGGCCAAACAAAGTTAAAATAATGCAAAAAAATTGGATTGGTAAATCTTTTGGTTGTGAGGTGAATTTTAAAGTAGAAGGTTCAAATGAAGTAAAAGAAATAAAATGTTTTACTACAAGACCAGATACTTTATTTGGTATGTCCTTTTTAGCATTATCTGTAGATCATCCGATTGCTAAATTTTATGAAAATGATAAGGATTTTTTAAAATTTAAAAAAAATTGTTCATCAACAGGTACTACAGAAGAAGCTATAGCAAACGCTGAAAAATTAGGTTTTAAAACCAATTTATATGCAATTAATCCACTTGATGAAAATATTAAAGTACCAATTTATTTTGCTAATTTTGTTTTAATGGATTACGGATTTGGAGCAGTATTTGGATGCCCAGGTCATGATCAAAGAGACTTGGACTTTGCTTTAAAATATAATTTAAAGGTAAAAACGGTAGTTAAACCTAGTGATGCTGATGATAATTTTAAAGTAAAAGATGAAGCGTACACTGGTCCTGGTTTTATTTTTAATTCATCTTTCTTAAATGGATTAAAATGTCCAGAAGAATCCATTATAAAAACCATTGATCATTTAGAAGAAAAAAAAATTGGAAAAAAACAAGTTAATTTCAGATTAAAAGACTGGGGCGTTTCTCGTCAAAGATATTGGGGATGTCCAATTCCAATTATTTATGATGATAAAGGAAATCCCAAAAAAGTACCTGTTGATATGCTTCCAGTGGTACTACCTCAAATTAGTAAATTTGATACCACTGGTAATCCTCTTGATAAATTGGACAACTGGAAAAATATTAAAATAGATGGAAAAAACTATACTAGGGAAACTGATACACTTGATACTTTTGTTGACTCATCCTGGTATTTTTTAAGATTTTGCTCACCAAATGATAAGCAATATGGGTTTAACGATGATGATATTAAGTACTGGATGCCTGTTGATCAATACATAGGTGGAGTAGAACATGCTATTTTGCATTTACTTTATTCTAGATTTTTTATGTTGGCTCTATCTTATAAAAATGAAAAGTTTAAGATCAAAGAACCATTTAATGGATTATTTACTCAGGGTATGGTTTGTCATGAAACTTATAAAAGTGAAGATAATAGATGGTTAAGTCCAGATGAAGTTGAAACAATTAATGGTGAAAAATTTGAAAAAGATAACTTAACTAAGAAAGTAAAAATTGGTCCTTCAGAGTCAATGTCAAAGTCTAAAAAGAATACAATTGATCCTGAAAAAATCATAAATAACTTTGGAGCTGATGCTGCGAGATTATTTATTCTATCAGATAGCCCTCCTGAAAAAGATGTTCAATGGTCCGATGAAGGAATATCTTCGTCAAATAAATTTATTCAAAAGCTTTGGATGTTAAATCAAAAAATTTTAAATGAAATTTTAAAAAATCATCCAAAAGATTCAAACAATAAATTAGCAAAATATACAAACCAGTTCTTAAAAAAAATGACTGATAATCTTAATTCTTTTAGCTATAATAAGCTCATAGCAAATCTTCATGAGACTTATTCATTTTTAAACCATGAAATGAAAAATAATTATACAAAAAATACCATTATAAATAATTATAGTAAAATTTTAGTAGCAATGATGCCAATAATCCCACATTTTGTATCAGAATGTATTGAAAAAAATAATTTTAAAATTGATTTAAATTGGCCCTCTTATGATGAAAATATGCTGATTGAAGATAACATTAACTTTGTAGTTCAAATAAATGGTAAAAAGAGATCTATAATTGAAGTCGAAAGAGATATTTCAGAGAATGATTTATTAATAAAAATTAAAAAAGATAATAATTTGATAAAATATTTGCAAAATAAAGAACCAAATAAAGTTATTTTTGTTAAAAATAAACTAGTTAATATTATTGTATGAACAAAATAATTAAAAAGATTTTTATATTTTTAACAACAATAATTATTTTAGGCGGTTGTGGTTACTCACCAGTTTACAAAGACTTAAAAAATATAAGCTTTATTATTAATATAAGTGAAATAAATGGTGACAGAGAAATTAATAATAGAATTAAATCCAATTTATTAAATTATATGAATAATTCTATTAGCAAAGATAAAGTTTATAATTTGGGAATAAACTCAAAATATAATAAAAATATAATTGCAAAAGATACTACTGGAGCTGCCACAGAATATAAAATTATTATAGAAATTAAATTTAAGATTAAATCTTTAGAAACATTTAAAGAAATAAAATATATAGAGACTTTTAATATGCAAAGTAATAGTGATAAAATCGAAGAAAAAGACTATGAAGAAAGTATAAAAGACAGTTTAACAAATATTATATCTAGAAAATTAATATTACAGCTATCACAAATGAAATGATAGTTAAATCAAGCGATATACAAAAGATAGATATAAAAAAAAATAATTTACTACTTTTTTATGGAAAAAATGAGGGTCTTAAAAATCAAAGTATAGAACATATATTAAAAAATATAAAAATAGAAATATCCAGCTTTGAGGAAAAAGAAATTTTGCTGGATATGGAAATATTTGTTGAAAATATTTTATCAAGGTCTCTTTTTGAAAAAGAAAAAGTAATTATAATTAAAAGGGCAACGGAAAAAATTTTAAAGTTTATAGAGGTAATTGTCTCAAAAAATTTACAAGATATATTTATTATAATTCAATGCGATATGCTTGAAAAAAAATCCAAATTAAGATCTTATTTTGAGAAAGACAAAAAATATATATGCGTTGCTTTTTATCCAGATAATGAACAAACACTATCAAAAATATCTTATACTTTTTTTAAAAATGAAAATATAGCAATTTCACAGGCTAATATTAATTCAATCATTAACAAATGTAATGGGGACAGGGGAAGACTATTAAATGAGTTAAATAAAATAAAACTTTTTTCATTAAATGGTAAAAAACTAAATACTAAAAGTTTAGCCCAATTAGTTAGTTTAACAGAAGATCATAATATTTCAGATCTAATTGATAATTGTCTAGCAAAAAATCAAAAAAAAACTTTAGATATTTTAAATGAGAATAATTTTAGTAATGAAGATTGCATTTTAATAACCAGAGTATTTTTGAATAAATTAAAGAGAATTCTCAAGCTTTCAATTGAGTTTGAAAAAAATAATAATATAAATTTGACAATTTCTTCAGCAAAACCACCAATTTTTTGGAAAGATAAAGAGGTTACTAAACAGCAAATATATAAATGGAAGCCAAAAAAAATTAAAAATTTAATTTATGAGTTGAATAAAATTGAACTTAATATCAAGAAAAATTTAAATAATTCTTTAAATCTATTAACAGATTTTATATTAGAACAAACTTATATTAATTAATAATTAGATTTAATTATATCTATAATTTTATTCAATTGTTCCAAATCTTTATATTCAAAACTTATTTTACCTTTGTTTCGTTTATTATTTTGAATATCTACGTTCAATCCAACTTTATTTGAAATAGATAACTCAAGAGCAATAATATTAGAATCTTTTACTTTATTAGATTTTATTTTTTTATTCTTAAAAATTTTAACAAAATTCTCTGCTTGTCTGACAGAGAGTTTTTTTTCTATAATTTTATTGGCTACAAAACTGGCATTATCGAGGCCAACTAAAATTTTAGCATGACCAGCAGTTAATTTTTGAGCTTCGACAAGCTTTATTACTTCCTTAGGTAGACTTAAGAGCCTCAAAGAATTAGCTATATAACTTCTGCTTTTTCCAATGAATTTAGATACTTTTTCTTGATCATATGAAAATTCATCGATCAGGCGTTTGTACCCTTGAGCTTCTTCGAGTGGATTTAAGTCATGTCTTTGAACATTTTCTACTATAGCAAATTCTAAAGATCTTAAATCATCTGCCTCTGTAATAACAACAGGTACATTGTGAAGACCAGCTCTTTGAGCAGCAAGCCATCTCCTTTCACCAGCTATAATCTCAAATTTAGATTTATCGTCATCTAATTTTCTAACAATTATTGGCTGTATCATGCCTCTTTCTTTAATTGAATTAGTTAAATCATCTAAACTTACTTCATCAAATATTTTTCTAGGTTGATATTTGTTAGGTATCAGATCACTTATAGACACTTGATTTTTTTGAGGCTCTACTTTTGTTTCACCAATTAATGAAGATAATCCTCTACCTAGACCTTTTTTAATTTTATCCATTAAGCTGCACTACCAATCGTTGTCTCTTGACTAATAAATTCATCAGTAAAATTAAAATATGATTTACTACCAGGACATGTCTTGTCATAAATTAGTACTGGCATTCCATGAGATGGTGCTTCTGACAATCTGACATTTCTTGGTATAACAGTTGAATAAACTTTTTCACTAAAATAATCCCTGGCTTCCTTCTCTACTTGTGAAGACAGCTTATTTCTTTTGTCATACATAGTTAAAAGTATCCCTCTAATTTTTAAATCTGGGTTTAAACTTACTTTTACTCTTTCAATTGTTTTCATAAGCTGAGTTAAACCCTCTAAAGCAAAAAATTCTGTTTGAAGAGGTACTAATAGTGAGTTTGAGCATACTAGTGCCATTACTGTTAGCAAGCTCAAAGATGGCGGGCAGTCAATTAAGACATAGTCATAGGATCCTCTAGAATTGTTTAAATATGGGGTTAATTTGGACTTTAATATAAATGCTCTATTACTATCATCAGCTGTCTCAACCTCCAATCCAGAAAGATCAACATTAGAATTAATAATATCTAAATTCTTGAACTGTGTTTTCTTAATTACAGTCTCAATTTCTTTGGTTCCGTTCAATACACCATAAATTGTATCACTTGAATTACCCATATTTGATAATCCTAGTCCTGTTGTTGCATTTCCTTGTGGGTCTAGGTCGATTACTAGAATTTTTTTATTGAGTTGAGATAATCCAGCTGCAAGATTTATTACAGTAGTAGTTTTTCCTACCCCACCCTTTTGATTTATAACAGAAATAATTTGCATTTAATAAATTTTATCATCCTTTTAATTTTTTTTTTTAATTTTTTTAATATTTATTAAAAATGAGTCTTCATTTGTTAAACTTTTCTTTTCTACATACTCCAGCTCCCAATTTTTTTTGGAATTTTCAAAAATTTTTTTTCCGCTCTTCCCCATAAAAAAAATTAAATTTTTATATTTTGAAAAATTTTCATATACTAATTCTAAAACTACTGGCATTGGTTTAAATGCTCTGGACATTATTGTTCCTGTTTCTAAATTTTTTATTTCAAAAATATTTTTTTGAAAAACTTTTGTGTTTAAATTTAATTTTTTTGAAACTTCCTTTAAAAAATGGCTTTTATGGTAACTTTTTTCATAAAGGTGCACATTCATATTATTTTTCATATTTTTTAGTATAATTGCCACGATTATACCTGGCATACCCCCTCCTGAACCTATATCTGTGGTTGTATTACTATTTAAGTCAACAAAATCAATAATTTGTGCAGAATCTATAATATGACGGTTAATTATAGCCTTTTTTGACGCTGTATTTTGGCTAATTATGTTGATTTTTTTATTTTTTTCAAGAATCATGGATATATAGTTTTCAAAGTCCAAAAATGTTTCACGTGAAACATTTAAGTGATTGATTCTAGAATAAGAATTTAAAATTTCCTGATCCATTAAGCTATATGCTTAATAGACTTTCTTTTGACATGTGACAACAAAATATATACAGCAGCAGGAGTTATTCCATCAATTCTGAGAGCTTGACCCATTGTTTTTGGCTTTATTTCGTTAAACTTAGCTTTTACCTCATTTGATAAACCTGATAGTGAATCATAATTGATTTTATCAGGAATAATTAAGTTTTCATCTCTCTTAAATGCTAAAATATCAGCTTTTTGCTTCTTCAAATACCCTCTGTAATGAGCGTTAATTTCCACTTGTTCATCAATTTCTTTGCTAAAAAAAGGTATATCAGACCATATTTCCCTAATTTTACTCATATTTACCCCTTTTTGAGTTAAAACTTCACTAGATGATCTCAATACTCCGTCTTTTGCTATTTTTATTCCAAATTTCTCAGCTTTAGATGGTGAAATCTTTGAATCTCTCATTTTTAAATTGATTTGACTTATTTTATCAAATTTACTCAAATACATGGCTTTTCTCTCATTACCGATTAAACCAATTTCTATTCCCTTTACAGTTAATCTTTGATCAGCATTATCAGATCTCAAACTCAATCGATATTCTGCTCTTGATGTAAACATACGATATGGCTCAGCTACTCCTTTTGTCACCAAATCATCTATCATTACTCCTATGTAAGCATCTGATCTATCAAGTATGAATGGTTCTAATTTTTTAACAGACAAAGCAGCATTTATTCCTGCTATAAGGCCTTGTGCAGCAGCTTCCTCATATCCTGTTGTTCCGTTAATTTGACCTGCAAGATAGAGGTTGCTTATCTTCTTAGTTTCAAGAGTTAGGAATAGTTCACGTGGATCTATATAATCATATTCTATGGCATATCCTGGTCTTAGTATAGAAACATTCTCTAAACCATTGATATTATTACATATTTCTTGCTGTACCTCGGCTGGAAGTGATGTTGATATACCATTTGGATAAATTGTATGATCATTTAGACCTTCTGGCTCTAAAAATATCTGGTGACGAACTTTATCTGCAAATTTAACTATCTTATCTTCTATAGATGGACAATATCTTGGGCCTACCCCTTTTATGCTACCCGAGTACATAGCGCTCTTAGATAAATTCTTTTCTATAATTTTATGAACCTTTTCATTTGTGTACGTCATTCGACAAGATATTTGTTTGTTTAAATTTTTTTTAGTTAAGAATGAAAAAAAATAAGGATCATCATCTGCGAATTGTTCTTCTAAGTTCTTAAAATTAATTGTCCTTGAATCTAACCTTGGTGGTGTTCCAGTTTTTAATCTTCCAATTTTAAAATTATATTTTGCTAATTGTTCACTCAAACCTTTTGAGGGTTTTTCATCATATCTTCCTGCAGGCGTTCTTTCATCACCTATATGTATCAAACCATTTAAAAAAGTCCCTGTTGTGAGTATTATCTTGTTAGATAGAACTTTCTTGCCTTCTTTAGTTATAAACCCACTTATAGAATTTTTATCAAAAATAAACTCTACTACAGGATCAGAAAAAATGCTTAAATTACAATAGTTTAGTAATTTTTCTTGCATATATTTACGATAAAGAGATCTATCTGATTGAGTTCTTGGTCCTCTGACTGCTGGCCCTCTACTTCTATTTAACAATCTAAATTGTATACCTGATTTGTCTGCTACATCTCCCATAACGCCATCAAGAGCATCTATTTCTCTGACCAAGTGACCTTTACCCAAACCACCTATTGCAGGATTACATGACATCTCTCCAATAGTTTCTATGTTGTGAGTGAATAGGGCAGTGTTCACTCCTAGACGAGCCGATGCTGCTGCAGCTTCACAACCTGCATGCCCACCACCTATTACAACTACATCAAACGACAAATCATTTTTCATATCCCGAATTTATAGGTGATTATATATTTTACAAGGTGGGCTTATTTTTTTGTAAATAAACTAATGTTATCAACGTTTTTAGGCAAAAAAACGCAAAAAAACCAGCAAACTGAAGTATTATTTACCGATACAAAAATCGTTGAAAATACTGCCTAATATCTCCTCAACATCAACTTTTCCAACAATCATGCCTAAATGTCTAGTAGCTAATCTTAAATCTTCAGCTGCTTTATCGAAATCTTCTATTTCTTTTTTTTGATTAAAATTTTTTAAATGATTTAAACACTGTTGTAAATGTTGTCTGTGTCTTTCTCTGGTAATCAAAATATCATCACTTGAAATAAATTTATTTTTTAAATTATTTTTTATTTTTAAAATTAATTCTTCGATGTTTTTATTTTCTTTAATTGAAATTAAAACGTGATTTGTTTTTTTTATTTCTAGATCAATATTTTTTTCTAAAAGATCAGACTTATTTATAACTAAAATTGCATTTTCATCTAACAAACCTTTCAAAACATCAGTAAAATCAAGGCTTTTTGCATCAACTACAACAAGCTTTAAATCTGCTTCTTCTGCTCTATTAAGGGATAATTTAATACCTTTCTTTTCTATCTCGTCTTTTGAGTCTCTTATTCCAGCTGTATCAGATATTATTACTGGATAACCATCTATATTGAGATGTGTTTCTATTACGTCTCTAGTTGTGCCAGCAATTTCGGAAACAATTGCTACATCTCGATTGGATAAATGATTCATCAAACTTGATTTACCAGCATTAGTTGGGCCTAGAATTGCAATCTTAAAACCTTCTCTAATTCTTTCTCCAACTTTTTGATCATTTAGTATTTTTTTAATTTTTTTTATTACCTCATCTAAACTGTTTCTAATTTCTTCTAAAATATTATTTGGCAAATCTTCATCAGGGAAATCAATTTTGGCCTCTATATGCGATAAAATTTTTAGAAGTTTTTCTCTAAGAAAATTAAATTGATCACCTGATTTTCCATTCATAATTTTAATTGCTTGTTGTCTTTGAATTTCAGTTTCTGAAGAAATTAAATCGGCAATACTTTCAGCTTTAAGCAAATTTATTTTTCCATTTTGAAATGCTAGTTTTGTAAATTCACCTGGCTCAGCTAATCTACAATTTTCTATATTTGAAAGAGAGGAGTGCAGAGCGTCCACGACAGCTTTACTCCCATGAACTTGGATCTCAGCCATATCTTCGCCTGTATAGCTCTGAGGGCCCGGAAACCATAGTATTATACCTTCATCGATGACCTCAGAAGTGTTCATTTTATTGATTTTTCTTAACGTTGCTACCCTTGGCTTTGGAAGCCTCTTTCCAGTAAGTTTTTCTAAAATCTCAGAAGTTTTGCTACCTGAAATTCTTATAACAGCTATACCTGAAATACCAGGTCCTGATGATAAGGCATAAATAGTCATAAATAGTAATTATAGCTTTGTATTATTCTTAATTATATAATTTTTTAATGATAATTTGGCTAGCCTCATATCCCAAAAGTGGCAATACATGGGTTAGGGTATTTTTAAATTCGTTATTTTACACTGATGACAACGAATCCGACATAAACAATTTATCAATTGGGCAATTCCCCAATAGGAAACATTTTAAAGATATCGCAGTAAATATGGATGACATAAATGAATTTTCAAAACATTGTATTAATGCTCAATTAAAATTGAACTTATCAAACGAAACAATTTTTTTGAAAACACATCATGCTTACTGGAAAAACGGGGATTATAAATTTACAGATACTCAAACTACTCTTGGTGTGATTTATATAGTTAGAGATCCAAGAAATGTTATTACATCACTAAAAAACCATTATAATTTTAAAAATTATGATGACACCTTAAAATTTTTACTAGATGATAGGAAAGTAATTGGAACTAAAAATTCTGAAAAAGAAGTAGATTTACCTCATATTATATCATCTTGGAAAAATCATTTTAATTCTTGGAAAAAAATGAATAAAAATTATCTGTTAATAAAATATGAAAATTTAATTAATTTTCCAGAGTTAGAATTTGAAAAAATTACAAAATATTTAGAGAATTTAATAAATAAAAAATTTGAAAGAAAAAAAATTTTAGATGCAATTAAAAAAAGTGATTTTTATAATTTAAAAAAAAAAGAAAAATATAATGGGTTCATAGAGGCTCCAATTTCAATAGATCAACCTATATCATTTTTTAATATGGGCCCTAAAAATAATTGGCGAAAATTAGTAGACAATAAGATATCCAAAAAAATAGAGAAAGAATTTAAAAAAGAAATGTTAGAATTAAATTATCTTTAAATTATGCTGGTTTATTCATTGAATTAAAAAACTCAGCATTGTTTTTAGTGTCTTTCAATTTCGAGTTTATAAACTCAATAGCATCCATAGTACCCATTGGTGCAATTATCCTTCTGAGCACGTTCATTTTTTGTAAATCATTTTTATCAAATAATAATTCTTCTCTTCTTGTTCCTGATTTTGTTATATCAATAGCTGGATAAATTCTCTTATCTGCAATTTTTCTATCTAGTATTGTTTCACTATTTCCAGTACCTTTAAATTCTTCAAAGATTACTTCATCCATTCTGCTTCCTGTATCAATTAAAGCTGTAGAAATAATCGTTAAAGAACCACCTTCTTCTATGTTTCTTGCTGCACCGAAAAATCTTTTTGGTCTCTGGAGTGCATTTGCGTCAACACCACCAGTTAAAACTTTACCCGAACTAGGTATCACTGCATTGTAGGCTCTACCAAGTCTTGTTATAGAATCTAATAAAATGATAACATCTTTTTTATGTTCGGTTAATCTTTTTGCTTTTTCAATAACCATTTCAGCTACTGCTACGTGTCTTTGAGCTGGTTCATCAAAAGTAGAACTTATTACCTCACCTTTTACGGTTCTTTGCATATCTGTTACTTCCTCTGGACGTTCATCAATCAATAGCACCATAAGATAACATTCTGGGTAATTTTTAGCTATCGAGTTTGCTATGCTTTGTAATATCATTGTTTTTCCAGCTTTGGGTGGAGAAATTATTATAGATCTTTGTCCTTTGCCGATTGGACTAACTAAATCAATAAGTCTTGGTGTTAAATCTTGTTTTTTTTCAACCTTTGTAGTTTCAACTTCCATCACCAATTGTTTATCTGGATATAAAGGTGTTAAATTATCAAACGCAATTTTGTGTCTTGCTTTTTCCGGTTCCTCAAAATTTATCTTACTAACTTGTAATAATGCAAAATATCTTTCTCCTTCTTTAGGTGCTCTTACTGGTCCTTCAACAGTATCTCCGGTTCTTAAACCAAATTTTCTAATTTGACTTGGACTAACATATATATCATCTGGTCCTGGAAGATAATTTGACTCCATTGCCCTCAAAAAACCAAAGCCGTCTTGTAATAACTGCAAAACACCTACGCCAGTGATTTCTTCTTTTTCAGCAACTTTTTTAAGAATAGCAAAAAGTATTTCTTGTTTTCTTAATGTACTTGCGTTTTCTATACCAAGCTCTTCTGCTTGAGTAATAAGCTGTTCAGATGATTTTAATTTTAATTCTTGAATGTTCATGATTAATTTTATTGATAAGGACTTATCAGATAGTATTAATATATATACTACTTTTGTTATTTCAACCCTAGATTGGCTTAAAAATAGCTAAAAATACAACAATAATTAAGATAATTGTGGGTATTTCGTTAATAATTCTAAAAAATTTTGCAGATCTTATGTTTGTAGAATTTTTTAGAGCAACAAGACATTTCCCTAGGTAATCATTGTAAGCTGATAACAAAATTATAAAAACAATTTTTATCTGAAACCATAATTGAGAAAAAATATCTATTCCATTGAGATAAATTAATACTAATCCAAAAACCCAAGTAAAAATCATTGCGGGACGCATGATGTAATAAAACAACCTTCTTTCCATAACTTCAAAAATAACTGTTGTTTCTTTCTTCTCTTTATTTTCAACGTGGTAAACAAAAATTCTAGGAAGATACAAGAGACCAGCCATCCAAGAAATAACTGCAATCAAATGCAAAGATTTAAATAATAAATACGAATTCATATATCAAATATTTCTTTCAATTAAGGATTTTAATAAAAGAATATGATCATCGTTATCATTCAAACAAGGAACCATATCAAAATTTTCTCCGCCGGCACTAATGAAACTCTCTTTACCCTGAATTAAAATTTCCTCCAAAGTCTCGACGCAATCAGATGAAAAGCCTGGACAAATTGTAAGAACATTTTTGACTCCTTCTTTAGGTAAGTTTTCTAGAGTCTTGTCAGTGTATGGCTGAAGCCATTCTTGTGGACCAAATCTTGATTGAAATGTAGTTTTAATTTTAATTGAACTAAATTTTTCTGAAATCAGTCTTGTGGTTTTATGACAATAACAATGATA